>JBFWOK010000223.1:0-10053 GCA_050250555.1 Limisphaerales bacterium
AAGGCGGATTCATGTCCAATCCCTCCGATGCCCGCTGGATCTACAGCGAGACGGGACGCAAGAAAATGGCCCAGGCCGTCGTCGATGGCATCAACGCCTACAAGCGTCAGATCGAAGCCCCCGCCCGCCCGCCTCAACGAAGCTCCAATTCCACGTCATCGAGAAGGACGGCGCGGCCCCCGTCCGCCAGGAATTGAACGGTGAGCCAATCCACCGTCGACGGCCGCAGGTTCACAAACGATTCCAGCGGCACTTCGATCCGCCGCCACGCCGGACCGACCTCGAACTCGCGCCTCGCCGGGTAGACCGCCAAATCGTCACTCCTCGCGCCCCCGTGCAGCGCCAACCGGAGCTTTCCAACCCCGGATTCGGTCCGGGCCGCCATCACCAGGTTCACCGGCGCGTGCTCGACCAGCATCCAGCCCCGCAGGCGAACCGTCCCGATCGTCGCCGACGCCCGACCGCGCGGCACCTCCAACCGAAGCGCGGCGCGTCCCGTCCACGCCTGGGACGAGGTCGTCATCCCCATCGCCCCGTCGCCGCTTCCGCCCCATTCCCATCCCCCAAGGCCCTGCTCGAATCCTTCCAGGTGCCCCGTGAACGGACGGGTCGGCTCCGTCACGCCCGCCAGCCCCGGCCGAAACCAACGCATCGCGGAAACGTTCGTCGAACCCGCGCCGGCCTCCACGAAATAGACCACGGGCGTTCTCGCCGACTCCAAGGGGATCCGCGCCTCCCAGGCCCCCTTCCCGCCCGTCATCGGCCAGGCGCGCCAGTCGCGGGACGGCCAGTGCCCCGGGGCATCCGTGCTGGCGAGAACCCGCGGCGTTTCCACGGGCCCAACCGCCGCGCCGCCCTCCGCGACGGTTTGATCCCGCCACGTCACCCGCAGATGGCGGTCCACATACGCCGCCGCCACCCGACCGGTCTGTCCGCCCGCAACGAACGGCTCGCCCTCCAATCCCTCCAGCGGCGCATCCGCGGGTTCCGTGGGTTCCGCGGCGCCCGCGCGCGCGCCGCAACCCCAGCTCCAACGCCACCCGGACCCGGGGCTGGCGAGGAACGCCAGGACCACCCAAACCAGCCCGCGCAACCAACGCCCTTTCACTTCGCTCACTTGCCCCCCGAGGCCCTGCCCGCCCCGGATTTGCCGCCGCCCTTTCCAAGCCCCGCCCAAACCAGGGTCCCGGTGAGGAATCCAATCGCGAAAAACGCGAAGTACATCAGGGCGGCCGGCTGCTGGATCCGCTGGGGAATCAGGGGCGGCAGAACAAAATCCACGACACCCCGGTTGTTCATTCCCATCAGCACGAGAAGCAGGAGAACCAGGACGAAAAACAGCGATTTGAGCAGGACTTTGGCGTTCATGAGGGCGCGAGCGCGGCCGAACATGATCGGCACGACTTCGGCCGTCAATTGCCCGTGGCGCCGATTCCGTTTTGACGCATACTCGCGCCCCGCAGGCCACCCAACTTCATGAGCATAGCCACCCGAACCGGCGACCACGGCACCACCGGACTGATGTACAACCGCCGAGTTTCCAAGTGCCATCCCCGAGTCGAAGCCTACGGGACCGTCGATGAACTCAATTCCGCCCTCGGCGTCGCCCGCGCCACCACCCCGCATCCCTACATCCGCGAGACGCTGCTCCCCATCCAGCGGGACCTGGTCACCGTCATGGGGGAACTCGCCACGGCCGTCGACGACCTCCCCCGGTACGCGGCGGACGGCTACCCCCTCGTGACCACGGAGGCCACCTCGAAACTGGATGCCCACATCAGGTCGCTCGAAGCCGGCCAGATCACCTACAAGGGCTGGGCCACGCCGGGTGCCACCGCCGACGCCGCCGCGCTCGACGTCGCGCGCGTCACGGCCCGCCGCGCGGAGCGGCGGGTCTGCGCCCTCCAGGAAACCGACGCGTTGAAGAACCCCGAAATCATTATCTTCCTGAACCGCCTCAGCGATCTGCTCTGGCTGTTGGCGCGCTGGGTCGAAACCAGGGACGCGGGAGAAGCCCCCGGTCTGCTCGCCGTCCAGGCTCAGCCGCCGCCGACCGACGGAGCCGATTCACGGCCGAGCACCGCCTGAAGCGCGTCGATGCAACGCCGGTTCTGCTCTGCGGTTCCCACCGAGATCCGGATGTGTCGTGGAAGTCCGTAGCCTCCCATCGGACGAGTGATCACCCCGCGCCGCTGAAGTTCCAGGAAGACGCGCTGTCCGTCGCCGACCTCGACCATCAGGAAATTCGCCGCGCTCGGCACCACGGAGAGACCCAGCGCCTGGCAGGCCCGGGACAATTCGACGAGTCCTGCCCGGTTCACGTCCCGCGTTCGGCGGACGTGCTCGGCGTCGTCGAGCGCGGCCAGCGCCGCCGCCTGCGCCAACGCGTTGATATTGAAGGGTTGCCTCACTTTCTCGAGCGCGCCCGTCACCTCCGGCACGGCGATCCCGTACCCGAGCCTCAGTCCCGCGAGCCCGTGGATCTTCGAGAAAGTCCGCATGATCAGGAGGTTCGGCCGGGCTCCCGACCGGATCCAGGGAAGCAGATCGACGGGATCGTCCAGGAATTCGATGTAGGCCTCGTCGAGGACGAGCAGCACGTGCGCGGGCACCGACTCCACCAGCGCCAGGACCTCCTCCCGGGTGGCGAGCGTGCCCGTCGGATTGTTCGGGTTCGCGACGAACACGACCGTGGTGGAATCCGAGATCGCCCTCCGCATCGCGGCGAGGTCATGGCCGTAATCCTTCGCGGGCACGGTCACGACCGAGGCCCCCATCATTCGCGCGATGAGGGGATAAATCGCGAAACAGTACTCCGACACGACGATCTCCGTCCCCGGCCGCATCAGGGCGTGGCCGATGAACTCGATGATCTCGTTCGAACCGTTGCCAAGGATGATGTTCTCCGGCCTCAGCGCGAACCCCACCGCAAGCCGCCGCTTGAGGTGGAACGCCGTCCCGTCCGGGTACAGGTGCAGTTCGGGCAGCAGTTCGCGCATCGCCGCAAGGGCCTTCGGGGAGGGCCCGAGAGGGTTCTCGTTCGAGGCCAGCTTGATGATTTCGGACGCGGGCAATCCGAACTCGCGCGCGACCTCGTCGATCGGCCGGCCGGGCTGGTAGACCGGCAATCCCTGGAGCGCGGGGTTCAAAGGCAGGTTCGCCATGGATGATGGGTCCGTCAGAGCAGTTGGAGGATTCGGGCGACGTCGACGTGGCGGCCCACCACATCCCGGATGATCTCGATCTTCTGGGTGTCCGCGGGCCGGGTCTTGACGGTGAGATCATGCACCCGGGACGCCACCTGGTAGCTGTCGCCCTCCGCGAGAAGGACCGGAAACGGAAGGTCGCGAACGATCCGCAGAACCGGGGCCGAGGGCCGGATGTCGTCGGTCAGGATGATCCCGGAGAGCTCCGCCGCGCCATCGGCGCAGCCCTGAGCCGCTCCGGCCGCGAGCAGAATGTCCTCCCGGTCCCCCGGGGTGATGACCAGCGCCCCGCGGGTCAGGTGGTGCATCGCGTGATGCACGCTCATCGCGCCCATAACGACGCGGCCGACGATGTGGTTGATACCGGCGTTGGAGTTGAGCAGTTCGGCCTTCAGATCCTCCCGGATGGCACCCACCGTCGGCCACGACAGGATCGGCTGGTGGGGAATCACGCCGAGCAACTCGAGCCCGCGCCGCTTGAACCCCTTCCGGGCGAAGTCCCGGATGTAGTCAATCTTCTCCGGAATCACCTTGTTCAGGATCACCCCGATGATCTCGACGCCTTCGCGCTCGAACAGGGCCTGGTTCATGGCGACCTCGTCGATCGGCTTGCCGATGCCGCCCTGGCTCACGATGACGACCTTCGCATTCACCAGTCGCGCCACGGTGGCGTTGGAAAGGTCGAAGACGGCCCCGACCCCGGCATGGCCGGTGCCTTCGACCAGCACGAAATCCTTCTCCCAGGACACTCGGTCGAACGCGTGCCCGATGCGCTTCACGAGCTCTTCGTTGTTCGCCTGCTCGAGGTACTTCCGCGTGAAGTCCGGCTCAACCGCGATCGGACTCATGTCCACCAACGGCGCCTGGATCTGGTAGACGCGCTGCATGAGCACCGAATCCTCGTCGATCTTCTGCTCCTCGACCTCGACGAACCGCTGGCCCACCGGCTTGATGTATCCGATCCGGGGGAAATGGTTCTGCAACGCCGACAACAGACCGAGAGCCGTCGTCGTCTTGCCGTCGTTCATCCGGGTCGCCGCCACGAAAACCCGGGGTGTGCTGCTGTTGCTCGGCATCAGTTCGGGGTTCGGGATCGGTGTCAGGGATTCGAGTCGCCCGGCAACGTGCGCCCCGACTCCGGATAAAGGTTCGCGTAGTCGATCGACTGCAGGCCCACGATGGCCGCCACGCCCAGGATGTCGTGCGCGTTCGAACCGCGGGAGACATCCGCCGCCGGCCGGTCCAATCCCAGCAGGATCTGCCCGTACGCATTCCCCCGCGCGATGTGTTGAACCATCTTGCTCGCGATGTTGCCCGCGCCGAGATCCGGGAAGATGAGCACGTTCGCCCGACCCGCGACCCGGCTGTCCGGAAGCTTGCGCGCCGCAATGTCGGGAATCAGCGCCGCGTCCACTTGGAGTTCCCCGTCGATGTCCACTTCCAAACGCTGGTCCCGGACCGTCTTTTGAGCCAGCGCCGTCGCCGCCACCACCCGGCCCACCGCCGCGTGCCGCGAACTCCCCTTGGTCGAGAACGACAGCATCGCCACGCGCGGCCGGGTTCCCAGCATCTGTCGGGCCAGCCGCGCCGTCGACACCGCGATCTCGGCCAGTTGTTCCACCGTCGGTTCCGGAATCACGCCGCAATCCGCCATGAACATCACGCCGTCCTCGCCGAACCGGGAATCCGGGACCTCGATGATCATGCAGCTCGAAGCGGTCGTCGATTGGGGCGCCACCTTGATGATCTGAAAGAGCGGCCGAAGCACGCTGCCGGAGGCCTCGCTCGTTCCCGAGACGAATCCGTCCGCGCCATGCATCGCCACCATCATCGCCCCGAAATGATTCGGCATCAGCATCACCGCCCGGGCCTCCGACGCGTCCAAACCCTTCAACCTCCGCAGCCGCTCGTACCGGGTCACGTAGGAATCGAGGTCCTCGCTCCGCTCCGGATCGATGATCCGAATGCCTTCGACCGAAACGTTCAGGCTTTCCGCGAGGGCTTTGATCTTCCCCCGGTCCCCCAGCAGGATCGGCACGCCGAGTCGAAGCGAATGAAATTGGCGCGCCGCCAGGAGCACCCTGGGTTCCGTCCCTTCCGGGAACACGATCCGCTTGGGGTGCCGCTGGAGCTTGTCGATGACACTCGCGATGAAGCGCATGGCCCGGGCTGTCTATCCGACCCACCCCCCGCCCGCAATCGGGATCCTACGCGGAATTCAGCTGATCCGCCGCCGACCGGTGAATCCTCACTCGGTTCCCTTCAAGACCCGGAAACTCCGCCCCCGTTCCCCCACGATCGTAACGCTCACCCCCTTCTTGAGGTCCCCTTCCCGGATCACCAACCGGAATTCCTTCGGCGAGCGAACGGGACGCCGGTTCACTTTCGTGATCACATCCCCCGCCTGAATCTGCTGGTCCGCCGCCGGACCATCCTCCTCGACCTCCACCACGAGCACGCCTTCGCCGGGTTCCAGTTCCAGGGCCTTCGCGGTGTCCGCGTCCAGCGCCCGCACCGTCATCCCAGCCCCCGACGCCGTCTCCGGTTCGTCCACCACGCGTCGCGACGGCCGCATCATCGCCAGCCGATCCACGGGGAGTTCGCCCGGGGTCAGTTCGAGCGCCAGTTTCTTGTCGCCCCGGTAGACGTCCACCCGGATCGGCTTGCCCACCGGCTTCCGGCTCACCAGGCGCTTTAGGTCCATCACATTCCGCACTTCCTCACCGTTGATTCCCACGATGACGTCCTGGGTCTCGAGATCCGATCCCCATGAAGGCCCGTCCCGCAGGATCCGGACCACGACGACTCCCTCCTTCACCGGCACGTCCGGAGGCGTCGTGTCCGCCGATTCGCCCACGGTCTCGATGTTCACCCCGAGCCAGGCCCTCGTGAACCGCCCATTCGCGATGAGCTGCTCGGCCACTTCCTTGGCCAGGTCCACTGGAACGGCGAATCCGATGCCGGTGTTCATGCCGCGGATCATCGAATTGATGCCGATCACCTCGCCCTCGATGTTCACCAAAGGCCCGCCGCTGTTCCCCGGGTTGATGCTCGCGTCCGTCTGCAGGAAGTCCTGGTCGATCATCTGCGCGTCCAACATCACCCGCCGACCCTTCGCGCTCACATGCCCGAACGTCACGCTGTAATCGAGTTCGAACGGCGCCCCGATCGCGATCGCGAACTCGCCGACCCGCACCTTCGCCGAGTTGCCCAACCGCGCCACCGGCAGCTTGGACGCCTCCACCTTCAGAACCGCGATGTCCGACTCCGTGTCCACCCCCGAAACGGTGGCCTCCAAACGCCGACCGTCCTTGAGTCGCACCTCGATCTTCTCCGCGTCCTTCACCACGTGCCCGTTCGTCAGGATGTAACCGTCCTCCCGAAACACGACCCCCGAACCCTGCTCGGGAAAATAGTCCGGCGGCATCGGACGCCGCGGACGGTTCCGCTCCCGTTCCATCCGTTCCTGAAGTTCCTTCTGCATTTCCTCCGGAAGGAACTGGAACAGACCGGCCGCCGACTCCCGATCCAAGTCCTCTTTGGGCCGGACCCGCACGACCACCACCGCCGGCGAGACACTCTCCGCGACCTCGACGAAGGCCTCGTTGAGCTTCCGAACCAGGTCGAGCGCGGAGGTCTCGCCCCTGACATCCCTGCTCAAACCCGCCGAACCGAGCGCCATCGCCACCATCAACCCCATCGTCGGCCATGACGCCCACATCCCCGACCTCTTCCGTTCATGCATGCCCGATGTCTAGCAGCATCCCCGCTCCTCGGAAAGGCCGGGCTATTCCCCCCCGATCAGGGCCGGGTCGCCCCCGGCGTCGGAGGAAGTTGAACAACCCGGATTTGACCCGTCGGCGGGTGGTAGCTCCACTGCGTCCCCTTCGGCGCCGCCGGGATCCGCGGCAGATACCCTTCCGTCACCAGTTCCTGGAGACTCTTGGGAAGGCGCTCTTCCCCCGCCTGAAAGGCCTGCACAGCCTGGTTCAACGACGTCAGATCGACCGTCTTCGCCGCCTGCCGCTGCGCGGCTCCCACCGCCCCGATGTAGTCCACCGGCGCCGTCAGCGGATTGCCGGCGCCCTGCGGGCGGGCGTTCTCCGACGACGACTCCTTGCCGGCGGCTTTCGTCGATTCCGAATTCCCACATCCCGCCAGGAACATCGCGGCAACCACCATCGGCACGGACCAAGCCCAGCCCTTCCAGGATGAATTCATGGAGGCATCGTAGGCCGCGCCTGGCCAAAACCAACTCCAACCTCGACACCACCCTGGCTTCCGGAGTAACGGCTCGTCCCGGCATGGGCGCCTCTTCCTCCAACAACCTCGCGGTTCGGATCCTCATGGGCCTTGGAATCGGCGCCGCCCTCGGAGCCGTCGTCGCGATCATCGGTTCCCCAAAACTCCTCGACAGCTCCCGCGCGTTCGCCACCCAGGTCTGTGATCCCGTCGGCCGCGTGTTCCTGGGGCTCCTTTTCTTCGTCGTCGTTCCCCTCGTCTTCGCCTCGCTCGCGCTCGGGATCGTGCAACTCGGCCGATTGGACCGCCTCGGGCCCCTCGCCGGCCGCACGTTCGCCCTGTTCGGACTGAACATGGCGATCAGCGTCACCCTCGGACTGGTCATCATGAACGTCGTCCGGCCCGGGGGCCGCATCGATGCCGAGACCCGCGACCAGCTGCTCACCCAGTTTCAACAAGGCGCGACCGACGCCAAAACCCAGGCCGCCGCGGCGCCCCGCCTCAGTTTCAGCACGCTCGTCGACATGTTCTTTCCCCGGAACCTCGCCCGGGCCGTCGTCGACTTCCAACTCCTGCCCCTCATCGCGTTCGCGATGCTCGTCGGGATCGCCGGAACCCAACTGCCCGAGAGCGAACGCCTCGCGTTGCAGCGTGTCCTCCAGCTGATCTGCGACCTCATGACTCGGATCGTCCACTACGCGCTGACGCTCGGGCCCTACGCCGTCGCCGCCATGGTCTTCAGCGTCGCCGTAAAACTCGGGATCGAGTTCTTCCTCGGGAAACTTCTCGTCTTCGTGCTTTGCGTCCTCGGTGGCATCAGCCTCCACCTCTTCATCACGCTGCCGATCCTCGTGAAATTCCTGGGCGGCCGCTCGCCGCGCGAAGTCTTCCGCGCGATCGCGACGGTCCTGGTCACCGCGTTCTCCACGAGTTCCAGCAGCGCCACCCTGCCGACGAGCATCCGCGTGACCCGCGACGATCTTGGCGTGTCCCCCAGCACCGCCGGCTTCGTGCTCCCCCTGGGCGCCACCATGAACATGGCCGGAACCGCCTTGTACGAGGGCTGTGTCGTTCTCTTTGTCGCCCAGGTCTTTGGCGGCGCGATGCCCCTCGGACAGCAACTCGTCCTCGTCGTCCTGGCCGTCCTAAGCGCCGTCGCGGTCGCCGGCATCCCCGGAGGTTCCCTCCCGCTGATCGTCGGCCTGCTCGCCAACTTCGGCCTCCCGCCCGAAGGCATCGCCATCGTCATCGGAATCGACCGCTTGCTCGACATGTCCCGCACGGTCCTCAACGTGGCCGCCGACATCGTCACCGCCGTCATCGTGGATCGCCAAACCAACGCCGCCAACACCCCCGCCGGAACACCCGATCCCGCGGCGTCGTGAGGTTCCACGATGATTCCGGTGGGTGGGGCGGGATTACGGGATATCAGCGTAGGACGCCGTCGGAACGGGCCGCTCCTACGTATTGGAGCTTGGGGGAAACTTGGGTATTGGCCTGCTAGCGACGGGTCGCCTCTGACAGGGCATCAGCCAGGCGCGCAACGACAATAATTTCTCCGCTGCGGAGAAGAATGAAAGCCGTTCCGAGGCCAGGATTGACTACCGGCAGGCCCGTTCAAAGGGACCGTGCGCCATCCAAGGCCCGTAGGGCCGACCTGTTTATAGACGCACGGGATGTCGAGAATCTTAAGCTCCGCTAGGAGCGACCCAACCCCCAAGGCGTGAATCCTTTGAACCGATGCCCCACCGGAAATGTCGAGCAATCCCTCCTACCCCCTCCGCCCCGCGCCACGGTAGCACGCCCCCGCACACCCACCGCCAATCACCGAACCCGCGCCTTCGCCTGTCAGCCCACCCTCTCAACGGGTCCATTCTTGACCTCCCATCTGGGATAGGCTGCATTTAGGCGTCTATACAGCGTTCGGCAGAATGATCACCCCATGTCCGACGACCCAATCTCCGTGATCGACCTCGCCGCTCAACACGGCATTCGCAAGCAGTCAGTGTTCAAAGCCCTCAACCGGCTCGGCATTGAACCGACAAAGGGACGCGGTGGAAATAGTCGCGGGCAGATCGTCGCATACATTACGGCGGAGGAGGCTCGAATCGTGGTTGACACTCTTCGTTCGGGAGCCTCGTCGAGCGAGTTCGACGCGGACGACCCCGCTGCGCTTCCTGAAGCGCTACTTACCGAGCATGGTGTCTTCTACCTTCTCGCCCTTGAGCCGGACATTGATCCCGGCCGATTCAAAGTAGGCTTTGCTGTTAGTCTCCCTGAGCGGCTTCGGCAGTTGCGATGCTCCGCGCCGTTCGCCAAGGTAGTCGCTACTTGGCCATGCAAGCGACTTTGGGAGCGGACTGCGATTGACTCCGTTGCAGATGGATCCGTGAGGCTTAACACTGAGGTCTTCCGAGCTGCATCACTTGAGACGGTCCGCGACAAATGCGAGCGGTTTTTTTCTCTCATGCCGAGAATCGCCGAACAATAAAGGGTGTATTGCTGCGGAGCGAAGCGGAGCCAGCAACTACGCCCTTGGTTGAACAAGCCCGGGGTGAGGAGGACTGAGTCGCAGGGAATGCCTCTATGGCACTTGTGTTTTCAT
>JBFWOK010000224.1:0-9915 GCA_050250555.1 Limisphaerales bacterium
CGCACGGAAATCCAAACGAACGCCCTGGCCTTGGTCAGCGTTCACCTCGAGGCGCTCACCAACGCTGCCGCCCGACTAAAGGAACTCGAAACGGCGGGGGCCTCCCTGCAACCCCTGCTCATCGAAGTCGAGCGCCGGCTCGAGGCGGGAAGCCTCCCCGTGGAACGCATCCGAATCCAAGGGTCCGAGGAGGCCTTCCCCGTGTGGACCCAGCGCGTCCACCAAATCCTGCTCAGGATCCCCGAGCAGCGCGCCGACGTCGGCGCGCGCTCCGAAAAATGGGAGGCAGAGCGAAAGATTCTCTCCGAAATGAAGCCGTCAGACGCCTCCGCTGACCGCAGATTCGGTGTCGAGTTGGAAGCCGCGCGCATTCTTTACCGCTCGCTGGACACTGCGGCCGCCGACGAGTCGGAAATGGCCGGCACGGAAGCCGGTTTGCTGGAGGCGTCGATTGCCCGCACGGCGGAGATCGCGAAGAGCGAAGGCAGCAGCCTTTCGGCGCCCACCAACCGCGCCGCCGAGCGCCGAGCCGTACTCGAAGGTCTCGACCGCGAGCGCCTCAACCTGCGGCCGCCATCCAAGGACGACGTCCCCGACGGCGAAGGGCATGCTGAGTTGCGCGCCGCGCGCCAGGGTGTGCTCCATTCCGACGCCCTCGTTGCCTACCACAAACAAAGGGTCGACCTTCTGGAACGAGCGCGGACCGCCGCGGCGGCCCTTCTCGACGAGAATCGAGAAGTCGGCCGTCTCTTCGAGTACGCCGTGCGCGAGCAGGTGCGTCTGATGGCCCAGTTGACCGCCGCCCAGAGCGCCGGAGTCGCAATTCCCGACACGCACAGTCCCTCGAGTGTCTGGGCGGAACTCGTGGGCATGGCGCTCGCCGAGGCGAGCCGCATCGTTGAGGGTAGACAACTCGAGGCGCGCGTCGCCGATGCCAGCATGATCGAGGTCGCCAAGACCGAATTGGCCAAGGAAATCAAAGAAAACGAGCGGCTCCGGACCGTTCTCCGCGAGGAGGAGACCTATGCAACGTTTGTCGCCGAGACGACGGCGCTCACGGACGATGAATTGCTGGCGCTCTTGGCGCCTCAGGGCGAGATCGCCACCCGGCTAGCGAAACTGGAGGCGCAAATCGCAGCCCAAGAAAGCGGTTGGAAGCGGGCGGAGGCCAACTACCTCCGCGCACGAAAGGCCATTTCCATCCTGGAGATTCCCTACACCCAGCGCGCCCTGGCCGACCTTTCGGAAAGAACAGCCCAGATCAAGGCGGAGTTCGCCGCACTGGGGTCCGGGCAAATTCCCGTCGATCGAAGCAACGAACTTGTGCCCGGCGCCTACAGAGCTGAGGACCCCGCGGCGGCCGTGACCAACCGGACCTCACTTTTCGAGATGGCGCGCCACGAGCAGGAGGATCTGGAAGCGGAGCAGGCGTTTGCTTTAAACCTCGTGCGGTTCTACACGGACCTCGACTCGGAGATTCAGCGTTTGCGGGACGCCCTTGCGGCTCTGGACGACAAGGCGCGGGGCTCGAGCGAGGCGTACAGTGCGCGAGTCAGCGAGGAGAAACGCGGGTATGCCTGCGCGCTCGAACTGGATTCCCGGATTCGAGCCCGCCGCCTGTTGCGGAGCCAGGCGCCGCGGGATCTTCAGAGATGGCAATCCCGTGAATCGGTTCGCGCGGCCGAAGATGCGCGGGATCAGTTTGTTCGGCGGGAAACGCGGCGCCAGGAACGCCGACGAAAGGACCTGGAGTACCTCGAGGCCATCGCCGCCCTCCGACCTCTCGCGGAAACTCGCGCCGAAATGGCGAGTCGGAAGGTCGCCCTGATCGGTGATCCGGTGGCGCATCTCACCCAGGCGACCACGCCGTTCGAGCAACTGCCCGAGGTCAAGCGGAAGGAACTCGAATACGAGGCCGCGGTGCTCCGGAGCCGGGAAGGCAAGAGTGAACGCCACCTGGCCGTGGTCGCTCCAGAGATCCAGCAACGCTTCGAGGAACCCATCAACGCGTTCCACATCAAGCGGGTTGATAGCCAGCGGATTGCCGCCGAATACAAGGCCGCCCACGACGCCTACGAAGCGTTGATCGAACTGTCCACCCAGGAACGTGAGACCCTGGCGCCGACCCTCACCCAACTGAAGGCGATCGAAGAGCAGCGTCTCCTTCGCTACCGCACCGTTCGCCACCTCGCCGCCATCGCGCTGCATCCGGAGAGCGCCTCCAAGATTGTCGCCGCCTTCCGCGCGACCTACGGCCAGGACCTGCTTGTCCCGGACACGTTGGGAGATGCCTCTCAATGGATCGAGGAACTCTTCTCGGCCGAGGCCCGACTGCTCGGGCACCGGCGATGGATGGCCCACGTTGAGCGACAGCTCTCAAAACTGGGCATCGAAGCGACGATCGGAAGCTATCGGCGCAGTATCTCCAGCATCGCGACCGCCCTGGAATCCGAACGGAGTCGAATCGAGGATCTCAAGACTCGTACCGAGACGCTTGAGAAGGCCTACTTGGATCGCCTTCGCGCCGAACTCGGCTGGGATTTCCTGGCGGTTCTCGTGATTCCACTCGCCGCCTTCGTTGTCCTCCAGCTCGGCAAGAGGGTGGTCCGACGCATCCGTATGCGCACCGAGATGCCGCCCGGCGAGGATCAGACCCTCGCGCAGCGACGCCTCCAAACGCTGACCAACGCCGTTTGGGCAACCTTCTCGGCGTTGGTATGGATTGTCACGGGAGTCTTTGTGCTTCGACGGGTCGGGATGGATGTCACACCCATCATCGCCTCCGCGTCGGTCGTCGGTCTTGCCGTTGCCTTCGGAGCCCAGGCCCTCATCCGCGATTTCTTTTACGGATTTTTCATTCTCATGGAGAACCAGTTCACCGTGGGTGACGTGGTCAAACTCGGCGAAGTCGCGGGCGTGGTGGAACGCATGTCGCTGCGAGTGACCGTGCTCCGGGACATTCAGGGAGTCGTGCACTACGTCCCCAATGGCACCATTCAGAATGTCTCCAACATGACCCAAAACTGGTCCCGCGTCGTTCTTGAGGTGCCGGTGGCCTACAATGAAAACACGGACCGAGTCACCAAAGTCCTCGAAGGTACGCTGCGCGGGTTGCGCGAGGACGCCCGCTGGCGTCGGCAAATCCTGGAGGAACCCACCGTGGCCGGGGTTGAGAATTTCGACGAAAGTGCCGTGGCCATTCGAGTGCTCGTCAAGACGGCCCCCGGAAAGCAATGGGACGTCAGCCGGGAACTCCGGCGCCGCATCAAGCAAGCCTTCGACGCCGAAGGCATCGTCATTCCGTTCCCACAACGCGTCGTTCACCACGTGTATGAGGCTGATCCAAAAGACAAGTCTCCGACCGGTGGTTCCGACGAATACGACGGGCGCCCGGCCCCCGACCGGAAAACCCAGGCGTCGGCAAACACCCTGGCCACACCGATCAAGCCCTAACCAGAATGGAGGGGTCAGTGGAGTTCGGGGTGGCGGTTCCTCCGGTTGTGCCGAGGGATCCCTTGCCATCGCGTTGGGCGCTGGACCTGCTCGAAACCACGGAATTCCTGGCATGCGCCGCTTCGATCGCATGACGCGGTTCATTGCCGATCGGGCAGTCGGGCCGGCGATGGTCGCGATGCTCTCCCTCTTACCCTCGCTCCCGTCGACGGCCCAGGATGTCGTGGTGACCGGACGAATCGAAGTTCCGGCCGAGTCCGATGTCTACACGTTCGAAAAGACGGACACGGCGGTGTACCTGCTCGACTCCCGGACGGCCCAGGACAACGTCAAGATCCGCATTGATGACTCGAGTGGCCGCGCCGTGCTGACGGACAGTTACCTTTCGCGAATCGATGCGCTCCCCGCAGGCGAGCCGCCACCGGTTCTCGTGTTTGGCCCAGGTCGGTACTCGGTGACGGTCTACACGCTCCCCGGAAGCGTTTCCGACTATCAGTTCGCCCTGCGGGATTTCGCGGATGCGCCTTCCCTCGATTCTGACAGGTCAGTGACCATCCCGATCGAACCAGGGAATGGCTCGGTTCTTCGGCGATTCTCGGTCGACGCCGGCGAGCGCGTGCGGATCGGTCCAACTTCCTCCACGGCGGCTTTCGCCAGCGTCTGGCGTCTCTTGACGCCGGATGGACGGGAGGTGGCCGCATTGGCCGGGCACGACGAATGGACGGGAATACTGACCGGAAGCGATGGGTATTTCCTCGCGATCGAGGGAGCCATCACCAACCAGCTTCCTGCGAACCTCTCCGTTCGCATCGACCGCCTCGGACGCACCGACCCTGAACGCCCGCCTGAATCGATCCTGCCGCGCGACACGATGATCGACGGTTTTCTGAATACGGGCGCTCGGACGAACTGGTCCTTGAATCTGGAGCACGCGACGGACTTGGCCCTCGACGTCATTGAAGCGACGCCTTCGATCGTCGCGGAGCTTCATGACCAGTATGGCCGCGCCGACCAGCCGCTGCAGCTTGCGTTCAACCAAGGCTGGAACCGGTGGCGGGTGGACCCTGGAGAGTACCGCCTCGAGCTTCACTCCGGCACGGGCGCGGGTCGCTACCGCTTTCGCGTCCTTTCCTGGGACGACGCCCCAACCCTCGATCCGGACCGGGAGTTCGAGGTGGTTTTGGGACCGAATGGCCGCAGGCACCTTTACCGCTTCGCGGTGCGCTCGGGCGAACGGTGGTATGTCGAACCGTTGTCTCCCGAACAGCCGCGGGTGGATCTTCACATCACCGACGCTCGACTGCGAAGTCGGTTTGGAACGGCCGGTGACTCGAGGCGGGGGATACGTTCCTTCGACAGTCCGGGCGACACGGAACTGCATTTGAGCGTTGGCGTCGGTCCGCTGGAGAACTCTCCAGCGCACACCCAGAGGTTCCGCCTGGGCCGGGTTCCCGACCTGTCGCGCGGGATTGTGTTGGGGGAGGTGGTTTCCGGCACCTTGTCGGGCGCGGGATCGAGCGCTCGCTTCGCCTTCGAACTCGACCGTCCCATGAGGGTCTTTTTCGACTCACAATCCCTGGAACCCGGCGTCTCGGTCCGCATTGAAGGTCCGACACCGATGAGCATTCCTCGGGTGAACCTCGCCACCGTGGAGCGAAACGGCGGATGGGGGCTCCCGGGAATGGCACGCGAAGTGAGTCAAGGTCGACATGAGGTTGTGCTCGAGCTTCCGGCCACTCTGCATTCGGCGCCGTTTCGTTTCCGGCTCGTCGATGTGTTGGCAGCGCCCGCGGTTCTTCCCGGCGTTGTCACTCCGTTGTCTCCTTCGCATCCCGATGAAACCCAGGTCTTCAAGGTCGTCCCCGGCCCCTCGCTTCGTTCGCGCTTTGTGAATCTCGGCCCGCCCGGCGTGGTGGGCCGACGCGCTTGGGTTGATCGTTCCGCGGGAATCGTCGACGGATCGGAGGTCGACCTGGACACGGAGGATGTCGAAGGGGTGGCCTGGTCCGGCGCCGGCCCGCATTTCCTCGTCATCACGCCGGGCATCCCGCTGGCGCCGGACCCTGTGCCGTACGCCTTTCGCCTCGAATCCCCGGAACATCTCGTTAATGCCGGGAAGATCGGCGCGACCGAAGAAGGCGCGCTTGGAGGCGGAGCGGATTGGCACGACTACCTCTACCCGCTCGACGCCCCTGAGATCATGGTCGTGGAAGGACTGGCTTCGGCCGATCACATGTTAGCCACTCTGTCGCTCCCGGGAGACCTCACTCGGTTCCCGGTCCTGCCCTCGGCCACCCAAGAACGGATTCCCATTCACCGATTCCTGGCGGGAACCAATCGAGTGCGCGTCGCGAGCGTGTCGGGCGATCCGGGCCGATACGCCTTCCGTGTGCTACCGCTGTCGGCGCTCTCCCAACCAATCGACTTCGGCGCCACTTACTCCGGCACCCTGTCCAACTCGACCTCGTTGGCGGCGTTCCGCTTCGAGGGCGTTTTCGGAGAAACGATTCGATTCCCCGGCATGGGGCGCCCAGGGGAGCCCAGCCTGATCGAATGGAAAGTTATCGGACCCTCGGGTCGGGTTCTGGACTCGGGCTCGTCCTTGTCGGATTCCCGCGACTGGATCCTCGACGAAACCGGAACCTACTATGTCGTCCTGGGCTCCCTGGGTGGAGCCCGGGAGTTTTCCCTTCGACTCGACCGCGTCGCCCCGCCCCCTCTGACCGGCCCCGTTTTTGATCTCAATGACGGGGTCGAAGGCACCCTCGATTCCTGGAGCCAGACGAACCGCCATCGCTTTGTTCTTTCTGTTCCCTCCCACCTCGTGCTGCTGCCCCGGAGGGGTAGCGTGGAGTGGGGGATCCATAGCGCGACGCGCTGGGAGATCCCTCCCTCCCGGACCGACGCCCCGACCCTGCCCGGCGTCTGGATTGGCGGTCATTGGCCTGCCGGCGAATACCAGATCCAGGTGACCCGCGGCATCGGACCTTACGCTTTCCGTCTCATCAATCTGGATGAGGCAATCCCGCTCTCCGAGTCACTCGGCTTCTCCGCGAACCTCGGACGAGCGGGCGATCTTTCACTTCGGGCTTGGACAGCCCGCGCCGGCGAGGCCTACACCCTGACCGGGAGGGTGGCCGGGGTCTCGGGATTCCCCAGTCTCCGGATTCGTAGCCCGTCCGGACGCGTCATCTCGCTTTCCCCCGTGCTGGCGCCACCCTTTGAGCAACGCGCTTTTGTCGTCCCGATCCCTACTCTGGAGGAATCGGGCACGCACCACCTGGTGATCGAACGCGAGATCCAGTTCCCTGAACCCGATGGCTTGCTGGAAGTCTTCGGCTCCCTGGCCCCGTGGGATGCCGTGGTGATGCCGCTCGCGCTCGGCCAACGCGTCCAGGGACGGGTTGCCTCCTTGGAGCCGCCCCACACCTTTGAACTCACTCTCGACGAACCGACGACGGTCCTCGTCGATGGCATTCGCGAACCGCACCATCGGCTTTCCTTCCTCCTGAACGGGATCCGACCGGGACCCGACCTGGGATTTCTGGACAGCCGATCCTTGCCCGTTTTTGCGATCGAAGCGGGCATTCACCGGGTGCGGGTCCACAATCCGTTCCCGGCTTCAGACGCCTATGAGTTCCGGTTGCTGCCGCTGTTCGGAGGAACCCCACTTCCCGCCGATGGCACCCTCGCGGGTATCCGAACCCCGCCTTCCGAGATCGTGGCCTTCCACTTCGAGGCGAAAGCCGGCGAAGACTACTCCCTTCAAACCACCGCCACTCCGAGTATCTCGAACCCTTTTCCAATCCTATTCGCGCCCAATGGAGCTCCCGTGGCCACCGTCGCGGCGGATCCCATGAATATCGGCGCCGTGTGGCGCATCACCCAGGACGGTCGCCACGCCGTGGTGATTCCTGGGGAAACCGGCATTTTCGCCCCGGACGATTCACGCGCCTACTCCTTCCGCCTGCACAAGGTGCGGCCGACGGTCCCTCGTCCCCTCTTCGGATCCACCAACCTTCCCCCGACGGAGCCAATTCTGCTCACCACCGACGGAGCGTCGCCGGGTCATTTCATTTTGCTGAATGGGGCCGGCCAGACCTGGCAAATCGAGCGCAGCCCTTCGCTGAATCCAGAGGTCGAATGGTCCCCCTGGCTCCAAGTCCAGCCGACCACTCGCGCCGAGAACATTCCCTTTGAACACGCCCCGGGTCCCTGGTTCTACCGCGCCCGTCGCGTCGAGGACGGGATTCTCCCCTAGCCGCCCAATCTCGACCCAATGGACGAAGGACCGGAACCAACGGGCACCACCAGCGTCCGGCAGACTGCGGGACCTCGACCCGGCGCTTCTTGTCACCCCGTCCCCGAGGATTGGAAGTGTGCTATGAGCCCAACGTCACCCGGCACGCCCCGAGATAGGGAACGCTTCCCTCCAGCCACCGCCGGGCATCATGATCCCTGTCTCCGCCGATCCGCCCTACCATGAAACCCGTTGTCACGTTCGTGGCAGCTCTGCTGCTGCTGCTGATGCCCGCGGAAATATGCCGTGCCGGCACCGACACCAACTCGCTGCGCGTCTTCATCTTCGCCGGCCAGTCGAACATGGTGGGATCCGACTCGAAAGCCGAAGACATCCAACGGTTCCCCCCATTCGCCGGCCTGGATCTGCCGCAGGACAAGATCCTGTTTTCGTACAGCATCGGACGTGAGGAGAAGCTGAACTCCCAGGGCTGGGTTCCCTTGCAGCCCGTGGACAACGTCGTGGGGCCGGAACTCAGCTTTGCCCGACGCGTCTCCCAGGAAATCCAGGCCCCCATCGCCATCATCAAGTGCGCGGCGGGCGGAACGACCCTGGGCGGCGACTGGAATCCCGACGAACCCAGCGGCTTCCGGCTCTACCCGCTGGCGTTGGCGCTGGTGAAATCCTCCCTCGCCGAGCTGAAGCGAAAAGGGGTGCCCTACCGCCTCGAGGGTTTCATGTGGCATCAGGGAGAGAACGACATGTTCGACAAGGAGTTCAGGCCGAATTACGGCCGGAACCTGAAGAGCTTCCTGGCTCGATGGCGCCGCGATCTCGACGCACCCGAACTGAAGTTCTACATCGGCGAGCATGTCACCAAGACGATCTGGGGAATGGATAACCGCGATAACATCGATGCCATTCGAGCGGGGCAAAAGTCCGTGACCGATTCCGATCCGCTCGCGGAATACATCCCCACCTCCCATGTCGCCGTGGAGATCGGCGGAGGGGCTGGACTGCACTACCACTATGGGACCCTGGGGCAGCTCGAGCACGGGGTGAACTACGCGGAGGCCTACCTGCGCACGATCGGGATGCTGAAATCCAAGGAACGTCCGCTCCCCGCGTGGCCGTACGCCCGGGGAGGTCCAGTCCGGCTCTTTGTCTTGGCAGGGCATCGCAACATGGAAGGCGAGCGAGCCTTCACCCAGGAGCTCAAGTCCCTGGAGGGACACCAGGCACTGGCCATCGACAACCATCGAGTCGCTTTCAAGTACCGTATCGGCGGCGGCTACAAGATTTCCAACGGCTGGGAGCCGCTGGGACCTGCCGGATTCTATGACACCTTCGGCCCGGAACTCAGCTTCGGACAAACCCTGCTTCACGAAGTTCCCGAAGGCATCGCGATCGCCAAGTTCACCCACAGCGGTTCGCAGATGAACGATTGGACGCCCCAGGGAACGAACGCGAAGTACCGTAACCTTTACCCTCAGTTCATCGCCTTCATCCGCGAGTCCATTCAGGAACTTCGGGACAAGGGTCAGGAGGTGGAGCTGGCCGGCATCATTTATCATGTCGGCGAGAACGACATGGCTTATGAGCCGTACCGCAACCGGGCGACCCAATGGCTGCGTTCCACGGTCGAAGCCAGCCGGCGGGACCTGGGGATGCCGACGCTGCGATGGTATGTCAGCCAACAGCGCCTCCCCGAGGAGGGCCTCGGGCCGAATGCCGTGGACGTCGCCGCGGAACTGGCGGGCATCGCGGCCGCGGACCCGGATTTCGTTCACGTCAGAGCCTTCGACCTTCCCCCCGGCGAGGAGAAGCTGGTCATCTCAAGCGTGGGAATTGTGCGCCTTGGGGAATTGCTGGCGCGGAGCTATCTCGAACACCGATGACCCGAGTCTCCACGGCAGCGAAACTGTCCAGCCGCGTGCGACAATATCGGCCGATGCGCCGGGAGCGCCGTCGAACGGGTGATCGTCCCCTTGTATTCTCCGAGGCATGAATCCCATTCGTCGCGGAACTCCACAAAAAGCACTCATTGTCCCGAGAAAAGCCGGAAGTAGCGTTGCGCTCCCCCCTGGGCAGGAGTCGTGTAGGGACTTGTCGCCCCAGAAATGTTGGTGAATGGGCCGTGGATTGTGGGCGCCGACTGCAAACCGAACGCGGGATCCGGCCACGTCAGGGTGATACTGTCCCCGTTCCGCTGAATCTCCAGT
>JBFWOK010000225.1:0-9693 GCA_050250555.1 Limisphaerales bacterium
AAGGTTCGCATGGAAAGGCCCGGGATGGCTTTCTCGGCTGGCCGCTCACCGGGTCAGCCGAGGTTTTCATTCCGCTCGATGATGGAGAGAGGGAGGGAAATCCGGTTTGGACCCATTCGAACAAAGTCGGGCCATCCAACCATGAGCAAGATCCGAGTCCTCGTAGGAACGAAGAAAGGCGCCTTCATCCTGACCGCCGACGGGCGGCGTCGGGACTGGGAAGTCAGCGGACCCCATTTCGCGGGATGGGAGCTGTACCACCTGAAGGGATCGCCGTTGGATCCGAATCGAATCTACGCATCCCAGACGAGCGGATGGTTCGGGCAGATCATTCAACGTTCGGACGATGGCGGGAAGACCTGGAACCCGCCGGGGGGCGAAACTCAGCCGGTACCGGGCGAGTTTCCGAAGGGGGAAAGCAACCGATTCGTTTATGAGGGCGAGGTGGGGACCCACAAGTTCTACGACGGGACCCAGCATCCTTGGGAATTCAAGCGGATC
This sequence comes from Limisphaerales bacterium, assembly GCA_050250555.1. Classification (GTDB taxonomy): domain Bacteria; phylum Verrucomicrobiota; class Verrucomicrobiia; order Limisphaerales; family CAIMTB01; genus CAIMTB01. The sequence goes on from JBFWOK010000225.1 coordinate 502, forward strand.
TGGCATCTCGAACCTTCGTTGACGGATCCCGACACGGTCTACGCGGGGGCGGAGGATGCGGCGCTGTTCAAGTCCGTGGATGGCGGCGGGACATGGAAGGAGTTGCCGGGCTTGCGGGGCGCCAAGGGGCATCTGTGGCAGCCCGGGGCGGGAGGGATGGGGTTGCACACGATCCTCCTGGATCCGACGAACCCGCTGCGGATTTACGTCGCGATCTCCGCTGCCGGCGCCTTTCGAACCGACGATGGCGGGGTGACCTGGCGGCCGATCAATCGCGGGTTGAAATCGCCGTATGAACTTCCCGACCCGGACGCCGAAGTGGGCCACTGTGTGCACCGGATCGCGATGCACCCTTCCCGGCCCGGGGTGTTGTTCATGCAGAAGCACTGGGATGTGCTGCGCACGGACAATTCGGGCGAACAGTGGACCGAAGTGAGCGGCAATCTGCCGAGCGACTTTGGTTTTCCGATCGACGTGCATGCGCACGAGCCCGAGACGATTTACGTCGTTCCGATCAAGAGCGATTCGGAGCACTACCCGCCGGATGGCAAGCTGCGGGTGTATCGGAGCCGGACGGGGGGGAATGAGTGGGAGCCGTTGACTCAGGGGCTGCCGCAAAAGGACTGCTACGTGAACGTGCTTCGCGATGCGATGGCGGTGGATTCGCTGGAACCTTGCGGGATCTATTTTGGCACCACGGGCGGACAGGTCTACGGATCCGCGGACGGCGGGAATACGTGGAGCGCGATCGTCCGGGATCTGCCGGCGGTGCTGTCGGTCGAGGTTCAGACCCTGCCATGACGCCGATCCGTGTCGTGCTTCCGTACCATCTGAGAAACCTGGCGCGTTTGCACGACGAGGTGCGTCTGGACGTTGCGCCACCGGTCACGGTGGGGGCGGTACTGGACGCGCTCGAGGCGGCTCATCCGGTGCTTCGGGGGACCGTGCGCGACCACGTCACCCTGAAACGCCGCGCGTTCATCCGGTTTTTCGCGTGCAAGGAGGACCTTTCGCTTGAGCCCGCCGAAACGCCGCTTCCGGATGAAGTGGTCCGGGGGCTGGAGCCTTTTCTGATTGTCGGAGCGATGGCGGGAGGCTGAAGGAACGAGACGCAAAGTCCCGGCTTCGGTGCGCGCCTCGGCCGGGAAGGTGGTTCAGACGCCGTCCTTGGATTTCTGGGCCATGGCCGCTTCCGCGCGAAGCAGATCGTGGAGGGTGATCAACCCGATGATCTCGCCACCAGCCCGGTCGAGAACCACCACGAGATGGGATTCCGACTCGATGAGGGACAACTGAAGTTCCGCGACGGTCTGGTCCCGGAGACACGTCGCGGGGCGGACGGTGGAGGGCGTCCGGCCGGCCTTGAGGGCCGCCGCGATTTCATTCCGAAGGAGGATTCCGACGAGGGACTTTTCCTGGACCAAGGGGAAGCGCTCGTACGGATGGCTGGCGAGGAGCGCTTCGAGGCGGGCGGGGTCGAGGTCCTCGGCGAGGACGGGTTTGAAATTGGCGATGGCGGAGACGGGCAGTTGCTGCCAGCTGTGCAGATCGCGGGGCGGCCGGACGTGTTCGAGCCGGTGGCCATCCTGGCTGAGGAGGGCGTCGTAAAAATTCACGCGGTTCAATCTTCGGCTGATCGTCTGACTGATGAGGGCGCCCAGCATGAGGGCGGGAACGAGAGCGAACTCATGGGTCATTTCGAACACGATGAGGATTCCCGTGATCGGGGCATGGACGACGGCGCCGAGGCAGGCGCTCATCCCGACCACGGCCAGGGTGAGCGTGTCGGCGCGCGACACGGGCCATTGGAGGCTGAACAGGCCTGACACGAGGATTCCCGTCATGCATCCGAAAAAGAGAGTGGGTGAAAACACCCCGCCACAGCCGCCGAAGCCGTAGGACGCGAAGGTGGCGATGAACTTCGTCACGAGCAGGGCGGCGGCCAGCTGCCACCCGAGGTCACCGGCGAGGGCGCTCGTGACGTCGTCGTATCCCAGGCCAAAAACGCCGAGATGCCCGGTTCGCCAGAACATGAACGCGCCAAGGAGCCAGGTGATGAGTCCGCCGACCGCCGGCAACAACCAGCCGGGGACGCGGCGGGACCGACGGGAGCGGGCGCGGAGTCCCAGGGACAGGCGTTGGAAATGCACTCCGACGAGGCTTGCGAGGAGGGCGACAACCGGCGTGAGGACATAGCCGACCCAGGATGGCGACTCGACGCCTGTCAGGATGAACGAGGGCTGTTTCCCGATCGTGGCATGAACCACGAACGCGCCGAGCACCGACGCCAGCAGCACGGGACCGAGCCACCGGCTGTTGAGGTCGCCGATGATCTCCTCAAGCACGAAGGTGGTTGCGGCGATGGGCGTGTTGAACGCCGCGGCGAGACCGGCGGCGGCGCCAGCGGCGGCGGGAGCGCGGCGGCTCTGTTTGGCTTCTCCCGCGAGCCCCGCGAGGTTCGAACCGATCGCGCCACCCAACTGAACGCTGGGACCTTCGCGGCCCAGGCTCGTGCCTCCGCCGACGCTGAGGATTCCGGCGACGAATTTGACCCAGACAACCCGCCAGGGAACGAAGCCAAAATCCTTCCAGAACGCGAGTTTGAGTTGGGGGATTCCGCTGCCGGCGGCTTCGCGGCAGTAGGAATTCAGGAGCCAACCGACGGCCAGGGATGTCCCCATGATCAGCACGAAGCTTCCGACCAGAAAGACGCCGAAGGATTGCCCGGCGAGTCGAACGAGACCGTTTTGGTGGAACCCGTGGATGCCCAGGTGGAACGCGACGGCCGCCGCGCCCGCGGCGATGCCATAGATCGCGTGCGTGACCACGGTCCGCCATTTCGCGGGAGCCCGCTGAAGTCGCCGCCTCAATTCCCCGAGGAACGATTTCATCGCGGGTCGCGCTCCCAGAGGTCCGACCTGACCAGTCCCGCATTGGCGAAGCGGCGCTCGGCAAGGAAAAAGCCCGCTTCGAGAAGGAAGGGGTCGGGAGGGGTGAGCGATGACGCGGAGAGTCCCGCCGCGATTCGGAAGAAGGCGTACATCGCCGCGAGGATGATCCGGGCGCGCCATTTCCGCCAGCCGCAGTCCGGTCGGTGAAAATCCGCCAGGAGCCATCGAGCGCTCCGCGTGGCGCCCTCGGCGATCCTGGGAATGAGCGAACCGAGCTCCTCGCATCGGAAGCAGTCCAGGAAGTAGTGGGTGACGACGAGATCGAAGGTGTCGCGCGGCGGGATCCAGGTGAGCGCGTCGCGTTCCTCAAACTGGACTCGGCTCGCGTCGATTCCGCGGCGTGCGAGGCTCGTCCGGGCTTCGAGGATCATTCGGGGACTCTTCTCGACGCAGACAACCCGGACCGATGGGTTGGAACGAAGGAGCTCGACAACGAAACGGCCGGGTCCCTCGCCAAGAAGAAGCGCCTGCCGGCGGTCGCGCGCGGCGTCGAGAAACCGGGTCCGGGACCGCTGAAGAATTCCACCCGCCAGAACGGCTTCCATGGCGCGGTAGTGGGGCGCCAGTCGTTCGAAGCTCATGGCGACGCCAGGATTCCCGGTTGATGCGTGCCGCGATTCCACCAGACGCCCGCGACGATCCCACCGGCGACGTAGGCGGCGACGTCCCAGGGGTCCGCGACGCCGCGATGCCACCCGAGCGGACCCATGATTTCGCAGATCAACGACCAGACCGCCAGATGAAGACCGGTTTCCGACCAGGTGGGAGGCGCATCGTGCCGGCGAAGTCCGAGTCGGCGCTGGGCCCACAGGACCCATGGAAGGGCGGCGGGGATCAGGAGGAGATCGTTGAACTGACCGTGGAGAAACGCTCCCTCGACCCGGGGTAGGACGACCCAGCGATTCAAGGCATAGAGGGCGCAGGCCGCGAGGCAGAGGGGATCGGTGGCGTACCGGAAGCGCATCACAGCAATGCGAGGAGGACGCAACCTGTCGCGACCGCGAGAAGCAGTTTGCCGAGGAAAAGCATGGCGGGCCGAGCGTAGCGGCGCGCGGGGTTCTCGAAACCCATTTCTTTGGGCGGCTCCCGAGTGCCGGGCGGATGGCGCGCGCCTCTACCGAAGGACGAACCAGCCGGCGATCCCGAGTTGAACGACCACGATGGCGGCGGCCGCGAGGCGGAAGGACGTTTTCGAAACCTTGTGGCGGAAGAGGAGCATGCCGGCGATGAGGCCCGGGGATCCGCCCAAGAGCGCGAGAGCGAGCAGACGGCTTTCTGGAATTCGCCAGCGCCCTCGCAGGGCGCGGTGTTTGTCGAGCGCCATGGCGCCCAGTGTCACGAGACTGACCAATCCGATCCAATACGGGATGAATCGCATGCGGGAGGAGAAGGGGGTGGTACTGCGGGCGGTGCTCCGGATTCCGGGCGCCGATCAAGGGGGTCCGCTCAGCCGGTAGAACCTGCCTCCGGTCGGACCGTCAACGCGGACATCGGCAGAGCCGCGGCCCTGGGTATCGGTTGGAACCGCGCGTTCCACGCGCCAGGTCCGAAGGTCGGACGAGGACTCGAGGGCTCCCGCTCCCGGAGGGGCATGGGCCCATCGGAGGCGGAGCGAACCGTCATCAAGACGATTGGGGATTTCGAAGCGCGCTGGGGAAATGGGCCCGAATTCGGGGGTGAGTGTGAAATCCCCCGTGAGCGTGAGGGTCAAGGGATTGTTGGTGAGTCCCGGGAGTTCCAGCCAACCCGCGAAGCGGAATCCCGCTCGAGGAACGGCTTCCAATTCGATGGGCACACCGCGGAAGTAGAAACCCTTCCATGGGCCGCCCGAAGCGGGGATCGAGTCGATGGAGTTGAGCCGGAGCCGGCCGATATCGGGCTGAGGAGGGTGAAGCGTGACTTCGCTGGTGCCTGGGAGCCCGAACTGGCTGGCGAAGTGCTGGCGCATGTGGAGCGGACGCTGACGGGCGAAATTTCTAAGCTCATCCACGCGACGTTGCCATTCGGCGAGGTTCGAGGGCGCGCGCCAACGGAGCGTGTGCTCGGCCATTTCCGGCGCGATCTCAGCGGCCATCCGGTCAATGAAGTCCAGCATTCGCGCGGGGCTCAGGGTGGTGTTCATGAGGTCGGCGCCTCGATTGATGAACTCGCGTTGGAAGAGCGGATTGCGAAGAAGCGCCTTGAGCAGGAACACGGTGGCGGCGTTGTTGTGGCCGTGCAGCGTTCCCGTGGGTTCGAGAACGGCCCGAAGCATGTTGAAGGTCCACGGGTTCGGCTCACTCCAGAACCCGCCGAAGCCGACATCGCAGTCGAAGAGGATCCAGCGAAGGCGGCCGTCGTCCGTTCGCGGGCGCCAGAGTCGGTGGTTTCCGATGTCCCAGCGGTAGTAGAAGATCTCGGCCAGCTTGTAGTCGCGGAAGTTGGCGACGTCCATCCGCGCGCCCGCCCATTCGTAGGCGGTGGGGTCGGCGAGGGAATGGGATTCCAGATAGCGGACGAGGTCGTGGTAGTGCTGGGCGTCGCCTTCGTAGGCGAAGGCGCCCGGGGCGTAGCCTTCGAGGTAGTCGACGGCATCCGCGTCGACCTCCGGGTGATGGCTCTCGAAGTATTCCTTTTCGAAGGCCTCCTGAAGGTTGTGGATTCCCCAGTATTCGCCGTTGAGAAAGAGGATCGCGGGCCGGTACCCCTGCATATCCAGGCCCGTCTCGCGCATAAGGCCCTGCATGAGGCCGTCGCGCATCATTGTGAGATAATGGTCGTGTCCCGAAGGACGGAGGAGCAGGCGATTGAACGATTCGATCGGGAGGTCGGGGAAGATCCGGTGTCGGAAGGGACCGGTGCCCCGCTGATTGAGCGGATGGAGTCTCAGGGCCTTGATTGGGAACCCGAACGAGGTGTTGCCGTGCATGCGCACGCCCGATTCCTCGGCGATCGGGCGTGTGCCGTCCGGTTCGAACAGTTCGACGTGCACCGGACGTTCCCAGGCGTCGCCGCTCTGGGCGTAGTTTCCGCCTGGAGCCAGGCCGACGACGTAGATGCCGGTTTCGGGACTGAAGAAATGGCGTTCATCCGTCGCGAGGGAAACCACGGGCAGCGCGTAGCGTTCGCGCCCGCGCGGGTGAATGAAGTACGACGCGGTCGCGGTGGGACTGGGGAGGGCGTCCGCGCGGAAGGCGCGTGCCCGGAGGACGGTTCCCTTGAAGACCCGGCCGCTCGGAGCGCTCCAGCCGGGCGCGGTGGGAATGGCGGAAATCCGGTTCGGAAGGGAGGCGCGGTTCGTGACCGGGATGGCCCCTGTGTACAAAGCCGATGAGGGAAGGGGTTCGGAGCCGTCGGTCGTGTACCGAATTTCGACCGATGGATCGGTCGACCTCAACGAGACCTCGAGGTTGGTTGGATAAAAGCCGGGTGGGAAATCGAATGTTGGGGCCGCAAGAAAAGCGACGGCGCCCTCGGCGGGATTGGGGTGGCCCGGTGTCGGTTCAGCGAAAAATCGAAAAAGTCCGGGTGAACCTTCGGGGCGTCCCCAGGAGACATCGCGCGGAAGGGCGGGAACCCGCACGTCGTCGGCCCGGGACCCATCCGGGCGCGTGAGGACAAGGCGTTCGCCGTCGGCGTCGATGCGGAAATTTGTGTGATAGACCGGTCTGAAAACCACGCCATGCCGGGCCGCGAGATGGGTTTCGATCGCGCTCCGTTCCTCGTCCGTGAGAGCCCTGCCGTAAGCGATGATCTCGGAGATGTCGCCCGCGAACGCCCCATAGCTCCCGGAACCGATCCCGGTGGGTGCCGTGACCCGGGTACGGCTGGACGGTGGTCCGGGAGAGCCAGGGATCCCATCAACCGCGAGTTGCGCGACGCGATTCGAGTAGGTGACGACCGCGAGGCGGCGGGAGCCTGCGAGGGATCCTTCGAAGGTCACGACGGCGGGCATGTAGGAGGATCCGTGTTCGTAGACGCTGACGCCGTTGGTTCCGACGGAAAGGCCCATGCCCGCGCCGGCATCGCCGCCATGGTCGGCCCCGAACAGCCAGGCTTGGCCGCTGGTTCCCCCGACGCCGACATTCCCCGCGGGATCCACCTCGTGGGCGCGTGTGGGTTGGAAGACCGCGAACAGGGTGAAGGAATCGGTGGCTGGCGGCGCCGCCATTCGGAGAAGATCGTCGGAACCGTCGAACCGGACCGCAGCGTTCGGACCGGCAACGAACCTGGGCTGCCAGTCCAGCCTCGTCTGACGCGCGTGGCGGTTCAGGCCGCTGGCGTCGGGCCAGGTGGCGACGAAATCGGCGGTCGAGGTGTGGCGGACCTGCTGGGGATTGGCCACGTCGATGGCATCGGCGCGCATCCAGAGGGCCAGTCCGGGAATCTGATCCGGCGCCCGGGCCGGGAAGGCAATCGGTTGGAGATCCAATCCGGACGCGAAGATGACGATGGATTCTCCCGCGGGAATCGAACCACCCGTGAAGGTCCACCGGCGTGGACGACCGGCGTCATCGGAGAGGGACCAACCGGCAAGGTCGACCGGAGTCTCGCCGGGATTGTGGAGTTCGATCCAGTCGGGGTGGGCGCCCTGTTCGTCCCTGAGACCCGCATGGTTCTGGCTGACGACCTCGCTGATGTAAGGATCCGCGGCGAGGGCGGGCATTCCGGAGAGCGAGGCGCCGAGGATGGCCAGGGACACGGCAATCGCCGAAAGAGTGGGTGTGCGGAAGGGCTTGGAAGGTTCGTCCAATCGCTTCTCGAGGACGTGATCGTCCATGAAAAAGCCGCCACCGATATCGAAGACGGCCGATTCCCGGAGCCGAAAGCCGAAACGTTCGTAGAGCGCCAGGGCGCGATGGTTGCCCCTGTTGACCGTGAGAACGACCGACGAGCGTCCCTGGAGGCGTGCCGTTCGTATCACGTGTTCGAGGTACTTCCGGCCGGTTCCACGGCCCTGCTGATCGGGCAGCAGGTAGACCTGCCAGAGCTTCCATTCCCCGTTGTTCGAGCCCGGGCCTTGGGCGCCGAAGCCGACGACATCGTCACCCTTCTGGATGAACTCGTAGGTCATGCCCTCCGCGACGGCCCGAGCGAATCCCTCGGGCGAGTACCGTTGGTGGAGCATGTAGGCGCATTGCTCCGCGGAGATGATGGAAGCGAAGCTGGCCGGCCAGATCCGATGGGCAAGATCGGCGATCCGCTGGAAGCCGGAGGGGTCGACCCGAACAAAACGGACCGGGGGGGTGTTCACGGAGGAATCCGAAGCGGGGCTGGACCGAATCCGGGCGGACCGCCATTCGGCCTACTCGCCGATGCAGAGCAGCCGTGATTCGGTACGGAGGAAAAGGTTTCCCTGGGAGACGGCCAAGGACGCCTGGCATTTTTCGTCGACGGAGTTGCGGGCGAGAATCTCGAATTCCGGACCCGCCTTGACGATGGTGGTTTCGCCTGATTCCGAGAGGAAAAGGATCCGGCCGTCGGCGAACACCGGGGAGGCGCTGTGGTTGCCGCCCACCCGTTCCGCGTAAATGATCTCGCCGGTTTTCGCGTTGTAGCAGTGAACGATACCCCCCGCGTCGGTGATGGAATACAGGTGGGGGGCGACGTAGAGGAGCGACGGTTGGGTCGGGGTGCCCTTGCGCTGTTCCCAGGCGACGTGGGTCTCGGTGACGTCTCCGATGCCGCCCGTGCGGACCGTTCGGAGGGTGGTTTTCTCGAAACCCGACGAAGTGAAAATCAATCCGTCGCCGAAGGCGAAACTCGGTGTGACGCCCTCGCCCTGGGAATACACGGTCCAGAGTCGCCGACCATCGGCGGGGTCAAATCCCTGAATGGCGTCGCCCGCCGGGCTGACGAGTTGAGGTTTGCCGTCGACGGGAACGATGTTGGGACTGACGTGGGCGATCCGGGAACTGCCGCGGCGGGCGGTCCAGACACGCTTGCCGGTGGCGCAATCGAGCGCGGTGATCTCGGCGCGGTCCCACGGAATTCGCCAGCCGAGCTGTTCCTCCTCGGAGTTCTTGGGCCATTCACCGGCTTTCGCGACGCGATTGCTGCCGTCGAACGGCATGATGAGCAGCTTGCCGTGAAGAAGTGGGGAGGCACCGAGGCCGTGCCGGCTGTAGAAGCGGACCTCGTCGTTTTTCCAGAGCAGGCCGCCCTTCATGTCGACGGCGACCTGGGTTCCATCGCCGAACACGGCGTAGACCCGTTCTCCGTCCGTGACCGGCGTGGGCGAGGCGTAGGAGTTTTTCTGTTC
>JBFWOK010000226.1:0-9656 GCA_050250555.1 Limisphaerales bacterium
CCCTGCTCCGCCGCTGGACGGGTCGGGATTCCGGGCTGCGACTCGCCGACGCCCTGCCGGGCCAGCATGGGATCCTGCCCTCCGACCACGCCCTCACTCCGGAGACCCGGGAACGGCTCAGGGGGATTGAGGCGTACTGGGCGGAGACCCTCGCCAACGCTTCCCAACCGGGGCCTCTCGTCCATCCGATGACCGTCCCTCCCCCACCGCGCCATGCGGTCGATGACTTCCAGTTGCCCGATCTCCAGGGGCGGCCACGCCGTCTTTCAGAATTCCGGGGCCGGGTGGTGCTGCTGAACTTCTGGGCGACCTGGTGCACGCCGTGCGCGATCGAAATGCCGGCACTCACCGCGCTGCAACGAGCCCACACGAACGACCTCATCATTCTCGGGATCAGCCTCGACAGTTTTCAGGATGGGCCGCTGGCCAACTCTCCCGAGAAACCGAACGCGGAAGCCGATCAGCCCGCGGCACTCCGGCGGATCGTGGGTTCGTTCGCCGCGCGACAACGGGTGACCTACCCAATCCTGCTCGACTCCACGGGAGCCGTGGCCCGGCGTTTCGAGGGCAACGAACTCCCGACCCAGGTGATCATCGATCCGGCCGGACGCCTTGTCCGGCGGTTCGTCGGGGGACGTTCACCCGAAGCGTGGGCGGCGCTCATCGCCTGGGCGCGCAAGAGCCCGCGCTGAATTGATCGAGGAACCTGGGTTCCTCCGTTCAGTTCAGGCGGGCCGAAACTTCGTCGAGCAGGCCTTCGTAGTCTCGGACATGCCGTCGGGCGAGAGGCTGTTGGTCCTCGGCGTTCGTTCCCGCGTCCCGCGCGATATGGCCGCGGCACCGCAGGAAAATGACGCCGCGGGACTGCTGGAAGATCTCGACGCGCATCCGGACGCGGGCATCCCCACCGAACCAGGTGCCATAAGCCCCGCGCTCCTTTCGGGTCGCGGGACGCTCGAAGGTGACCTCGTCGGAATCGCGCTTGAGCAGGGCGAGACCCGCGCCGATGAAGACCGATTCGAGGGTCTCCTGAACCGTCACGAGGGGTTGCCCGTGAATCTCGACGGCGGAAAGAAAGCCCCGGGCCATGGCCTGGTTTTCCTCACTGAGCTTCGGCGTGGTCGAGATTTCGTCTTCCAGGCTGCTGGTGGTGGGCTTGGCGCTCTTGCAACCGGCGGCGATCCCGGACAGGAGCGCGATCGCGAACGCGGCGGCCAGAAGGCGGAGGATGGAAGAGCTTGCGGACATGGATTGCAACGGGGCGCGAGCCGGGCGGCTCACGCCTTTTGCCGAAGCTGGATCACCTTCAGGTCGGAAGCCTCCACCTCGATGCTGTGGGTCTCGATGTCGGGATCATCCCGCAGCGCGCGATGCACGAGGCGCCGATCGAACGCGTTCATCGGCTCGAGTTCGATCACGTCACCCCAGCGGCGGACCTTGTCGGCGGCGGCCATGGCCTTCTTGACCAGTTCCTCCCTCGCGGCCATCCGGTAGCCGGCCACGTCCAGGGTGATCTTCTGCGCGTGATCGTCCTCCTTGTAGAGGAGACGGTTCAGAACGAACTGAAGCGCCGCCAGCGTCTGGCCCTTCCGACCGATGAGCCGACCGGAATCCTCGGTCAGGATGTTGAGCATCGGGTTCTCCTCGAACTGATGCTCCTCGATCGTGGCCTCGAAGCCCATCGCCTGAAGCAGTTCCGCCAGTTTCGCCTTGGGATCGTGCGTCATAGGAAATCAGCCTTTTCGGCCGGAACCGCCGGGCGTCTTACGGACGGGCCTTGCGGGACCGGAGGGAGACGCTTTCACGGGACCGAGAGTCGCCGTCGGGGACCCGGGTCCGGCCGGCTTGTCATCCATGGCCTTCGTCATCCTCATCTGCAAAATCGACAGGAGGTTTGACACAGTCCAATACAGCGTCAACCCGGCAGAGAAGTTGTAGAGGAAGACCATGAACATGAGCGGCATGTACTTCATGATCTTCTGCTGCGCCGGATCCATGCTCGGCGACATTGGGGTCAGATGCGCCTGCCAAAGCATCGTGCCGCCCATGAGCAGCGGCATCGGATTGATCGGGAAACCAAAGAGCGCGCCCACGGTGTCGGACTGCGACAGATCGCAGGCCCAGAGAAAGGACTGACCGCGGAGCTCGATCGCCGTCTGCAGCATCGAATAGAAGCCGAGCAGGATCGGGAACTGGACCAGGATCGGGACGCATCCCGAAGCCGGGTTGACCTTATGCTCGCGCCACAGCTCGAGCATCTTCTGGTTCAACTTCTGCGGGTTGTCCTTGTACTTCGCCTGCAACTCCTTGATCTGCGGCTGCAGCGCCGCCATCCGCTTCGACGTCCGCGCCGACGCCCGCATCAGCGGCCAGAAGAGCAGGCGCACGATCACGGTGATCGTGATGATCGCCAGAGCGTAGGACAACCCGAGGGAATGCAGCCCGTTCATCGCCAGCAGGAGCATCCGCGCGAAGAACCCGCTGAATCGCCCGCCGAAATAGCTGTCGAATCCCATCACCACATCGGCGTTGTTCCCCAATCCGGTCAGCGCCTTGTACTCCTTCGGTCCCAGGTACAGTTCGAAGTCCCGAACCCGCTCCTGCTGGGGCGGAATCGCGTCCGCCGGATACACCAGCGCCGCCTGGAAGCCCGCCACGGGTGGACGGCCCGCGGGACGGTTCGTCATCGCGAGTTCGACCTGGCGCGCGAACAAGCGCGCGGCGCGATCCGACGGAATCACGACCGTCGCGAAAAACTGGTTGTGCGTCGCCGCCCAGACCGTGTTGGTCTTCCCGCTGAGATACTCGGATCGCGGAGTCCCGGGAATGCAACCCAGCGTCCTGTTCGCGAACCAGGACTCGCCAAAATGCTCGTTGGAACTTCCGTCGTACTCGAAGAAACCCAGGTACATCGGGTTGTCGTCCGACCTCAGCGGCTCGGCGGTCCCGAAGACCCATTCCTGAGGCGGAACCGCCCGGACCTGGGCACCCCAGTTCTGCAGGCGGGTGGTGACCCGTACCAGGTGGTTGGTCTGAAGACGGAATTCCTTGATCACCCGAAGGCCCTCGCCCAGGTCCCTCTCCGCCACCACGACATCGTTGCTCCGGCTGAGACGGTACTCGGCTTCCGCCCCCGGACGATCCACCCCCAGCAGGGCCATCACCGGAACCTTCGCCGATCGATTCAGCACCGCCCGCGGCAACGGGCCCCCTTTCCGCCGGTCGCTGCAGACGAAGGCGTCCTCGTACTCCTTCAGCGTGACCTCCCGGATCCCACCGCCCTGGGAAGTCACCACAAACCGTGCCTCCTCATTCTCCAAAACCAGTTCCGTCCCAGGCCCGGTGGGCATCGGCATCCCGGGATCCGCGATCCCCGGCCGCAACGGTGTCACCGCGGGCGCCGCAATCGGCACCGTGACGGGGGGGACCGGCTGTCCGGACCCGGCATTCGTCACACCACCCACCACGGTGGTCGACCCGATTTGGTTGGTCGCGGGCAACGGCTTGTCGGGATAGATCCGCTTCATCAGCGGATGCCAAACGAGCAGAAGCCCACACGTCGCCACCAACAGAATGAGTGAACGTCGGTCCATCTAGGAAAAGCTGTTATGAATCGGCCGCCTCGCGAGCGCGACCTGTTCCGTCGCCGTGGCGGACGGCGCCGAAGCCCGGACCGTTTCCGCATCCGAACCGGGGACCGGATCGTGGCCACACCCGCCCCACGGATGGCACCGTGCCAATCGCCGCATCGAAAGCCAGCCTCCCCGCCAGGAACCGTGACGCCGAATGGCTTCCAGGGCGTAGTCGGAACACGAGGGTTCGAATCGACACCGTGCCGAGGGCCCCGCCAAAGCCACCTTGAGCGGCGACAAAACCCACCGGTATCCGTGGATCAGCAAAAGCAGCACGTGGCGCATGACGTCATCCTTTCCCGGTCGCGTCGCGCTCGATCTCGATCCAAAGCCCCGCCTCGCGCAAACAGCGGCGAAGATCACGTTCCACCATCGGCAGCGACTTGCCCACGATTGAGGAGCGCGCCACGAGCACGAGCCGGACGGGACCCGAAATCTGATGCTGATTCAATCGAAATGCCTCGCGGATCAGCCGGCGAACCCGGGACCGAACCACCGCGCCTCCAACCCGGCGGCTCGTCACAAGTCCAAGCCGGACTTCGGTTCCCACTCCGGACCGATGCCAGTTCAGAAGCAGACCCCCGCACGCCCGCCGTTCCCCCTCCGCCTTCAGCCGCGCGAATTCGTGGGAGCCGCACAATCTCTTGGCGCGCCCGAATCCGAATCCCAATCGACGCCGCTGGTCGGAAGGCGGCACGGCCTCAAACCGCCGTGAGGCGCTTGCGGCCCTCGCTGCGGCGATTGCGGATGACACTCCGGCCGCCCCGGGTCGACATGCGCGCGCGGAATCCAAGCTGGCGTTTCCGCCGGATCTTCGAAGGTTGGTACTGACGTTTCATAGGGAGCTCTAAAATCGGTTGGCCGCGGGACCGTCGGGTCGTCCAAACCCATCCGTACGGTCGTGTTTCACTTCACATCACTTCGCTTCGCTTCGCTTCACATCAATTCACTTTGTTTCCCACCCGACCATCCACTGCCTCGGATGGATTCGAACAAGGCCGCGAATTCGAACTCGAACTCGAACCCGCGCACACGCCGCCGCCGGTCCCGCAACCGGTGGCGCAGAGCCGGCGACGCTATCAGCGAAGAAGGGAGTGTCAAGAAACCCATCACTTCAATCGAAACCGCGATTCCGCGATTTCGCGCAGCGTAGCGCACTCCGACATCCCCCACCCTACCCCGGCTCCCACGCTCCCACGGCAACCCAGTCCAGGTGCCGCCGCCCCGAGCCGCGAGCGCGTTCAAGAGTCTCCCAGGGACGCCATCTCGCGTTCGAGCAACTCCGCGAGGGGTTTCAACGCCTCCCGATCGAGCGCCAGACGGCATCCCGCCTCCTGGAAAAGCTCCGGAAGCCGGCGGGAGCCCCCAAGCGCCAGCCCTCTCCGATAGGCCGCCAAGGCGGCGGCGGAGTCCTTCTTCGAATTCATCCACACCTGCAGCGCTCCGATCTGCGCGATCCCATACTCCACGTAGTAAAAGGGATAGAGGAACACGTGAAGCTGGCGATGCCAGGAATGCGCACGGGCCTCCTCCCACCCGCTCCAATCCACGTCCCCGCCAAAGCGTTCCACCAGCCCGTTCCACGCCGCCTGCCGCTCCGCCCGGGAATGCTTCGGATGCGTGTACAGCCAATGCTGAAAGGCATCCACGGTCGCGATCCAGGGAAAGGTCTCAACGATGCCCTCGAGATGATCCCGCCGCGCGCGACGGAATTCGTCCGGCCGATAGAAGGAGTCGAGATGCTCGCCCCCCAGCAGTTCCATGCTCATGGACGCCACCTCGCAAAACTCGATGGGCGCCTCCCGGTAGGCGTACAGGTCCTCGTCGCGCGTCGCCAGGGTGTGAAACGCGTGCCCCGCTTCGTGCAACAAGGTCTCCACATCCCGCTGCTGACCGACCGCGTTCATGAAGATGAAAGGCAGCCGGGCCTCGGGCAGCGAACTCTGGTAGCCTCCGGGCGCCTTTCCCTTCCGATTGTCCAGGTCCAACAGCCGCAACGAACGCATCGTCCGGAATTGTTCCGCCAGATCGGGGTTCAACCGGTCGAAGACGACCTGGGATCCTTCGAGCAACCGGTCGACCGTCTCGAAGGGACGCAGGGGCGGACGGTTCAGCGGGTCCACCGACAGGTCCCACGGCCGCAGGCGCTCCAGACCCAGTTGACGCCGGCGTTCGGCTTGTAGCGACTTCAACAGCGGGACGATTTCGGATTCGATCGCGTCGTGGAAGGCCTCGCAATCGGCAGGGGTGTAGTCGAAGCGCCCCCGCGCCTTGAAGGCGTAATCGCGGTAGTTGGGAAATCCCGCGTTCCGAGCGATTTGATCCCGCAGTTTCAGCAGGGCGTCGAACTGATCATCAAAGGTGTCGTGCTCCGCCAGGCGCCGACGCGCCACGAGTTTCCAGGCCTCCTCGCGCAGCGCCCGATCCGGTTCCTCCAGGAAGCGCCCCATCTGAGCCAGGGTCTTCTCCTCGCCGCGGAACTTCACGGACAACGAGCCGCTCAGTTTCTGATACTGCTGGCCCAATCGCGCCTCCTCCGTTTCCAGCGGCACGTTCTCCTCCCGGTACAGGTCGACATGAACCGACGTGAACCGATCCAGCATCTCGTAGCGCGCGACCGGCAGACGAGCCCGGAGCGGGTGGTCCAGGTACCGCTTTTCCAGGGTGAACTGCCGCGGTTTCAAGCGGGGTTCGATTTCCTCCACGAACTGCAGATACGCCTTCTCGGCCTCCGCATCGTTCGTATGACAGGTCATCGCGATGTAGCGTTTCGAACTCGCCTCATTCAAACCCGCCGTGAACTCACCCCAGTCCACGAGCCACGCCTCGAGTTCGGCTTCGGTCGTCAGTGTCCCCAGCCGCGCCTCCAGGCGGTCCAGGAGCGGCTCGATCGACGACCAATCCTCCCAGACCACAAGGTCCGGGAGGAATCGACGCGGGCGGTACGGGGGCAACTCGCCAAAAGGCAACAAACTCATCCCCAAGATCCTCGCCGCAACCCCGCCCTCGCGGCAAGGCCGACGTAGGGGTCAGTTCTTGTTTTTGTCGCACGGGGAATTGGGGCGCGGATCCGCGGGGGGGGGAGGCGTGTTGGCGGGCCGTGGCGATGAACGGTCCGGAGGGGTGCCTCGACGGTTCCGGGGTCCTCGGTCTCAAGATCCAGTAGCGACAATAACAAGAACTGACCCCTATGGACATTTCCATTCCGCCGCGTGGATCGTCGCGGTACGGTCCCGTCTTTGTCCGATGCGCACGGTCGATCTTGCCGATCTTGGCTGGGATTCCCACTGGGCGGGCGCCTTCGCGCCCTTTCGATTGGAGAACCTGATCCCTGGCCGGGTCGCCCTGGAGGACCGGAACGCCTACATCGTCGTCACGGCGAGTGGCGAAACCCAGGCCCGCGTCGCGGGACGCCTGCTCCGGGGCACCGCGCCGGATCGGTTTCCCAAGGTGGGTGACTGGGTCGCGCTGTCGCTCAAGCCCACGGACAGCCGCGCCGTGATCCAGGAGGTTCTGCCAAGGCGCACCTGTTTTGCTCGGAAGATTTCGGGCCGTGAGTCCTCGCGCCAGATTCTCGCCACCAATGTCGACGTGGCATTCATCGTTCAAGCCCTCGACGCGACGTTCAATCCCCGCCGCATCGAACGGTTTCTCGTGATGGCCCATGAAGGCGGCGCCCAGGCGGTGATCGTCCTCAACAAAGCCGATCTGTGCGACGCCCGCGAGGAACGACTCGCGGAAACGCGCGCCGCCGTCGGCGCCGCGCCCGTCCTCGTCGTGAGCGGCCGGACCCGGCTCGGCCTCGGCGAGCTTCGACGCTTCGTCGCTCCGGGTCGCTCCTGTGTTTTCATCGGCACCTCGGGCGCCGGCAAGTCCACGCTCATCAATCGGCTCCATGGCCAGCCGATCCAGACGACCCTGGAGGTCCGCGAACAGGACGGAAAAGGCCGGCACGCCACAACCTGGCGGGAACTCATCCTTCTTCCGGGCGGCGGGCTGGTCATCGATACCCCCGGCATGCGGGAGTTCCATCTATGGACCGCCGATGGAGGATTGGATGAAGCGTTTCCCGACGTGGCTTCTCTCGCGCTGCGATGCCATTTTCCGTCGTGCAGCCACGGAACCGAAAAGCGCTGCGCGATCCAGGCCGCTCTCGCCGACGGAACGCTTTCACCCCAGCGATTCGCCAGTTTTCAGAAGCTCCGGCGCGAACTCGATGGACTCGCAAAGGACCGGCGCGAACAGGGTTACCTCCTTCGACGCCGTCACGCGGGCGCCCTTCGCCGTCCCCCCGCGGAGGGTTTTCACGACTGATCCCATCAAGACCGGGCCGTCCACGCCTCTCCGTGAACCGGAATTCTCTCACGGAGGCACTGAGACACGGAGATTTGAGGATGGATTCCGTCCCCCTCCGTGCCTCCGCGCCTCCGTGTGATGCCTCTCGGGTTCATGGATCCAACGCGCGAGTCGCAACTCGTTGACGCTCCCCATGAGCCAGGCTCGACGGAGGCGAGCCAAAGAGGGTGGCGAAGCCGGCTCGAACAAAATACCCCCCGCCCGCGGCACGCCGACTCCAGCAGGCGTCGCCCGCCGGAACCTTCCGTTCCACCCCGGGATTCATCCGTCCCAATCCAGCTCGGTCGCCCGCCACAGGTACCAGGCGGCCGCGCTCCGATGAGGGCGCCAACGCGCTCCGAACGCCATCACTTCGCCCGGCTTGGGCATCGCCGGTTTTCCATAGGCCAGTCGGAAGCCGTTCCGCACCCCGAAATCATCCGCGGGAAGCACGTCGGGCCTGCCGAGTTGGAAGATCAGCAGCATCTCCACCGTCCACCGGCCCACGCCGCGCGCTTCGGTCAATCGGTCGACGATCTCGTCGTCGGTCAATCGCGACATCGCGCGGGTCGACGGTATCTCCCCCGAAACGGCCCGGGCGGCGATGTCGCGGATCGACGCCACCTTCGCGCGGGAAAAGCCGCAAGCCCTCAACGTTTCGTCTCCCAGGCCCTCCAGGTCCCCAGGAGCCGGGAACCGTCGGCCGGGGAAAAGTCGGATGAATCGGTCGAGGATGGTGGCGGCGGCCTTCCCGTTCAGTTGCTGGTTGGCGACCGCCCGAACCAGCGACTGAAACGAGGTCCGGCGTCGATCCGGCCGAAGACCCAGGGGACCGACCCTGCGGATCAGCTTTCGAAGAACCGGATCGGCGTTTCCCAGGTGGGCTTCGATGGAATCCGAATTCACGCGCGGCAGGATACCGGTGGATCCGTCCCGGTGGCGAGCCGGGGGAAGCCGATGGCTTCCCCATCGAATGCCTTGCCGGCCCGGCCTCTTCGTCCCAGTTTTGGGCCGCGGACCTCAAGAGCATGGACGAGCCCACCCAATCGCTGCGCGGTCAGTTCCTGTTGGACGGCGGGAACCTCGCGGGATCCTGGTTCCAACGGACGGTGGTTCTCATCTGCCAACATGACGCCGAGGGCGCGTTCGGTCTGGTCCTGAACCGCCCGGCGGGGACGCGGGTCGGGGATGCGCTCGAGGGCGACCTGCCCGAATCGCTCAAGCAGATGCCGCTCCTTCTGGGCGGCCCGGTCCAACCCGGCGCCTTGAGTTACCTGAGGACGGACGTCTTCCTTCCGGACGCGTCGGTGATGCCGAATATCGAACTCGGCCATTCCCTCGAGGAGCTGGTCGAACTCGCGACCGGCTTCTCCGCCGGGCGAAGCCTGAAGGTGTTCGCGGGCTACGCCGGGTGGAGTCCGGGCCAGCTCGATTCCGAAATGGCCCGGGAGGCCTGGATCGTCCATCCCGCGAGCGTGGACCTGGTGTTCGACGAATCGCCCGACACGCTGTGGCGGCGGATCCTTCGCGCCAAGGGCGGGCTCTTCCGTCTGCTGGCCGACGCTCCGGAGGATCCCCTCACCAATTGACAACGGACTCGGACATCCGGGCCCCGCTCCTCATCCCTGGACTCCATGCTTGGCCACTCCCCCCGCGCGCCGTTACGTTGCGCGGCGCCATGGATGTGCA
>JBFWOK010000227.1:0-9601 GCA_050250555.1 Limisphaerales bacterium
TGCCAGACGACGAAGAGGGTGGCCGGGGAGGCGGGCATGGAGGTCAGTGGCTGGTGAGGTACTTGAGCAATTCGATCTGCTCGCGGGGCGGGATGGATTCGAGCAGTCCTTCGGGCATCAGGGACAACTCGCCACGGGAGCGTTCGGCGATATCGGCTTTGGCGATGACGCGTTGTTCGGTGGTGGTTCGCAGCGTGATGGCGCTGTCGGTCTCCTGAAGGATGAGTCCCGAGACGGTGTCGCCGGATTTCGTGTCGATCGTCGTGGCCTGGAAGTCCGTGCCGATGACGGCATTGGGGTCGAGGATGTTTTCGAGGTAGTACCGGATTCCGTTTTTTCCGGCTCCGGAGAGTTCGGGGCCGACGCGGACGCCGTCCTGGCCGAGGACGTGGCACTGGGCGCAGAGCTTCTTGAAGTGTTCGCGGCCCGCGTTGCCGTCGTAGGCCCACAGCGGCGCCTCGTCGAAGGTCTTCTCCATGGCGGCGATCAGGGCCTGTTTCTCGGCCGGCGTCTGCTGGATGCGTCCCCAGGTGGCTGCGACGACACGGTCGACTTCGGGGTTCCGGAGGTTCGCGAGCTGGCGGATGTGAAATGCCGTGACCTGATCGCGCTGGATCCTTCCGGATTCGACGGCTTCGAGGAGCGCGAGGGCGAAGGCGGGGCGGCTGGTGAGGCTGTTGAGCACGGCGCCGCGTTGGTCCTGGGGCAGACCGCCAAAGCGTTCGATCAGGGCCGGCGGGATTTCGGGATTGTCGAAGCGCGCGAGGATGCCGAGGGCGGCGGGGCGGAGGGCGGGATCGTCGAGGAGTTGGAGGAACACGGGGAGGGAGGCGCGGTCCTGGGCGCGGCTCAGGACGCCGAAGGCGTGCCGCCGGGATTCGGCGCTGGCGGAGGAGTCGGCCAGCGTGGCGCGGAGCCGCGGGAAGTGGGAATCGTCGCCGAAGGCCGCGGCGAGACGTTCGCCCTGGCGCTGGATTCGGGGATCGCCGGACGCGTCGAGGCGCGGGGCGAGTTCCTTCCAGGCCGCCGGCATGGGAACGTTCGCGCGAGGTTCCATCGCGAGCCACAGGCCGGCGAGGCGGCGTGGCAGATCGTCGGGTCCGGCCGCGGCCAGGGCGGCGACGGCCCGGTTCAGCGCATCGCCACCGAGGGTCGCGGCGTACCAGTGGATCCAGTCCGCGAACGAGTCGAGCGGGGTGGAGTCCGCGAGCAGCAGCGCCCGGGGGATGTCGGTGGCGAGGATCGGCGCGGCGACATGCCAGAGGAGGTACGGGAGGTTGCGGTCCTCCCGATCCTCGCCGTGGCGGGCGAGGCGTTCGATGAGGGTCCAGGCGTTGGAAACCGGGATTCTTGGAATGGCCGAGGCGAGATGTCGGCGGACGACCTGCGATGGATCGCTTTGGGCGAGGCGCGCGAAGGTTTCGAGCTGGGAAGGCGTCAGTTCGCGGTCGTCGGCGGCGAGTTGAACGCCCCAGGCGCGGACATATTCGTCCGGGTCGCGAAGCGCGCGGTCCGCGACGGCATCGGTGAAATGACCGACCGCGTGAAGGGTCCACAGGGCGCGGAGCCGGATCGCGGGGTCGACGTGCGTGGAGAAGATGTCGCCGAGGGCGGGAATGATTTCGGAGGGGAGGGTTCCGGCGACGGCCCGTTCGTGGAGGAGGCGTCGGGCGGTTCGGGCGAACCAATCGTTGCGGTGGCCGTGGAGGGCGACGAGTTCGGCGGGGCTGTTGCGGTCGAGGCGGGCGCGGGTCGGCTTGTAGGTGTCGTCCCACTGGAGCCGGTAGACGCGGCCGTTGCCGCGGTCCCAGCGTTCGGCGTTGGGATTGTGACAGTGCGCGCGGTCGTACCAGTCGATGAAGTACACGGCGCCGTCGGGGCCGTATTGGAGGTCGATCGCGACGTAGGCGGGGTCGCTGCAGAAGAGCAGATCCTGGCCGGCGTGGACGGTGTCGAAGCCGGAGCCCCACGGGCGGTTGACCTGCTGATTGATCTGGTGGCCATGGAGATTGTGGGTGAAGAGGCGGCCGCGGTATTCATCGGGCCAGTTGTCACCCAGGTAGATCATGGTGCCGACGTGCGAATGCCCGCCGTAGATCGCGTCGGTGCCCGGGGCTCCGGCGCCGCCGGCGCCGTGATCGTAGCGGGCGGAAGCGAGCAGGTAATTGCGGAACGAGGGGAACTCCCGGGGAGGGTCGGCGACGATGAACGGCGCGTAATTCGCGTTGGCCTGGTTCCAGAACTGTCCGTTCTGGATGACGTGGGTGGTTCCGCCGCGGCCCCAGTAGCTCCGGCAGTGGGTCATGAAGAGCTGGCCGCGGGAATCGAAGTCGAGGCCCCAGGGGTTGCTGCCGCCGTGGGCGAAGACTTCGAACTCGTGCCGGACCGGATGGTAGCGCCAGACGCCGGCGCGGAGTTCCCGGCGGTCGGCATCGGCGGCGCCGGGGCGCCCGATATGAGCGAGATTGAAAACCCCCTGGATGCCGTAGAGCCAGCCGTCGGGACCCCAGAGAAAACTGTTCAAACACTCGTGGGTGTCCTGGTACCCGAAGCCATCGAGAAGGACCTCGGGCGGGCCATCGGGGACGTCGTCGCGATCGCGGTCCGCAATGAAAAGCAGTTCGGGGGCGGCGCCGACCCACACACCGCCGTGGCCGACTTCGAAGCCGCTGACGAGGTTGAGGCCTTCCGCGAAGACCTTTCGCGATTCGAAGGTTCCGTTGGCGTCGTTGTCGGCCAGGATGACGAGGCGGTCGAGTCCTTCGCCGGCGGGCCGTCGGGTCGGGTAGCTGTGGGCTTCGGCGATCCAGAGGCGCCCGCGTTCGTCGATGGCGAAGGCGACGGGTTGCCGGACGTCGGGTTCGGCGGCGACGAGCACCGCGCGGAAACCCGGGGGCACGTGCATCGCGGCGACGGTCTTCGCGGGTTCGGATGCGGCGGGTGCGGGGGTTGGATTGGGTTGGAGGTGTCGGAGGACGGGGCTGGTTTGAAGGCGTTCGACCTGGGGAAGGGGAACTTCCGCGGCGGTGGGGAGAGCGGCGACGAAGCCGGCCAGGCAGAGGGTGCGGGCGAGGCGGGAATGCACCGGGTGGAATTACCCGAGACCGGGGGCGGTGCAAAGCCCGTAGCGCGCTGGATTCCGGTGCCCAGACGATCCCGATACTGATGCCGACCCCGACAGCCCCCATCGCTGGCCGGCGATCATTGCGAGAGGGCCAACAACTCGGAGGTGTGTCCCCGCCTTTTGGGGGCCTGCCCAAATCCCCGGATAAGGAACCACGAAGCACACGAAGGCCACGAAGGAAGGGCTTTTGGGGGGGCCGACGGAACGGGCTTGTAGCCGACCGCATGAGCGGTGGTCCCGTGATTCTCTTCGTGTTCTTCGCGCCCTTCGTGGTGGGATCCGACCTTCCGGCGGTGCCTTATGCGGCGATTTGGGTCGTGTCTGGAGGGTTGTGCAACCGCCGACCTTTGTCATAGTGGGCGGTGACGAAGTGATGAAACGACGAATCTGGATCCTGGCTGGGACTTGTTTCCTTGCGATGACTGGCCTGGCGGACGAAACGCCGGACACGGTGGCGGACACGGTGTCCGCGTCCTCCGGGGAAAGTTCCCCGGCGGTTGTTTCCCGTGCGCCGGCCGCGCCAACGGCCGCGACGGAAACCGCGGAGTCCGCGGGTTCCGTGGTTGTGGTCCACGGGAATCGGAACGAACTCGGGGCGCGGATTTACCGGGAGCAGTGCGTCTCCTGTCACGGGGCGAACGGCGAGGGGGTGGCGGACAAGCACGACGAGCCGCTGTACGGCGAGCGGTCGCTGGAATCGCTTACGAAACTCATTGTCCGGACGATGCCGGAGGAGAAGCCCGAGGCGTGCGTTGGCGAGGACGCGGAAGCGGTGGCGGCATACATCTTTGACGCCTTTTATTCCCCCAAGGCGCGGGCCCGGAACAATCCGCCGCGCGTGGATTTGGCGCGTCTCACCAATCGGCAGTACCGCGAGTCGATGGCGGATCTGTTGGGCAGCTTCGGGCGGGTGCGGCAGGCGAACGAGAAGGGGGGGCTTCGGGCGGAGTACTACCAGTCCCAGGGGATGAACAAGAAGGACCGGAAGGTGATGGTCCGGATCGATGGGACGGTGGACTTCGACTTTGGAGCGGACGCGCCGGTGGATGGAATGGGGCAGGATCAGTTCTCGATCGCGTGGGCTGGGTCGTTGCTCGCGCCCGACACGGGCGTCTACGAATTTCGGCTGACGACTCCGAATGGCGCGCGGCTTTATCTGAATTCGGACCTGTTGGCGGGGGATTCGAACCGCCGGGATGACAGCGATGCGCGCCGGCAGCCGGCGCTCGTGGATTTGTGGGTGAGCGCGGGCGGAGAGGTCCGGGTGGGTACGGAGCGCGTGTTTCTCCTCGGGGGCCGGAGCTATCCGATTCGCGTCGATTTCTTCAAGTTCAAGGACTCCGTCTCGTCGATCCGGGTCGAGTGGAAACCGCCGCACGGGGTGTGGTCGGTGCTGGGGTCGGAGCATCTTTCTCCGGAATCCTCGTCGAGCGTGTACGTCGCGGGAACGCCCTTTCCGCCGGACGACGGGAGCCTCGGGTACGAGCGGGGAACGGCGGTGTCGAAGGGCTGGCATGAGGCGACCACGCGGGCGGCGGTGGAGGCTGCGAACCGGATCGCGGCCCGGCTGGAGGCGTTGGCCGGGGCGCGGGAAGGGTCGGATCGCTATGAGAAATCGGTGAAGGAGTTCGCGTTGAAATTCGCGGAGCGCGCCTTTCGTCAGCCCCTGACGGAGGAAATGCGGAAGGACTATGTGGACAGCCAGTTCGAGGCCGAATCCAACCTGGAGAAGGCGATGAAGCGGGTGGTGATCCTGGTTCTCAAGTCGCCCCGGTTCCTCTACCCGGAACTGACCGAAGGATCGCCGGACCACCGCATCGCTACCCGTCTCGCTCTGAGCCTGTGGGATTCGATACCCGACGCCGAACTTCTGGGAGCCGCAGGGCGCGGGGAACTCCGGAATCCGGAGTCGGTGCGGTTGCAGGCGGAGCGGATGCTGAACGACCCGAGGACCCGGGCGAAGCTGCGGGATTTCTTCCACCACTGGCTTCGGATGGAGGAGGCGGAGGATGTGAGCAAGGACGCGCGCGCGTTCCCGGGTTTCGACGAAGGGCTGGTGGCGGACCTGCGATCGTCGATCGACGCGTTCGTGGATCACGTGGTCTGGAGCGAGAACTCCGACTACCGGGAGCTGCTGCTGGCGGACTACGTTTTCGCGAATCGGCGGCTGGCGGATTTCTATGGGTGGAAACTGGAAGGGGCCGGGGGACCGGATTGGTTTGGCCGGGTGGCGGTCGACCCCTCGGAACGGGCGGGGATCTTCACCCATCCGTTTCTTCTGACCGTGTTGTCCTACCACAAATCGACGTCGCCGATCCACCGGGGCGTGTTTCTGACGCGGAACGTGCTCGGGCGGTTCCTGAAGCCGCCGCCGATGGCGATCGTGTTCATGGACGATCGGTTCGATCCAACGCTCACGATGCGCGAGAAAGTGACCGAGTTGACGAAAAGCGAGACGTGCATGGGCTGCCACGCGACGATCAATCCGCTGGGATTCAGCCTCGAACACTTCGACGCGGTGGGACGTTTCCGGACCGAGGACAACTCCAAGCCGGTGAATGCGGAGGCGGAGTACACGACGGTGGACGGGGATGTCGTCCCGCTGCGGAGCGCGCGGGATCTGGCGGGGCACGCGGCGGGCAGCGTGGAGGCGCGGCGCGGCTTTGTCCGGCAACTCTTTCAGTACTCGATCAAGCAGGCGCCCGCCGCATTCGGGCCGGATACGCTGGACCGGTTGGATGCGGGCTTCGCGGAAGGCGGCCACCACATTCGGCGGCTTCTGACGGAGATGGCCGTGTTGGCGGCGGGACAAGGATTTGAAACTCAACTCAGCTCGATACCATGAAACTGAAAACGACGACACGCCGACACTTCCTTCGCGACCTCGGGGTATCCGCCGCCGCGGTCCCTTTTCTCGCCGGACTGCCCAGTCTTCGCGCGGACACGGGTGGACCTGGGAAACAGCGGATGATCTTCGTGTTCTCGCCGAACGGGACGGTTCCGACGGAATTCTGGCCCGAAGCGGAAGGGGAATCGTTTCAGTTCAAGCGGATCCTGGCGCCTCTCGAATCGTTCAAGGATCGGACCCTGATCCTGAAGGGAATCTCGAACAAGATCCGCGGGGACGGTGACGGGCACATGCGGGGGATGAGCTGCCTGCTGACGGCGATCGAACTTTTCCCGGGCAACATCCAGGGTGGATCGGACACGCCGGCGGGATGGGCGAGCGGACCGTCGATCGACCAGGAGTTGAAGTCGTTTCTCCAGGGCCGGGAAGCCACGAGGACCCGCTTCGGATCGCTCGAACTGGGAGTCGCGGTGCCGCACCGCGCGGATCCGTGGACCCGCTGGACCTACGCGGGCGCGAATCAGCCGGTCGCGCCGATCTCGGATCCGTACGAGGTGTTCGAGAAACTCTACGGGCAGATCCAGGATCGGGAGGTCCTCGGAAGCGTCCTCGATGATGTGCGGGAGGACTTGCGACGGGTGGGTTCGCGCGTTTCGAGCGAGGACCGGGTCCTGCTTGAGAAGCACGCGAGTTTTGTCCGGGAGATGGAACAGGAGTTGGAGGAATCCGCCCGGCAGAAGCTGGACCACGCCGCGCCGGCGTTGGAGCCGGGAGTTTCGACCGAGAACGACGACATGCCGCGTGTGGCCGCGATGCAGTCCGACCTGCTGGTGAACGCGATGGCCAACGACATGGCGCGGGTGGCTTCAATTCAGTTCACCAACTCGGTCGGGCAGGCGCGGATGCGCTGGCTCGGAATCGAGGAAGGGCATCATTCGCTCTCGCACGACCCCGATCTGAACGAGGGTTCCCAGGAGAAACTCATCAAGATCAACGTGTGGGTGTGCGAGCAACTGGCGGCGCTGGCCCGGAAACTCGATTCGGTCCCCGAACCGGGCGGCCAAGGGACGATGCTCGACCACACGACGATCCTGTGGACCAACGAACTGGGGAAGGGCAACAGCCACACGCTGGACAACATCCCGTTCGTGCTGGTGGGAGGCGGACTCGGCTTCAAAACCGGCCGATCCCTGCGGTTCCAGAACGTCCCGCACAACCGTCTGTGGCTGTCGGTCGCGCACGCCTTCGGGCACGAGCTGAAGACGTTCGGCAACGCGCGGCATTCCGAGGCCGGACCGCTGGCGTTGGGTTGAGCGAGGCTTGCCGAGGTGTTGGTTGTTGCGTCACTTGCTTCCCGGTTTGACGGGAGGCAGGGCCGCGAGGTCGGGCGGAAGGTTATCCGGCGCGAAGCTCTCCACTTGAAGCCGGAGCAGGCTGAACGTGGGGACACCCAGGTCCACGGACCCGTTCGAACGATCCACCACCATGGCGGCGCCCACGACGGACGCGCCCTTTTCGCGGACGATGGCGATGGTTTCCTGGATACGGCCGCCCTGCGTGACCACGTCCTCCACCACGAGGACCTTCTCGTCCGGTTTCAGTTGAAAACCGCGCCGAAGCACGAGGCGGCCTTCCTCCTTTTCAACGAAAACGAAGCGGAGCCGGAGTTGACGGGCGACTTCCTGGCCGATGACCAGTCCGCCCATGGCGGGGGCGATGACGGTGACGGCTCCCAGGTGGCGCACCTGATCCGCGAGCGCGGCACCGAGACGTTCGACCGTGGGCATGTCCTGGAGGGCCAGGGCGCACTGGAAGAACTGACGGCTGCGCAGGCCGCTGCGGAGGATGAAATGGCCTTCCAGCAGCGCGCCGGAGCGCCGGAAGACGTCGAGGACATCGGCGGTCGTCATGGGGCGCGAGTGAAGCAGGACGTCCGGGTGGGCGACAAGGCGGCGGATCACCCACGCCGTTCCGGGCGATTCGTCCAACGCGGGGCGGCGCCCCAGGGGGACGTCAGGGAGATGAGGACTGCTGGGGCGCGCGGGTGACGCGCAGGGATCCGTCGGTGAGGATTCGTGCACGGAGACCGCCTCGTCCGTGGAGCGCCCTCTCAGCGCCGGGAGCAAACGCTCCGTTCATCCAATGGCATGGCGAACATTCCGCCATGCCTCCGAACCGGATGCCCTGGATCCCGAATTCGCGGCCGACGAGCGAGTTGAGGTCGAGGCCTCGGGTGATGACGTTCCGACGGAACACGGACGGTGGCCGGTCGTGGACGTTCAGCAGGCGGCAGAGGTCGAGGTAGGTTTCGAAGGCGAAGAATGTGACCTGTCCCTTGTAGTCGGGCTTGAAGCCGAAGAATCGGTCGCCGCGGAGGCCCTGGCCCGCGACGCAGTCGACCGCGTCCACTTCGATCACGGGGTTCCGGCCGGCGGGTTGTTCATGGTGGCCGAAGTAATTGTGACCGGGGGAAACGTAGAGGTGCAGGATTTCGGGGTCGCGGGTCATGACGTGCCGTCGTCGGCGTGCGGGTTGAAACTGTCGGCTTCCGAAGCGGTGTCAACGGCGGGGCCTTGGGGCGTGCGTCCGCCGCGGGAATCGTCGTTCGGTTGGAGTCTTCACACGGAGGCACCAAGGCACGGAGGATCCTGGCCAGGACGAGACCCGCTCTTCCTCGTACTTCACGGGCGGCTCGCAGATCCGCTTCTCCCTCATCTCCGTGCCTTTGTGCCTCCGTGAGAGACATGCGTCAGCGCCACCGTGAGAGCCCTGTTGTTCATCTTGTTCGCGGGCCGTTCCGGGGTCGGTGGAGGGTGAATTCGCCGGTGAAGATCGGCAGGGCGATCTTGAGGGCGAGGGTGTAGAGCATCAGACCGAAGGCCCAGATGCCGGCGCTGATCATCCATTCGGTTCGGTTCGGGAGGTACTCGACGATCTCGTGCAGCGTGGAGGGAACGAAGGCGGGGACGATGAGGCCCATGCCCTTTTCGATCCAGAGGCCGAGGAACGCGAGCACGCAGGCCGCGTCGAGCATCAGGAGATGCTCGGTGATCCGGGGTCGGAGCAGGAGCACGGCGGCGACGGCGGTGAAGGCGACGGACGTCCAGATCCAGGGGACGAGGGCGTTGTGGCCGTGCAGGCCGAAGTACAGGTAGCGGGCGGAGGCCGTGTGGCTGCCTCCGGCGTAGAATTCGGTGAACACCTCGGAGGCGACCATGAGGAGGTTGATGAGGATGGTGACTCTCATGATGTTGACGAGGGTTCGGATCGGTCGGTCGCCGACATGAAACGAGCTGACCCGGCGGATGACCTGGAGGGCGAGGATGATGAACGCGGGGCCGGACACGAAGGCGGACGTGAGGAATCGCGGGGCGAGGAGCGCGGTGTTCCAGAAGGGCCGTCCTCCGAGACCGCAGTAGAGGAAGGCGGTGACGGTGTGGATCGAGATGGCCCAGACGATCGAGACGAAGACGAACGGAACGTACCAGCGCAGGTCGGGCCGAAGGCCGAGGAACCGGGTGTAGAGCAGGTAGCCGGAGATGTGGAGGTTGAGGAGGAGGTAACCCCAGAGGACGATGACGTCCCAGGTGAGCATCGAGAACGGGAAGTTGAACCGGCCCAGACCGGGG
>JBFWOK010000228.1:0-9548 GCA_050250555.1 Limisphaerales bacterium
CCGCTTTGCAACTCGGCTAGCCGTCGATGGGCTTCGTCACGCCAAGCGGTCTCGATTTGCGGATCGATTGAGTGCATCCGCTCTTCGAGTCGATCCATCAGGCGGATCAGCTGTTCCTCCGGCCAGTCGCGCGTCTCCTCGACGATCTGTTCCACGGTTAGTGGCATAGCGCTAGCATAGGGGCTCGGGATTGGCATTCAACCTCGCTTCGCCGGATGCCCGGGCTTGCGGGATCAAGGCAGTCAACGGAACGAAGGCCTCATGGTTGCCCGTGGCCAGGTCGCGGCGGGTCAGGCGCAGATCACCTTTGGCGGTCGCGTCGATATCCCAGCCCATCGCTTCGGCGATTTCCTGGAAGGTCTTCCACGAAAGGATCACTTCCACTGGCGTGCCCTGTTCGTTCACGACGACCTTCTTGGCAACTGCGGCAATCACGTCGGCACGGTATCGGCGATGGTGGACGCCGGCAAGCGTGCGGCGAGATGGCTGGAGGCGCCGACTTCCCGGGTTGGAGTGGCGAGACCCCTCTGCGTCGAGCGCATTGGCGGCCCGCCCGAACGATTCCGACGCACGTTCGATCGGCCCCGCCGATTACTTCGCCATCAGCAGAACAAGATCGCCGAAATCGTCCCAGCGTACGTCGCCCAGCACCGCGAGAAGAACGCGGCGTGATGGCCCAGGCCGGCGGGGGGCCGTCTCACGGGAGTGCTCGGAATCCAGCGTGCAAAGGCGGCAAATGGCGGCAAATGGGAGCCCGGGTGTGGTGGGAAACCCCGTTCAAAGGCGTTCAATTCTTTGCCGCCATTGAACGCCTTTTGCACATGGATCGCGCAACCCACTTCCTAAGCCCTCCTGGGCTTGGGGGTTGGTGTCTACCATTATGGTTCCACTGAGCCCGCGCTATATTCATTTCGGCAACACGCCCTGAAGATCCGAACCCATTGAATTCTCACAACGGTGTCCAGGCGGATTTCCGTTATTGAGGCTCTTGGGTCTCGTCGCTCTGCTCGGCAGCAAGCGCGTCTATAAACTCTTGAAACGTATCTGTTAGTTTCGCGATGTTGGCAGTAGGATTATGCGGTCCGGCAGATCCCTCGGTGTCATGATCCCAATAATACACCCCTGCATTCTTGCCGCTTGATGGACCAAGAAGGAACAGGTCGCCAAAGGGATTCCTCGCGAACGGTAACATGCCCAACGGTATACGCCCTTCGAAGACATCATAAACATTGATTAACTCCAGGCTGGGATAGTCCTCATCTATTGCCTGAAAAAAGAAATCAACTGTAACAAACCGTATCTCGGGATCGATATCCCTATTTCCGGAAACAGGAAATGAATTGTTTAATTGACTAGGCGTACCGCCATTGGTCTGCCGCAAGAACTCGAAGTATTCTTCAGGAATGGAGACTCCTAGTGCACGTCTCAGGGCTGTAATGACTTCACCTGATACAGGTCCTTGAGGTGGATTAAATAATAGGGCCTTCATTTTGGTAGCCGTGCAAGCGCTCTTGAAGCGACAAGATCGCCGAAAACATCTCGAATTCCAACTACTAGGTCGTTCTGAACATCCGTAATGTCCATTCCGCAACCTCCACAATCCAACAACGCCTTGTAAGCGGCGTAGTTTGCCTCTAATCGCTGAAATGTGGCTTCATCGACGGTTGCCATGTTGCCCGCAAGGAAAAGTAGTCCTCCCATTGCCGCGATACCGCTCGCATTGCTTACATGCTTCCTCGCAATGCTTTGCGCCTCCGCAAAGGAGAGTTTTGAGCGTGGTCCGTCGTGCACTAAGGCACTGTGAAGAGCTGAATCAACGAGCTGAAGTTCATGCCTGCCATTTCTCGTGTAGTGGTGCCAGACACATTGTTTAGGCTTCCTCCAACTTGGATCGAGCTCTCGCAGCTTAGCTTCCGCGTACGCCTTCTCCTTGGAGCCACTTTTCGAGATAGATGGCACCTCAATGATCTGCTGAGCTTGCGTGGAGAAATCTGGAACGCCGCGACTATATGGGATGCCATTAGGATAGTCTTTGGCCCTTTGAGGATCGTAGAAGAAGAATGTACTGTCTCCCGGCGTGCCATCAAAAAATCCTGTTCCTGGGGCCGGCATTCTTTCATACAACCCTAAGAAATCCCAGACATAGGTAGGACTGTTCAAGAACGCTCCGTACAGATTGATCCCACCGTTCTCCCCAATTGGATCTCTATTTGGCCAAAACGGGGCGTGGGAGGGGGCCTCGGATGGCGCCATCATTTGTTGTTCTGAATGAAGGACGGCGTGCTACCGAAACGGGACTGGATGGTGCTCTGGTGCTCGCCGTAGGTCCAAACCCACGTGTTGTTCGGGGAGAGATTTCCCTGGCCCGAGTTTTTGACCGCGATCGGATCCAAGACGAACAGCGGCGTATCCCCGCGGCGGACCACCGCGTAGTCGTGACCGCCGAAGGTCGCGCCGTCCGACGCCGGTTTCACCTCGTGCACGATGTTGAAGTGGTCGAGGGGAGTGTTGGCCGGGATCTTCGTGGAGATGCCCGAAGCCGCCGCCTGGCAGAAGATGTCCTTGTTCTTCGGGTCCTTCACGAATTTCTCGTACTCCCCGATGATCCGGGCGAGTTCGGCGAGTTCCGAGGGACCCAATGTCTGGCCGTGGACTTGCGATCGGATATTCACCTGGTTGCCCTGATACTGCACGGAGACCTGGGGTCCAGAGGAACCGGGAGGCGTGTAAGGCACCTCGTAGTAGTAGTACGCGGCGGCCCCCGCGGCGGTGGCCACGACGGTCGTCGTGATGACTTCGGTTCCAGTCGGGTCGGTCAGGGTCCACGGGGAGGAGGCGGCGTAGGTGTAGGCGTTCCCCAGATTCAGCGGGTCGCCCCAGACACCCAGCGGATCGCGGGTGATGAACCGACCGGCGGCCGGGTCGAGGTAGCGTGCTCGGAAGTGATACAACCCGCTCTCGGGATCGAGGTAGCGGCCCGTGAACAGGTACGGATTTCCAATGGCCGACTCCGCGCGAACGGTGCCGTCGGGCGCCAGGATGGCCGGAGAACCGTAGTCGTCGTACCGATATTCCTCGACCACCCTGCCCTGCGCGTCCGTGACCTGGGTCACGTTGAGCAAGTCGTCGGCGTGGTAGAAATAGCGCGCGCCATTGCGGTCCATTGCGAGGCGCTCGTCCAGATTGGCGCCATAGGCATAGCTCGCCGTGGTGCGGTTTTGGGCGTCCCTTTCCTCGATGACCCGCGCTCCGCGGTAAAGGAAACGGGTTTCGTCGGTCGCCGGCGGAGCGGCTCGTTTCCCAATTCGCCGCCCCAATGCGTCGTAGACATAAGTCATCAAGCCGTTTGCCCCTTGGTATCGAACCAATCGGTTGTGAACATCGTAGCCCAGGGACTCCGCCCCGAACCCGCCCGCGAGCAGGTTGCCGTTGTCGTCGTGCTGCCGGGGACCGAAAGGCGTGCTGGTGTACTGATTGACCTGGGCATCCGCTGGAGGAACCGAAGCGGAGAGGGTGTAGGCCCCCGGGAGGGTACCCCCCGCGACCTGGGTCCGGTTCCCGACGCCATCCAAGGAATAGCGAGTGGTTTCGGCGGGGCCGGTTGCCGGCGTGCGAACCGATTCGACCAGGCGATCCAACGAATCGTAGGTGAACCGGCGCCGTTCCCCGCCGGGCAGCACCCTGTCTCGCGCAGTCCGGTGGGACGTCGGCCCCCATTCCATGACCAGGTGTTCGAATCGAGATGCCGCATCGAACGGGGCGACGTCATGGATGATTTCGGTGACCCGTCGCAACCGGTCGTGGCGGAAGCCCTGGCGAGTTCCGTTTCCAAGGTCCTTCCGCGCGATGACGGGTCCGCGGTACGCGTATTGTCCCAGCAATCCGACGGCATCCGACACTCGCGCGAGGCGCTCGAGGCGGTCGAAGGCGTTGGTCACGATCCGGCCCGAGGGGTGGATGCAGAGGACGGGATTCCCGACGCCGTCGTAGAGCGTGTGGACCTCGGCATCGCCCTGCGTCTCCCGGGTGACTCTTCCCAGGGAATCGTGCCCGCGCGACAGACTTGAGGCGTCGTTGTCGGCTCTCCCCAGCCTGGAAAGGCCGTCAAAGTCGAACTCCTCGAATGTGGTGTCGGCGAGCACTCCGGTTCCGGGCGTGTACTGACAGCGGATCCTTCGATTCAACAGGTCGTACACGGCGTCCTGGCGGGTGCCATTGGGTTCGATCGCCACGACCCGGTTG
Source organism: Limisphaerales bacterium (assembly GCA_050250555.1). Classification (GTDB taxonomy): domain Bacteria; phylum Verrucomicrobiota; class Verrucomicrobiia; order Limisphaerales; family CAIMTB01; genus CAIMTB01. The sequence goes on from JBFWOK010000228.1 coordinate 4,243, forward strand.
CCGTGCGCGTCATAGACAAAGGCCCGGCTCGTTCCGTCGGCGAAGGTTGTCCGAACGTCGCGATCCAGCGCGTCAAACACGGTTGTGGTGGCGTTGCCCTTGTTGTCGACGCGGCTTGTGAGCCTGGAATTGTCGTCCCAAGCGAACGTGTTCCGCACTTCGTCGACGAGGCGCCCGTCGCCATCCCCCGAGTCCGTCATTCGCCGAACCGTCTCGATGGGCCGGTTCACTCCGTCGAATCGGATCCGCGCGACGTTCCCGCGGCGGTCGACCTCGCGGACAATGTTGTCGCGGGAGTCGTAGGCGTAGCGATGAACGTTCCCGAGCGCGTCGGTTGTGGCGACGATCCGGTTCAGGGGATCGTACTCATGCGTGAGTTCGGAGTTCGAATCCGGTTCACCCAGGTCCGAATGATCACGTTCGTGGATTCGCACAAGGTTGGAGGTCGCGTCGTATTCGAACGCCACCGAATTTCCGGCGGCGTCGAGGATTCGAGATCTCCGGTTCACCGTGTCGTACTCGTAACGGGTCTCGTTGCCGTTGTCGTTGGTCACCGCGAGGACCTGAGAATTCGGGGTGTACTAGGTGTTCGCAATGGACCATCCGTCTCCGATCGGCGCCTGGGTTTCGGCATCGAAAAACGCGGTGGCGACCTGGGTCAGGCGATCCATCGCGTCGAAGGTGCGGACGACTTCCTCGAGCCGCAGATTCCCGGCATCGCCCGGTTCGTCGACCAGTTCCCCGAAGACCGCCTGCCGGACCATGTTTCCGTTGCCGTCGTAGGTGTAGGTCCGGAGGTTGCCCATCGGATCCCGCACCGCGACCCGGCGGTCGAATCCATCATGGGTGAACTCGGTGACCCGGGGTTGATCCTCGAGGCCGGTGGCGAGACGCACCAGGTTTCCATTGGAATCGTAGGTCAGTTCGTCGGTCGACTGCTCGGGCGCGCCGGGGGTGCGGATGATCCGGTACGGGAGATTCCGTTCATCGAACTCCGTGCGAACAACAGCTTGGGCTTGGCGTCCGGCGACCGCTTCCCCGCTGCGCGCGAGGGTCTGGTTTCGCTCGGCATCGTACCCGTATTCGACGACGACAAACCGGTTCGGCTCCACCTCGGTGGCGACTCGGGTCAATCGATTCAAAATCTCGTAGGAATACTCCTGGGTGAGAACCGGATTGGCGGCGACCACCTCCGCGTCGTCCGCGTTGGTCAGATCGACGCGGATGAGGTTGTTGTTGGCGTCGTAGGCGTACTCCCGGATGTGGAACAGGCCGGAACCCTGCCGAACCTCGGGCGTCCTGCGGCGGACCAACTGATCCATTTCGTTGTAGGTGGATTCGGTGGTGAATCCCCGGGGGTTGGTCCGACGGACGACATGGCCGACGGCGTCGTATTCGTAGCGGGTCGTCAACTTCAGGTTGGCGACGTCGACGATTCGCGCATTCACGAAGCCCCGCTGGGGGCCGGTCTCGTGGTAGGTCCACTCGTCGCGCCGCCGGTGGCCGCTTCCGTTGTCCGGCCAGATCCGGGCGGTTCGTTGTCCGAAGGCGTTGTATTCGTATCGATGCTCGACCCCGGCCACGCGATCCACGGTTCGCACCCGGTTGCCATGGTCATCGTATTCGTGACGTCGTTCATGGCCGCGTCCATCGACGTGGCGGGTCACGAAGTTGAACCCGCCACAGCATCCGCCGAGTCCGGTCGCATACTCGAAGGATTCGACAATCTCCGCCTGGTCGCCCGCGGGTGTATGCGTGCCCGGGAGCCGCCGGCGCAGCCTCAGGTTGCCGCGCGCCTCGGGTTCCGCGAGGGGATCGATGTCGGACTCGTAGACGAACTCGATCCGGTTGCCATTGGGATCAACCCTCCGCCGCAGCAGGGAGTCGGCGTTGTACTCGTATCGGGTCTCGAAGAATCCGGGGTCGCCAGACCGCAGCCGGTCCTTCGGCCGATTCGCGGCGCCTGTGGTCGGCTGATCGGGATCGGCGCGCCCCGTGAAGTCCCGCCGGAGGACCAGCCGATTGGCGCGGTCGAAGTAGTGCTCGGAAACATTGCCGACGCGGTCGTTGACGATGGCGCGAAGCACCGCGTCGCCGAACTCCGGCGACGGCGCGAACACGTCGTAGGTTATGTCGGTGACGTCGTCCTCGCCGCCCCACGCCTGTCGGATCACCCGATCGAACAGCAGCTCGTCCGGATCGGTTGTCCCGGCGTAGGTGTTTCGTAGGTAGGTTTGGCCTTTTGGATCGGTGATGCTCAGGAGGTTGTGGTTCAACCGGTCGTCGGCGAAGCCCTTGGTATAGGCGTAGCGGGTCGTCCTGCCGTCGGGAAATGTGTTGCCCGCCAGGGCGATCGCAACCCCGGGTTGGGTGACGGATTTCAAGTCGCCAACCCCCCCGCCGGGCTCGTCCGCCCCGTAGTGCTCATAGCGAACCCGTCGACCCGCGAAATCGGTCACGGACACGAGGAACCCATTCGTGTCGTAACCCATGCGAATGGAGCGATCGAGTGTGTCGACGACGTTCGTCAATCGTCCCTGCGCACTGTGCTCAAAGAGCATCCGATTGCCGTTCCGATCGGTCATGCGGCGCAACAGCCCGTCCCGGGCGCTGCCGATGAACGGATGGAAATTCCAGCGCCCTTGATTCGCGAACCGGACGCTCAGGGAGCCGTCGGCCTCGACGTCGATGCGGCGGAAGAACTCCGGCCGCCGATAGGAACCATCCGGCTGGAGGCGGTAGATGTCCCTGCGCCCGGTGCCATCGCAAAGCACAAGGTCGGCGCCAACCCGATAAAGACCCACGTTGTAGGAATGATCCCAGTTGTGTCCCATCACCGTGTAGCGCCCCGTCCTGGAGCGATAGGTCCGAGTCCACACAAAATCCATGCCGCGGCCCCGGATCCGAAGATCCTCGGACTCCAAGGTCTCCTCCCCTGAGAAAAGCTGGACCGGTTTGCCGGTGGACCCGGATGGCGGACAGTGGTCATCGGGTTCCTCGTCTTCGTCGTCCCCACCACCTCCCCCATCGCCGTCATCGTCTCCCTCCCCATCCCCGTCGCCGTCGCCGTCGCCATTCCCTTCGGGGTCGCCATCCCCGTCGCCGGAACCATCGGGTCCGCCGCCGTCACCACCATCGGGATCTCCCGCGCCACCGTCGGGGTCCCCTCCCCCATCCGGTCCGCCATCGCCATCGCCATCGCCGCCGCCCGGCCCGCCGTTGTCATTGGGCCCGCCGGGAGGCTCTCCATCTCCGGGCCCGGGCGGTTGCCCTGGATCATCGCCACCACCGTTCGGACCGCCATCAGGCCCCGGTCCAGGCCCCGGTCCAGGTCCAGGCCCCGGTCCAGGCCCTGGTCCGGGCCCTGCTGGGCCGCTCCCGATCGGGCCACCGGTCCCCTGGGTGCCTTCGCGGGTGCCGTGCCAGCCGGGCGCAAGGATGCCGACGCCCGGGTCCGTGCATACGAGCCGGCCATCGTCGGTCACCGTCGCGGAACCTACGATCTCGAACCGGCCGAGATCATGGTTGAAGCTCCACAAGGCGCTCTTGGCGCCCGGTGGCAGCGGTGCGCCGGTATCGGGATCCGGCAGGTTGGGGAAGCAGGCCGGGACGGGTTCGGCAAAATTCTGCCCCCCATCGGTCTGGATCGTGATGACGTCCTGAATCTGAAGTCCCAGCGGAAGTGGGCTGGGAAGGCGGTCCGGGGGAACGGGCGCGATGCCGACCCGCCCTCCACGAAGCCCGTCGGAGCCGAACAAGGATCCGGGCGGGACCGAGATCATGACGCCATCGAATTGCGGATTCAGCGCGACGAAGTTGGGTTCGAATGCGAGAACGGTCGGGCCGTCGGGACTTACTGGTTTGAGCGTGCCGGCTGGAATGAGCGGCAGGAAGATTGCCTCCAGACGCACTTCCTGGCCCGCCTTGGCCTCCCACTTCTTGTTGACGTTGGGATAGTAGGCCTGATCCGGGTAGCGAATACCTCGGGCTTCATTCACGACGGTCCTGCCGTCGATGTGAACGAAGAACGGGCCGGCAGGAACCGGATCCAGGCGGAAGTTTCCCTGATTGTCGGTCACCGTCCGGAGATCCTGTTCGCGTCCGTCCACGGTGACCGTCACGCCACCGAGCGGCACGTTCACGAATTCCTGGGAACCCCCGCCCGCGGGTTGAAGCTCCGAGGCGAAGATGCGGCCGGAAACCGCCGTGCTTTCGAGAGGTGTCAGGCTGAGCGTATCGAAATCGACTTGGCCTGTTCCGCCGTAGACCCCGTCCCCGTCGGCATCCACGGCTTTCCCGTTTCCGTCCAGGATCCGGTCACCCTGGATGGTCACCCGGACGCGCGCGCTGCCGGGGAGTGGCTCGAGATAGAAGAGCGTAAGACTTCGTCGGTCGGCAGCCAACTCGAGGCGCGAGAGCATGCGGCGTCCACCGTACGTCGCGTAAACCTGATCCGGACCCACGACCGCGGAATCCGCGAGCGGATTGGAGAAGCGAACGACGGTTTCCCGCATCACGGCGACGTCGCTCTCACCCTGTCGGGGCGACGTTTCAATGACGGTTGGGGGCGGGCTTCCCGTCGGGTGAATCGTCCAGAAGATGGACTCCGATTTCACGATGGCGCCGGCACTATCGGTCGCCCGCGCGTAAAGCTCGTGCACGCCGATCCCGGACTCCGTCCACGCCATCGAAAAGGGCGGGTTCGACACGGTTCCGAGGCTTTCGCCACGGGCGAAAAACTCGACTCCAACGACCGTTCCATCGGGGTCCTCGGCCCTGACGCTGAGTGTGGTCGACACGGGGACCGGGGAAGCCGTGGACGCGGCGGGCGTCAACCAGTCCACCACCGGCAAGGCGTTTCGGCCCAAGGACGACTCACGGATGAGTCGAAAGAACCGCGCCTCACTACGGGCGGGCAGCACGGTGAACCGGGTGGAACCGTTCCGTTGCGGCGACGGGAAGGCGCGATGCCAGCTCAGCGAACCGTCCACGGTCGCGGCTTGTTCCAGGACCCAATCCCCGGAGGCATCCAACCAACTGACACGGATGCTCCGCGTCGGCGCGACGGCCACGGTGAGGGAAGGCGCGGTTCCCTGGCCTCGAGCGAAGTCGGAGGGAATCAGTCCGCTGGCGGCGGCGCCCAAGGCCATCAGCCTTCGCAAGATCCTTCCGGCAGTTCGAAGGCATCCGGGAGCGGGAACCTTTGGTGCACTTTGGTTTTTCATGGTCCACCCAGCAGCGGTGACGTTCCGCCCCAACCCATTCCAGGTCTGCGCCATCCTGGCATCCGATTCGGCCCTTTGGAA
>JBFWOK010000229.1:0-9494 GCA_050250555.1 Limisphaerales bacterium
CCTATGCCACGCTCCTCAAAATCGCCGATGCCCAGGGCGAGACGTGGGCCGCCCGGGATTACGCCCGAAAACTCCTGGAACTCCGTGGGCGCGCCAGCGACGACTCGCTCAAGCTTCAAATCGCCTACTACAATCTCCTCCTCGACGAGAACGTCGACGACGCCTTCGCCACCGCCGAATCGATGCAACGGGCGCTCCCCGACGATTTCAGCCGGCGCGCGGTGCTCGGGCTCGCGCATCTCCGAAAAGGAAGGCCGAAGGAAGCGGTCGAACTCATCGACCATCAACTCGTCACCTGGGCCAAACTCCCGCCCGGCATCCGCGCCGCCGCGATCGCCATCATGGGCGCCAATGACCGCGAAAAAGCTTCGGCCACCCTCATCCGCCGGGTTCCCATCGCCCGCCTCAAACCCGAGGAACTCGCCTTGATCCGGCCTTACATCAGCGGCGAACCCGTCGCCGGCGAAGGTGACCTTCCCGAGGACACCCTGGATTCCGATTCGGAGTCCGATTCCGATTCCGCGCCGGAAAAACTTTGATCGCGGGCGAGGATCCCTCGGCTCCCAGGAATCCTCACCGGAAACGACGCCTCTCCACGAACCGAGATTCTCTCACGGAGGCACGGAGACACGGAGATCTGAGGTTCGTCGATGATTCCAGTGGATGAGTCGAGATCACCGGCTAATCTCCGGTGGCCCTCCGGGCCCAGAAAATTGGCCAATCTCCAAGGCCCGTAGGGCCGGCCGGTTTATAGCTGAGGGGCCTGATGAGAATCTGAAGCTCCGCTAGGAGCGACCCAAGCCCCAGGCGTGAATCGGTTGAGCCGATGACCCTCCGGAAATATCGAGGAACCAGATCTGACGACGCCTTCTTCTCCTTCCGTGTGTTCCGTACCTTCCGTGGTTGAAACCGCCGTTGCGTGCGGGGTTCACGGATCCACCCGGCGCCCCTTGAAGAGTTCCAGGGCCTCCTTGATCAACGGATCGTTCTTGAACTCCTCGTCGCTGATCTTCATCGGAACCACCTTCTCCGGCTTCGCCCGCGCCGCCCCACTTCCACCACTCCCGCCAGAATTCGAGGCCGCGCCCGATCCCGACGCCGGCGCGGAGGACGCGGATTCACCCCCCGCCCTCGCTCCCGACTTCGCGGCTCGCGGTGAAACCGCGGGCTTCGAAGCGGATCCCGCAACCCCGGCGTCGCCGTCCTCCGAATCCGCCAACCGAATGAATTTCACCGTCCCCGGGCAGCCCATTTCCGCGAGCTTCGCTTCGATGGATTTCCGCGTCCGATCCGAATCCGCCATCGCACGCTGGCCATCGAGGGCCCCCGGATAACCCACGGTCAAGACCCCCTTCTCCCAGCGAACCGCGACACCCGACTGCAACGCCGACCGCACCATCGGTCCCGCCGAGGCGACCACCTCGGCCCAGAGTCGGGAGGGATCCGCGGAATCGGGAGACGCGGGAGCCCGATCCGGGGACATCCCGGGTTTCGCAGGCGGAGGCGCGGGCGTCGGAGTGGCCGCCTGAAGGGACTCCGTCGCGAGGGCCCCCAGCGGCGCGCGCGGCCGTTCGGGAGCGGAGGTTGGCGCGGGAGAAGGCGCCGAAACTTCGCCGACGCGGCGGGTCGCGGGGATCCCATCTCCTTCCGCCTCCTGACGCAGCTGCCCCAACTGCTTCAGCACGGCATCGAGGCTCACCGCGTTTCGCGCCTGGATCGCCTTCATCAGGGTCACTTCGAGGAAGATCTTCCGCGCGCCGGCGTCACGCAGCCGCCCTTCCGCGAGCGTGAGCACCTCCAGGATCCGTCCGACGGCGTCTCCCGGGGCCAGTTTCGCCTGTGCTTGAAGTTCGGAACCCTCGGCTTCGGAGACCTCCAGCAGAGCCAGGTCGCCTCCCGTCACCTGGAAGACCAGGAGATTGCGAAAGTGGTGAAGCAGGTCGTTCAGCAGTCGCCCGAGGTCCTTGCCATTCCGCACCAGCGCGTCGAGTTCCTGCAGGACCGCGGAAGCGTCCGGAGTCAGCATCGCGCGGCTCAGGGAAAGCAGTTGCGCCCGGGCCGCCAGCCCGAACATCGAAAGCACATCCGCCTCCTCGATGCGCTCCCCGCAGAAACTGATCAGCTGATCGAGCGTGCTCTCCGCGTCCCGCATGCCGCCATCGGCGCCGCGGGCGATGCCGTGCAGCGCCGCGTCGCCGATCGCCACGCCCTCCTGCTGAGCGATCATCGCGAGATGGCGCACGATGAGGGACGTGGGGATCCTTCGCAGGTCAAAGCGCTGACACCGCGAGAGGATGGTCGGCAAAACCTTCTCGGGATCCGTCGTCGCGAAGAGGAACTTCACGTGGGCCGGAGGTTCCTCGAGCGTCTTCAACAGCGCGTTGAAGGCGGCCGTCGAAAGCATGTGGACCTCGTCGATGATGTAGATCTTGAACTTGGACGAAGCCGGCGCGAAGCGGGCGGTCTCGCGCAGCTCCCGCACCTGTTCCACGCCGTTGTTGCTGGCGCCGTCGATCTCGAGCACGTCCAGTGAGCGGCCCTCGGCGATCTCGCGGCACCGCGGATCCGCATCGTCGAAGTCCGCCTTCGGTCCATCCGTGCAGTTCAAAGCCTTCGCGAAGATCCGCGCCACGGTCGTCTTGCCGGTGCCGCGAGGACCACAAAACAGGTAGGCGTGGGCGACCCGGCCCGCCCGGATGGCGTTGGCCAGGGTCTGCGTGACGTGTTCCTGCCCCACCACGTCCTCGAAACGCTGGGGCCGGTACTTTCGCGCGATGACCTGATAGCTCATCAGAACGGATGGGAGGAGCGGATAAATACCAGGGACACCACGGCAGATGAAGAGCATGCTACCGTTGCTGCCTTCCGGCCCTGGCGGGGTTCGCGAGTCCGCATTCCATGGGCCCTGGCGGCGACATTCAACGGGCGCCGGTCACCCACCGGCAAGCCCTTTCCCGCCCCAATTCGCGGCGGCCATTCCGCGCCAGCCCCCTGCGGTCCGCAGGAAAACCTCCTCGTCAGTCCACGAACACCGCCTCGTTCGACATCAGAAGCACCTGGGCATAGCGCTCCCACGAACTCAAGGCCCCACCGTCCTCGGTTCCCTTTTCCGAGCCCAATCTCGAACTCGAACTCGAACTCGAACTCGAACTCGAACTCGAACCCGAACCGCTCCTTGCCAGGTATCGGACCGCCCATTCCAATTCGTCCGCCTCCGGCTCCCGCTGCAGAATCACCGAATAAAGCCGGCGCACCCGCGCCTCCGGGTCCAGGAGATCGGCCACGTCCGGTCGGCGCACCACCTCCCGGGCCTGGTCCAACGCAAAAGGACTGTTCATCAGGAACAAGGCCTGCTGGGGAACCGTCGTCTGAAACCGCTGCGCGCTCGAAGTGTCCGGACTCGCGAAATCAAAGGTCCGAAACACTCCGGGAAGGTTCTGCCGTTCGACGAACCCGTAGACAGTCCGCCGCACCGCGTAATCCTTCGTCGTGATCTCCACGGCATGCCCGCCCATCGACAGATCCAATCTCCCGGCCGCGCCAAGCAGCATGTCCCGCATCGCCTCGAAATCCAGCCGCCGCCGAGTCTGCCGACTCACCCACCGGTTCTCCGGATCCGCCTCCCTCGTCGCCGGATCCGTCGAACTCGATTGCTGCCACGCGGCCGACAGAAGGATCCGCCGGTGCAGACGCTTGAAGGACCAACCGTCCGCCACGAACCGCGCCGCCAGCCAGTCCAGCAGCTCCGGATGACTCGGCGGCTCCGAACGCAGCCCGAAATCCGCCGGCGTCCGCACCAAAGCCGCGCCAAAATGCATCAGCCAGACACGATTCACCGCCACGCGCGCAGTCAACGGGTTCCCGGGACTCGCGATCGCCTCCGCGAGTTCAAGGCGTCCGCTTCCCTTCTTGAACGGCTCGCGACCAGGCCCCGCCAGAAGCGCGAGGAACTGCCGCGGCACCGTGTCCCCGCGATTCCCGGGGTTCCCCCGCTTGAAAACCGCCGGCTGCACGGGAGACTCGATGTCCTCCAGCACCATCCCTCGCGGCGGCGCCCCCGGATGCGTCGCCTGCAAGCCTTCCACCGCCCGCTGCAAGGCCCGGCGCTTCTGGGCGTCCGGCACGTCAAACAATGCGTAAAGTTCCCGCCCTTCCAACGCCAGGGGACCGTCCTTCGACTCCAGGAACGCCTCCACTTCCGAGTCCCCGTCCCCACCCGCGGCGAACACCCGGTTGTACCGCCCGGCCACGTCCTTCAGGGAGCCCGGAACGTCTCCCGCGAACGCCCCCGCCACCGCCTTGTTCCACTTCCCCCCCTCGTTCGCCACCACCCGTTCGGTCAACGCGCGCGCGGCCTCCGCAAACCCCTCCTCCGCCAGGTTGGAGTACTCGAGCCACGGACCAAACAAGGCATCGCCGTTCTTCCGCCACGCATCCATCGCGGAGATCCAACGATTCACCACCACCGGACTGAGCTTCCGGCCGCGCGCCAGTTCCTCGCGCTTCTGCCGGCCCTCCAACCCGGAGGCGTCATGCGCCGCCAGCAGGTAGTCGCCGACGGATTCCCTCAGCCTCCGCCGATACTCCTCCTCCTTGGCCGCGACAAACCGATCCCGCTCCAGTTCCTTGGCCGCGAGTTCCGCCTGGAACGATTCGTACTGAACCGGATCCGGGATCGTCCCCAACAGCGGCTTCTCCGAGGGCTCGCGGGACGACGCGAACACGCCGTACAGCGAGTAGTAATCCTCCGTCGGCACCGGATCATATTTGTGATCGTGGCACCGCGCGCACGCCACCGTCAGCGCCATCGTCCCCCGGGTCAGCACGTCGATCCGGTCGTCGATGATGTCGTGAGGGTTGTTCAGGAATCGCCGGCCCAGCGTCAGAAAACCCATCGCCGCGAGCACCGACCGATCCTCGCCTTCCACGATCTGGTCTCCAGCGATCTGCTCGATCAGAAACCGATCGTAGGGCTTGTCGTCGTTGAACGCCCGGATCACGTAGTCCCGATAGGTGTAGGCGTACGCATACCGCCTCTCCTCCTCGAAAACGTACCCCTTGGTGTCGGCGTACCGCGCGATATCGAGCCAGTGGCGTCCCCACCGTTCCCCGTACCTCGGCGACGCCAGAAGACGGTCCACGACCCGGGCGAAAGCCTCCGGGGATTCGTCCTCCTCGAAGGCCGCAACCTGCGCCGGCGTGGGCGGCAGCCCGGTGAGAACGAACGCCGCCCTCCGGATCAGGGTCCTGCGATCCGCCTCGGGCGCGGGTTTCAATCCGCGCGCCTCCAACCCCGCCAGAATGAACCGATCAATCGGGGTCTTCACCCAGCCGGTGTCCTTCACCGGCGGAAGCGAGGGTTCGCGAACCGGTTGAAAAGCCCAATGCCTCCCCGCCACCTCCGCGGGATCGGAAAGCGCGTTCGTCGAAGTCCGGGGATCGGGCGCCCCCATCGCCACCCACGCCGTCAGCGCCTCGATCTGCTCGTCCGAGAGCTTTTTTTTGGGCGGCATCGCAAGGTCGGGATCGGCGTGGCGGATGGCCCGAATCAGGGGGCTGCCCTCGGGATCACCCGGGATCACCGCTGGCTTGCCGCTCGCGCCGCCCCGCTCCCAACCCGCCCGCGTGTCCAACAGGAGGTCGCCCCGCACCTTCTCCGCGGTCGAGCTATGGCAGGATTGACAATGATCGATAAAGACCGGGCGGACGTGCTTCTCGAAGAACTCGATCGCCTCGGGCGCCGGTTGCGCCGTGGAACCCGGCTGCGAGCCCGGCGCCGTCGGAGCGCCCCCCGCAAGTCCGAGAACCGCGAGAATCAATCCCCAGCCCGAGCGGTCAGCCTTCGCGGTTTTCATGCCTCGCCACATCCGACCCGTTTATGCCCCAACACGACCGATCAGGCAACGCGGAGCTCCGGCAATGGATACCGGGATACCCGGTGGGGTTGTGTTTCAAAAAGCCCCGACTAGCCTTTCGCCCGACGGCCTTCTCAATCCCGCATGCGTCCCATCGACCTACAGATCATCGGATCCGAACTCGCCCTTCGCTGGGACGACGGATCGGAGAGTTTCATCCCGCTGCTCACACTACGGCGCCACTGTCCGTGCGCCTCCTGTTCGGGCGAGACCGATATCCTTGGAAACCTCCACAAAGGCCCCGACCGCCCCCTGACCGCCCGGTCGTCCCAGCTCGTTCGGGTCGATCCCATCGGCTCGTACGCGATCCAGCCGGTCTGGGCGGACGGCCACAACACCGGTCTGTTCACGTTCGATCACCTCCGCCGCCTCGGCGCCATGACCGGGTAAACCCACCGCGCGCGATACCGACCCCGTCCCCGGAATCCGTTCCCCGGCGAACCGCGGCACACGGGACCGTGGGTACCAGGGAACACGACCCAAGATCCGGGATCGACCTTCGCGGGGTTTTCAGCAAAGGTCCCGGACCGTTCCCGTCATCGACCATGCGCCGAAACCTTCTCACCCCACTCGTCGCCGCCCTGTTCGCGGCCTTCGTTCCACCCTCCGAATCGGCCGACGCGCCGGCCAAGCTGCACGCGGGGAAACCACTGCGGTTGCTCCTGGTGACCGGGGGCTGCTGTCACAACTACGCCTTCCAATCCAAGGCCATGAAGGAAGGCGTCGGCGCCCGGGTGGACTCCGAGTGGAAGATTGTCCACGAAGGAGGCTCCGGAACGCGAGGCCAGATCCCGCTCTACGACGATGCCGATTGGGCCAAACCCTACGACGTCGTGATCCACAACGAGTGCTTCGCCGACACCCAGGATCCCGTGTACATCCGGAAGATCCTCACCGCGCACCGGTCGGGCACCCCGGCGGTCGTGGTCCACTGCGCCATGCACACCTATCGCGCGGCCCCGTTCGATGACTGGCGCGAGTTCCTCGGCGTCACATCCACGCACCACGAGCATCAGAGCCGGTACCCGGTGAAATGGGTCGATCCGATGCATCCGGCCCTCAGCGGCTTTTCCCCGAACTGGACCACCCCGATGGACGAGCTCTACATCGTGAATAAGCTCTGGCCCGGCGCGAAAGCCCTCGCGACGTCCGTCAGCGAGAAAACCGGCGAATCCCAGCCCGTGGTCTGGGTGAACGACTTCCACGGAACCCGCGTCTTCGGCACCACCTACGGTCACTCCGACGACACTTTTCGGGACCCGGTCTTCATCGAATTGCTCGCGCGCGGAATCGCGTGGTCCGCCGGAAAACTCAAGTAGCTCAAGGAGCCATTCAGGCCCGCCGGAGCGAACCACCCTCCGTTTTTCAGTGGTGGGCCCATCCGCCTGACGGTTCAACCCGGCGGCCAGCCCATCGCGCGACCTCCCAGCAGGTGCACGTGCAGATGAGGCACGCTCTCGCCGCCGTCGGATCCGTTGTTGATGACGAGACGGTACCCCGTCCGGTCAACACCCAGGGTTCGCGCGACAGCCGCCGCCGTGAGAAGGAGATGCCCCAGCAACTGGGATTCCCCGTCGGCGGCTTCGCCCACGCGCGGAATGGCCTTTTTCGGAACCACCAGGACATGAACCGGCGCCTGGGGATTGATGTCCCGGAATGCAATCACCCTCTCGTCCTCGAACACCATGTCGGAGGGGATCTGCCGTGCGGCTATCTTTTCGAAGAGCGTCATGACTTGTCTTGAGAACGTCCATGTCCCTGGGTTTGAGGCCTCGCAACAGATCCAAGCGATGACGCGCTGGAGGAACGTCGCGGCCCCCCGAAGCCTCCCGTGCCAACCCGTCGTTCGGTGCCGCCGGGGAAGCCTGTGTCCACTTCAAGATTCCGAACCGTCGACGAACATGGAACACCGGCGTTTCGGCATTTCGGCTCCCCAGCAATCGCGGAGAAAACCCACGATTTCATCGCTGACCTGAAGGCTGCGCGGGCACCACCTCCGCGCGCGGGCCAACCGGATCGCGCAACGGCGCAGGCCATTGAACCGGATCACTTCGGGCTGGGCGGCGAGGAGCGATCGCAACTCGGTGCGCAGGTGCTGGAAAAACCGCATTTCGAGGTCTTCGCCAAGCGACTCCGCGATCGTGCCCAGGTCGCACTCCACCATGCACGGATCGGCGGTTCCTTGATCCCCACCCTTTCCAACGGAATCCGGGGCCATGTCGGCGTCCACCACGGGCGTGATGGTGCCGTCGGCGATCTGATAGCCCAGACCGGAGAGAACATGTTCCAGGGCTTCGGTGAACTCGACGAGCGTCACCGTTTCGCGACCGAGGTCGTCCCGGAAGTAGTGGAGGACCGCGGCGGCGGCTTCCCGGATCACTTCAGGGTCGAGATCCTCGAGCGACTCGGCGAGCACCTCAATCGTGAGTTTCTCGACCGAACACGGGATCTTGTCGCCTCCGGACACTTCAAATACCAGGCAGTCGGAGCGTAGCTGAATCATGGCGTTGCTGCTCGAGCTTGGTGACAACCTCCACAAAATCGTCGGCCTCCTCGAACCGACGATAAACGCTGGCGTACCGAACGTAGGCGACCTTGTCGATGTCGCGGAGCGCGTTCATGACACGCTCCCCGATCGCCATCACGGGCACTTCCCGATCAAATTCATTCGCGAGTTCCTCGGTGATCCGCTCGGCCAGATCATTGATCAACTCGAGCCCCACCGGGCGCTTCTCGCAGGCCTTCTGGAGCCCGCCCAGGAGTTTTTCGCGGGAAAACACCTCCCTCCGCCCATCCCGCTTCACCACCACCAACTCGCTCCGCTCGATCTGCTCGTACGTCGTGTACCGGTGCCCGCAGTTCAAACACACCCGCCGACGACGGATCGCCCTGCCCTCCCGCGAACTGCGAGAGTCGATCACCTTGTCTTCAGGACCACCACATTTGGGACACCGCATATCGCCTTCGGCACCTACATCGGCTTGAGGCTGCCGTGGGGTTATCACACAGCCCGTGGTGGAGTCAAGGGACCCCCTCGAAAATCAGCCCTCGCACGGACCGATCCCGGGGCCCGGGATCGCTCATCAGGCCAAGTCTCAATCCCCGCCGAAGAGCTTTCGGAACCGCTCCCTCGCCGCGGCCTCGCGCGCATTCTCCGCCCCCGGTTGCCATTCCCGGACAACGAATTCGAAGTACTCGCAGAAGTTCGCGGCCGCCTTCTCCGACACGGGTTCCGCCCGGCGCTCCCGGCATTGATGGGCGACGCGAACATCGTGGTGCTGACAATTCAGACAGACGTGAAGATCGGCCCGGCACCGCTCACACGTCTCGCTCCTCCCGGCGGTTCCCGGGAGCAGGTAGGGCGTTCCGCATTGGTGGCAGTGACGATTCGCCATGCGCGGAGCATCGCGGGCCGCCCCACCAACCCGCAACCGAAACCCAAAACCCCGCGCAAGAAACCACGAAGCGCACGAAGAGCACGAAGGGAGAGGCGGAAGCGAGTCCCTGATCGGGATTGACCTGTAGCGGATTGCCGAGGCCGGAACGAATCATGCTTCCTTCGTGTCCTTCGTGCCTTCG
>JBFWOK010000230.1:0-9402 GCA_050250555.1 Limisphaerales bacterium
GAGCATGGGAACGGCGGTCGCGCGGGTGGAAGAGATCCTGAAGTCGGAGCTTCCGCCCGGGATGATCTACTCGTGGTACGGCGAATCCCGGGACCTGAAGGACGCCGGGGAGGAGATCGCGTGGGTGGTGGCGCTGGCGCTGATCATTGTGTTCATGGTTCTGGCATCCCAGTTCGAGAGCCTGATCCATCCATTGACCGTGATGCTGACCGTGCCGCTGGCGGCGTTCGGCGCTTTGGCGGGTCTCTGGCTGGTCGGTGCGGCCGCGCAGGCGAAACTCATTCCGACCGTGCCCGCGATGAACATCAATCTCTTCAGCCAGATCGGCGTCGTGCTGCTCATCGGGCTGGTCACGAAGAACGGGATCCTGCTCGTGGAATTCGCGAATCAACTTCGCGAGCAGGGACTGGATGCGGCGACGGCCATGATCCGCGCCGGCGCGATCCGGCTGCGCCCGATCCTGATGACGGCGTTCTCGACCATCGCGGGGACCCTGCCGATCGCGATCGGGTTCGGCGCGGGCGCGGAGAGCCGGCGGCCGATGGGAGTGGCGGTGGTGGGTGGGATGATCACGAGCACGGTGTTGACGCTGCTGGTGGTGCCCGTGGTGTACGGCGTTTTTCAGGATCTCACGGGTCTGCTGCGCCGACGGCGGACAGCCACGGCGCCCGTCGAAGCCGCGCCGGTTCCCGTGAAGTGAGTCAAGGGATAGTGAAGCGCCCGAGCTCGCGATGGAGGCGGGTCCCCAGGAAATCCAGGTTGGCTCGAACCCCGGCGCCGCCTAGGCTCGAAGCCCGCGCATGAGCAACACTCCGTCAGCCCGGTTTCCCGGGCGAATGATCGCCTTCGAGGGCATCGACGGATCCGGGAAATCGACCCAGATCCATCTGCTCAAGCGAGGGCTGGAACTGCGCGGGGTGAAGGTTTTTCACTGCGATTGGGATGCGTCGGAGTTCGTCCGAAACGCGACGTCGAAGGTGCGGAGCCGGGAATTGCTGACGCCGACGACCTTCTCGCTGCTCCACGCGACGGACTTCGCGGATCGCTACGATCGGCAGGTGCTTCCGCTGTTGAGGGCGGGGTACGTCGTGCTTTGGGACCGGTATTTCTACACGGCGTTCGCCCGGGACGTCGTCCGGGGTTGTCCGCCGCCTTGGGTGCGGGGAATCTATGATTTCGCGGCCGAACCCAATCTCACGTTCTTTTTCAAGGCGCCGCTCGAATTGTGTCTGAGCCGGATTCGGACGGATCGTTTGGAGCCGAAGTACTTCGAGGCCGGGATGGATCTCCGCCTGTCGCTTGATCCGCGCGAGAGTTTTCGTCTTTTCCAGCAGAGGCTTCTCGAACAGTACCTTTGGATGAGCACCGAGTTCTCGTTCCGGGTGATCGACGCGACCAAGCCCATCGAGGCCCAGCAGCAGGTCATCCGCCGGATGGTGGATGAATTCATCGACCCGGCGAGTTTCACCTATCCCCGACGCTGATGCGCAAGACGACGGCCAAGAACGTGAGACAGGCCCGACCGGATCCCATCGTCCTCGCGAAGGACCTCGGTGAGGACGTGGTGGTGCTGAAACCGTCGGTCAAACGGTTCTTCGGACACGGGGTTCCCGGGGTTCAGCCGGAGGAACTCGGGGGGCGGCTGATCGTGATCGAAGGCGCCGACGGTTCCGGACGTTCGACCCAGATTGCCGATTTGGTGGATTGGCTCGAAGGCACCGGTCACGCGACCAGCCAGGTGGGCTTGAAGCGGTCGAACCTGGTGAGCGACGAACTCGATGATGCCAAGCACCGGAACACGCTCAGCCGGACGACCATCAGCCTTTTTTACGCGACGGATTTCGCGGACCAGCTCGACAACGTGATCCTGCCGGGGCTGAGGGCGGGCTACATCGTGCTCGCGGACCGGTACATCTACACGCTGATGGCCCGGGACCTGGTGCGGGGGATGGATCCCAACTGGCTGAAGCACCTCTACGGCATGGCGTTGGTGCCGGACGCCGTCTTCTACCTGCACGTCTCCCCGGAGAACCTGATCGAGCGGAACTTCGCGAAGGACTTCGCGCTGGACTACTGGGAAAGCGGGATGGACCTGGGAATCTCGTGCGACATGTTCGAGAGCTTCATCGAGTACCAGAAGCGCATCGTGGACACGTTCCGCCAGCTCCGGACCGAGTACGAGTTCACGATGGTGGACGGCGACCGGCCCATGGACCAGGTCCAGGAGGAGTTGCGACAGCGGATCGGCGCGATGCTCCGGGGCGAACCGATGGGGCCGGAGCAGGCGTAGGGGCGATACCGCGCCCAAGGGCGTTTCCGCGTCGACGGCGGATGCGGGATGCTGCCGTCGCGCGATGCCGGGAAGGCCGTGTGAAGGGTTGGGGCGAAATCCCGT
Organism: Limisphaerales bacterium; assembly: GCA_050250555.1. GTDB lineage: Bacteria > Verrucomicrobiota > Verrucomicrobiia > Limisphaerales > CAIMTB01 > CAIMTB01. The sequence goes on from JBFWOK010000230.1 coordinate 2,396, forward strand.
GCAACCCGGAAGGGTGGAACGGGGTGGAGAACGGCATCGAGCTCGACCGCCGCCGGCGATCCTCTGGATCCACGAGCCGGCGGGACATAACCTGAGGTTGAAGAAGCGAAGAGCGAAGAAAAGAAGGCGCGCCATGAAATTCCTGATGGTTCTGATTGCCTGGTTCATTCTCCTGGCCCTTTGCTGGCCGCTGGCCCTGCTTCTGTTGGTGCTGGCGCCGGTCGTCTGGCTGATCCTGTTGCCGTTCCGGGTGTTGGGAGTCGCGGTCGAGGGGGTGCTCGCGCTCGTGAAGGCCATCTTTCTCCTTCCCGCGCGCCTCCTGGGTCACAAGGGCTGATCCCGCGACGCAACCGCCCTGCCGCGCTCGGGATAGGACAGTCCGCGAGGGCTCCAACCACGGCGAAGCGGAGATGGGCGGAAGACTTCCTCCAAGGCATCCGGTTGGGTACGCTTCCGGCATGCGATCGACTCCTGGATTCGGTGGCCAACCCGGCATGGGGCGGCGGGCTTTTCTGGGGCGGACGGTGGCGGGATTGGGGGTGGCGGGTTGGTGGGCGGGGAGGGGAGTGGGCCTGCCCGCGAGGGGGGAGGCGGGAATTGGGCGCGAGATCCGGTCGGACGTGGTGATCTGCGGTGGCGGACTGGGGGGTGTGGCCGCGGCGTTGGCGGCGTGCCGGAATGGACTGCGGGTCGCGTTGACGGAGGAAACGGACTGGCTGGGGGGGCAACTCACGTCGCAGGCGGTCCCGCCGGACGAACATCGGTGGATCGAGCAGTTCGGCTGTACCCGAACCTACCGCGCCTTGCGCGACGGGATCCGGGACTACTACCGCCGGCACTATCCGTTGACCGAAATCGCGCGGGCTCGGCCGCATCTCAATCCCGGAAACGGGATCGTCTCGCGGTTGTGTCATGAGCCACGGGTGGCGTTGGCGGTGCTCGAAGGGATGCTGGCGCCGTGGGTGGGTGGAGGGCGGTTGACCGTCCTGAGGGAACACCGCGCGGTGGGGGTGGAACGGGACGGTGACCGGGTTCGATCGGTGAAGGTTTTGAGCACCCGGACGGGGACCGAACGCGTGCTGCGAGCCCCCTGGATTCTCGACGCGACGGAACTGGGGGATCTGCTGGCGTTGGGGAAGGTCGAGCATCTCACCGGTGCCGAAGGGAGGGATGTGACGGGTGAACCGCACGCTCCGGAGAAGGCGGACCCGTTGAACCAGCAGGCGTTCACCGTTTGTTTCGCCGTCGAACATCGGGCGGGCGAGGACCACACGATCGAGCGCCCGCGGGAATACGCGTTCTGGCGGGACCACGTTCCGGCGCTCACGCCGCCTTGGCCGGGCCGGCTGCTGGCCTGGGACTATTCGTCGCCGAGGACGCTGGAGCCGAGGACTCTGGGGTTCGATCCGGAGAACGAGTCGGCGGGGGCGCGATTGAACCTGTGGACCTACCGGCGGATCGCCGCGGCGGCGAACTTCCAGGCGGGGACCTACGGCGGGGATGTTTCGCTGATCAACTGGCCGCAGAATGACTACATGCTGGGACCGCTGGTGGGTGAGGGAGTGGAGGATTCGGCGAGGGAGCGGCATGTCGCCCGTGCGAAGCAGTTGAGTCTGTCCCTGCTGTACTGGCTGCAGACCGAGGCTCCGCGGATCGATGGAAAATCCGGATGGCCGGGTCTGCGGTTGCGTTCCGACCTGGTGGGCACGGAGGACGGGTTGGCGAAGGCGCCCTATGTGAGGGAGTCGAGGAGGATTCGGGCGTTGTTCACGGTGAAGGAACAGGATCTGGGAATCGCCGCGCGCGCGAAAGCGCTGGGAATCCGCGAGTCGGAGGTCCGGAGCGAGGCGTACTTCGACACCGTGGGAATCGGGCAGTACCCGATCGACCTGCATCCGAGCACCGCGGGCGACAACTACATCGACTTTGATGCGGGGCCGTTTCAGATCCCGCTGGGGGCGCTGTTGCCGGAGCGGGTGGAGAACCTCCTGCCGGCGAACAAGAACATCGGGACGACGCACGTGACGAACGGGGCGTACCGGCTGCATCCGGTGGAATGGGCGATCGGCGAGGCGGTGGGCTGCCTTGTGGCGTTCGCGGCGCGCAAGCGGGAGCGGGCGCGGGCGATCCGGGAGAAACCGGCCCTCTTGAGGGAGTTCCAGGGGTGGATCCGGGATCAAGGGCTGGAAACGCATTGGCCGTGGCCCGGCCGGGGAACCTGATCCCGGCGGGTCGGGGTGCGAAGCGGCGCGTAGCGAATTCACGGAGCCGTGATCTTGACGGACGGACCGTGGCCCCCACCATCAGCGGCCTGTGGCGCTTTTCACGATTGATCACGCATTTCGGTACGAGGTGGTCCGCCTGATCGCGGAGGGGGGGATGGGGATTGTCTACGAGGCGGAACAACTGGGCGCGCACGGCTTCCGGAAGCGGTTGGCGATGAAGGTCATTCGCGCGCAGTTCGCGAGCCAGCGGAACTTCGTCGAGAATTTCATCGGGGAAGCAAAGCTGGTGGCGGACCTGATCCATACGAACATCGTGCAGACCTACCATCTGGGGGAGGCCGGAGGGCAGGTGTTCATCGCGATGGAACTGATCAACGGGGTGAACCTCGACGCGTTGCTGGAGCAGCAGGACAGCAAAAAGCGGGCGCTTCCGGTCGATCTCGCGGTGTTCATCGTCAGCCGCATCGTTCGAGGGCTGGCCTACGCGCACGCCAAACGGGGCGCCGACGGACGGTCGCTGGGAATCGTGCACCGGGACGTGAGCTTCAAGAACGTGATGATCGCGTTCGAAGGCGACGTGAAGCTCACCGATTTCGGCATCGCCAAGGCGCACGGCCTCCTCCAGCAGGAGGAGGGCGAGGTGGTGGTGGGCAAGGCCGACTACATGAGCCCGGAGCAGGCGGACTTTCAGGTGACCGACGGTCGGTCGGACATTTTCTCGTCCGGAGTGGTTCTCGCCCACCTGCTTCTGGCGACGAACATTTTTCATGGAGAATCCCCCGAAGCCTCCCGGGAACGCATCCTGACCCAGCCGATCCCCCGGTTCTCGGACGTCGATGGGCGGATCGACTCCCGTCTCGACGGCATACTCCAGCGGATGCTGAAGCGGGATCCGGCCGAGAGATACCAGACGGCCGAGGAGCTCCTGGGTGATCTGGAGCGGTACTTGTACGAACCGGGATTCGGACCGACCAACGAGAAACTCGGGCTGTACGTCCGCGAACTGTTCGGCCAGGTCGGTGCGCCGGCGGCCGCGGAGTCGAAACGCGGCGCGACGGTGATCCTGGGCCCCGAAGTCCGCGGTATTTCGGGCGGAGCCCGGAGCTAGTCCCAGCGAGATCATGAAACGTCTCCCCAAGCGCCGTTCGTCGTCCGAGGTGACCCTTGGGCTTCTTCAGCACGGGTGTTCGCCCGATCCCAAGGCGAATCTCGCGGTCGCGTTGGACGCGGCCGATCGAGCCGCCAAGGCGGGCGCTCAGATCATCTGCACCCAGGAACTGTTCCGCTCCCAGTACTTCTGCCAGAGCGAGGACCACGCGAACTTCGACCTCGCCGAGCCGATTCCCGGACCGAGCACCGAGGCGTTCCGCCGCCTCGCAAAGCGCCGCGGGGTGGTGGTGGTGGCTTCGCTGTTCGAAAAGCGGGCCAGCGGGGTCTATCACAACACCGCCGCCATCATCGATGCCGATGGTTCCCTGCTGGGGATCTATCGAAAAATGCACATCCCGGACGACCCGCTGTTCTACGAGAAATTCTATTTCACCCCAGGGGACCTCGGATTCCGGGCGTGGACCACGAAGTTCGGCCGGATCGGAGTCCTGATCTGCTGGGATCAATGGTATCCGGAAGGCGCGCGTCTGACGGCGATGCAGGGGGCGGAAATTCTGTTCTACCCAACGGCGATCGGTTGGCATCCGAAGGAGAAATCCGAATACGGCGAACGCCAGCACGGCGCCTGGGAGATCATCCAGCGGAGCCATGCCGTCGCCAACGGCTGTTATGTCGCCGTGGTCAACCGGATCGGACTGGAGACGCCGATCGGAGGCGATGGCATCGAATTCTGGGGCCAAAGTTTCGTCGCGGGAACGAGCGGTCAGATCCTCGCCAAGTCCTCGACCGACCGGGCCGAGAACCTCCTGGTGCCTGTCGATCTCGGGAAGGTCGATGTGACGCGGACGCACTGGCCGTTCCTGCGGGACCGGCGGATCGACGCCTACGGGGATCTGACGCGGCGGCTGATCGACTGAGCCCGCACGGTTCTGAGCGGGGTACGGTGGCGAGTCTGGTTCGGTTGGCGTTGCTTTTCGCACTCGTACTCGTACTCGCACTCAGCCCGAAGGGCGGTACTCGTACTCGAATAGGCGTCGGGATAGTGGAGTTCGAGTTCGAGTACGAGTTCGAGTACGAGTTCGAGTGCGGGTGCGAGCGCGATGAAACGGCGAACGAACGTATGAACTCACAACAGGGCCGGAATCTCGATGCCCGGCCCGTGTGGGTGACCGGGGCCGGGGGATTGATCGGCGCGGAGCTCGTCCGCCAGGCGGCGTTGGGAATCCGCGGGATCGGCGCGCGGGTCATTCCGATCACGCGATCCGAATTGGATCTCACGGACGGGCGGGCGGTGCGCGAGCGGTTTGCGCGGGACCGGCCGAAGGTGGTGATCCATTGCGCGGGCCTGACGCGGGGGCCGCAGTGCGAGGTCGAACCAGCGTTGGCACGGCGATTGAACGTGGATGTGACCCGCGGGTTGGCCGCCCTGACCGCGGATGCGGGCGCGGTGCTGGTCTTCTTCTCCACCGATCTGCTCTTCGATGGCCGGAAAGGTGGGTACACCGAGCAGGACGAACCGAATCCGCGCGGGGTGTATGCGGAAACCAAACGGGAAGGCGAACTCGCGACCCTCGAGCACCCGCGGCACATCGTTCTCAGGACCACGCTGAACTACGGCCGGTCGCCGACCGGGGATCGTTCGTTCAACGAGGACATGGTGCGGGCGGTGGCTGCGGGACGGCGGCTGAAACTCTTCACGGACGAGTTCCGAACTCCGATTCCATGGGTGGCGACGGCGCGGGCGACCTGGGATCTGGTCATGAACGGGTTGATGGACGAAGGCGGCGCTTGGGGTTCGGCGCGGCCCGCGCCGTCGGGGGTGTTTCATGTGGCCGGCGCGGATCGGCTTTCGCGCTGGGAAATCGGCGAGATCGTCGCCGAGCTGCACCCGGAACTGCGCGGGGCTATGGAGCCCGGTTCGATCGCGGACTACGACGGGCCGCCGCGGCCCGCGGACTCGTCGATGCGTTGCGAACGGATTCGACCGTGGCTGACCGCGCCGCTGCCGGGATTCCGGGCCTGGGTGGGCGAGGCTGTGGCCGCGACGCGGGACGCGGCGCCGCGGCCGTGAGAGACCGTTGGAGGGCCGGATCCGCGGCCTTCCATGAAGCCAGGCTAGGCGAGGAACCCGTAGGTCGGCCCGCGGGCTAGGCCTTCCAGATCATGTCGGCGACCGTGCGGCCGGCGGGGATGAAGGGAAGGACGTGTTCGGTGTACGGGGTGACAACGTCGAGCACGTAGGCGGTCTTGGACTCGAGCATCCGCTGGAGGGCGGCGCGGAGATCGCGGCGGTACACCACGCGTTCGCAAGGCACGTTGAAGCTGGTGCACACCTTGACGTAGTCCGGGTAGACCTGGGTGCGGTCCGCGGGGTTGCCGAGGTAGGTGTGTCCACGGTTGCCGGCGTAGAAGTTGTCCTCCCACTGCACGACCATGCCGAGATGCTGGTTGTTCAGGATGATCGCCTTGGCGGCGATCTTCTCGACATGGGCCGTGGCGAGTTCCTGGACGTTCATCAGGAAGGAACCGTCGCCGTCGATGTCGATCACTTCCTTGTCGGGATGGGCCACCTTGATTCCGAGCGCGGCGGGGAAACCGAAGCCCATGGAACCGAGCCCGGCGGAGGTGATGAACTGGCGGGGGAACTTGTACTTGTACCACTGGGCGGCCCACATCTGGTGCTGACCGACGCCGGTGGTGATGAAGGCGTCGCCCTGGGTGAGCTTGTGGAGCTCCTCGATGACCATTTGGGGGAGGATGTACGACTCGCCGTCCTTGGCGTACGGCTTGATGTGGGCGGAATCGACGATCTCGGCCTTGGTCGTGTACTGGAACGGAGCCTTGGCTTTCCACTCCTGGATCTGGGAGTGCCAACGATCGAAGCGCTTCTTGACGCCGCCGCGGGCGGTGAGGAGTTGGTTCAGGCGCGAGAGCGCGTTGAGCAGGTCGCTGTGGACCGCGAGTTGCACCGGCTTGTTCTTGTTGTGCTCCGACGCGTCGATGTCGACATGGACGATTGTCGCGCTTTTGGCGAATTCGCCGAAATGGCCGGTGACGCGATCGTCGAAGCGCACGCCGAAAGCGAGGAGGAGATCGGCGCCGTTCTTGATCTTGACGAGCGGTTCGTCGGGGGATTTGCGCTGGACGAACTCGCCGGAGACGGCCCAGTTGGCGTACGCGGCGCCGTGCATGCCGAGCCAGCGGAGGGAGAGTACGTGTTCCTCGGGGAACCCGCCGATCCCCATGATCGTGGTGGTGACGGGAATGCCGGTCGCTTCGGCGAACTTGCGGAGTTCATCGGCGGCTCCGGACGTGATGATTCCGCCGCCGGTGTAGAGGACGGGCCGTTCGGCCTTCTCGATGAGGTCGAGGATCCGGTTGAGCGTTTCGTTGTCGGTGAAGATGTCCGGCGTGTAGCCGCGGAGGTTCGCCTTGATCTCCTCGAGGGAGGGCCAGACGGGGGTGGTCTTGATCTGCTGGACGTTCTTGGGGAAGTCGATGACGACGGGGCCGGGGCGACCGGACTGAGCGATGTAGAAAGCCTCGCGGACGTTGCGCGGGATGTCGTTGATGTCCGTGATGAGGTAGGAGTGCTTCACGATCGGGAGGGTGACTCCGATCATGTCGGTTTCCTGGAAGGCACCCCGTCCGATCATGGCCTGGGGGACCTGG
>JBFWOK010000231.1:0-9352 GCA_050250555.1 Limisphaerales bacterium
AACCTCTTCTTCGGCACGGGCATCCCCGCGGCGATCCTCCTGTTCAACAAGGGAAAGCGCCATCAGGACGTCCTCTTCATCGATGCCTCGCGGGAGTTCAAGGATGCCAAGAACCAGAACGTCCTGACCGACGACCACGTCGAACGCATCGTCCGAGCGTTCGAGGCCTTCAAGACCGTCGAGAAGTACGCCTATCGCGCCACGCCGCGGGAACTCGCCGACAACGAGTTCAACCTCAACATCCCCCGGTACGTCGACACGTTCGAAGAGGAGGCCGAGATCGATCTCGACGCCGTGAAGGCTGAAATCGAGACGCTCGAAAGCCAGCTCGCGAGCGTCCGAAAGAAAATGAACGGGTACCTGAAGGAACTCGGGCTCTGAGCGCCCCCCATCCACCTTCACCGTGGAAACCGACAAGTTCATCCTCTACCCCGCGAACGACGGGAAGCCCGAGATCCAGCTCCGTGTCGAAGATGGCACCGTCTGGCTCTCCCAGGCCGAGATCGCCGCGCTGTTTGGCACCTCCGTCGCCAATGGCAACATCCACATCCGCAACATCTTGCGTGACGCTGAGCTGCTGAAGGCGGCAACCATTAAGGATTACTTAATGGTTCGCTCCGAAGGGGGGCGGCAGCCGTGGCAATGGGTTTCAAATGCAAAGAAGCTGTTTGTTTTTATTTAAAACAACCATTTTGATCTTTTTAAGGGTTAAATGAATCGACTCGATCAATGTGTGTTGCAGCGGGCGCTTGAGCTCTTGGGAGAGTTGATGAATTTGAAGGAGCACCCGATGCAGCACTTGGTCGTGTGCGGGGGGTCGTCGCTGCTTGCGCTTGGACTCGTACGTCGTCCCACGACGCGCGACGTCGACATCCTCGGCCGCATTGAGGCTGGCAATATCGTGAACCCGAGACCGTTGCCGGATTGGCTGTTGGAAGCGGCCGAGGATGTCCGGGTCGAGCTCGATCTGCCGGAGGGCTGGTTGAACGCGGAAGTGGCGGATGACTCCCTGTTCCGCAGCGGCCTGCCGGACGGGCTCACCAGCCGTCTCACGACGCGCGATTACGGTTCCCGCCTTCGGATCAGCTTCCTCGGTCGGCTGGACCAGGTGTTTCTGAAGCTCCACGCGGCTGTCGATCGAGATGGCGGCCGTCATCTTCAAGACCTTCAAGATCTTCAACCCAATTCGGAGGAACTGCTAGAAGCGGCTCGCTGGACGCGGAGGCAGGATCCTTCCGAGGGATTCCGCTACAACCTAATCGGAATGCTTACCCGACTCGGCCATGGAAACATCGCTGACCAGCTTTAGGTCGCAATTGCGCGAAGCGCTCGTCGCCTTCCTTTGGCGCCAGTGGTCCGCCCTCGGTGTCTCGGGCCACGCGCGAACGGCCGATGAGTGGCTGATCGATCCCGAAGCCCTCGTGCTTTTTTCCACGATTGCGGCCCGGCATGATGCGCGGCTCTTTGACGAGATCCTTGACTGGCTTCATCTCAACGGGGACGCAATCAATCTTCAACGTCTGGCGCGCCTTCAAAAAGAACATGTTGTCGGGGACGACAGTATTCTTGCGGCAATCAGTTCCGAACTCACCCGTGGCAAGTCTCAGCCCAAGTGGAGGGTGATTGCCCAGCGCGCCAAGTCCCATTTCGCCTCAGCGAAGCTGCGGCCTCTTTTTCCGCACTTACCGCTGGCCGACCGATGCGATGAGGTATGGTCTGCTTGGGGATGGCAGCGCCCGCCCGTAGAACGGCGGGGCCTCAGTCAGGCTCCGCGCCCAAATCAACCGGCGACGTTCCTGTTCAAGCTGCGCGCGATTTTCGGACTTCAGGCCCGCGCTGAGATTGTGGCTTGGCTGCTTGATCACGAATCCGGCCACCCTGCCGAAATCGCCCGTGCCACCGGCTACTTCCGGGGTTCCATTCAATCGGTGCTCAAGGAACTCGAGGCGTCGGGGCATTTCTTTGCAGTGCGCACGGGCCGCGAAAAGCGCTTTTCCGTCAGAAAGGAGGAATGGCGGTTCCTCCTCACTTGGCAGAACCCGGAACGCTTTCCTCGCTGGATGTCCTGGGCTCCCCTCTTCGCTGCGTTGCGTCGGGTGCTTGATCTTGTAGATCATCCAAGGTTGGAGGTGATGTCCCCGGCTCTGCAGGCCATAGAACTCCGCCGGGCTCTCGATGCGGCTCGAATGGCAAAGGGTGGCATCGCTAACGTGAGTTTCCAACACTCATCGCAGGCTGAGGCTCAGTACCTTCACTTCGCGCTGCAGGAACTACGGGCCCTGCTGGGTTAGAAAGAAAAACCATGTCCCGTTTCTCGCTTAACACCTCCCGGAAGACAAAAACTACGCCCGCCGGCGAGCTTCCCGTGGACTGGGGCTGCGCGCGTTTCGGGGAAATCATCAAGGAGGCGGACTATGGACTCTCAACTCCCGCCGACCCAGACGGCAATGTCCCGATCTTGAAGATGAACTCCATCTCGAATGGAAAACTCTCGATGGGAGAGCTGGACCGTGTGACGTGCACGGAGGAGGAAATAGAACGCTATTCGATACGTCGAGGCGACATCCTTTTCAATCGAACAAACAGCCTCGCCTTGGTCGGGAAAACGGCAGTGGTCGAGACCGATGCGCGGATTGTTTTCGCGTCCTATCTTGTTCGGTTTCGACTAGCTGAGTTCGTGGAGTCCCGGTTCGTCGGGTATTGGTTTAATTACAGTCGTGTTGAGCGGCGTCTGAAGGAGTTGGCCACGGTTGGAGTAAGCCAAAGTAACATCAATCCCACCCGCCTTCAGCATGATCTCCATGTCCCGATTCCACCCCTCAGCGAGCAAAAGCAAATCTCCGATGTTCTTGGCACATGGGACGAGGCCCTGGAAGACATCGAAGCCCTGATATCCGCCAAGGAGCGCCGCAAGACGGCCCTCATGCAGCAACTCCTGACTGGAAGGCGTCGGCTAGTGCCATTCGGCAAGACGGAGTGGAGGAAGACCCGCATGTCGGATGTATTATGTCGGATCTTTCGTCCCATCGAATGGTCGTCAGAGGCGCCATTGTCTCTGGTAAGCATTCGGCGACGCTGTGGCGGCTTGTTCCGCCGCCCGGAAATGCAGGCGTCCGACTACAAGACCCAGGACCTTCACGAGGTGAGATCCGGTGATTTCCTGATCTCGAAGCGACAAGTGGTTCACGGCGCATGGGCGCTGGTCACGCCGGGATTCTCCGGCTGTCAGGTCTCCAAGGAGTACGCGATCCTGGTGAACACCGCACCTGACACCCTGCACATGCCATTTTTCGGCTGGCTGGCTCAATTGCCCCGCATGATCCGACTCGCAAGGGTGGCCAGCACCGGTGTCCATATCGAGAAGCTCATCTTCGATCCTGACGTCTTCCTGCGGGAACACATCCGCATCCCGTCTTCGCTGGCCGAGCAGCAGGCCATCGCTGCCATTCTCGACACCTGCGACGAGGAACTCCGCCTGCTTCGGGCCCAACGCGCTGCCGTCGACCAGCAGAAGCGCGGCCTGATGCAACGGCTGCTGACCGGCCGCATTCGTGTACGAGCGTGAGGTCTTGCGAGAGAAACCGCCATGTCCCTCCTCCACCTGAACCTGTCGTCGATCGAAGAATCTCACCTGGCCCGATTGGTGACCGACGGCGCCTCGGAATCCAAGACCCTGGAGTTCAAACAAGCCTTGGTGCTGGAGACGCATGAACAGAAGCGGGAGTTCTTGAGCGACGTGACGGCGTTGGCCAACTCCGACGGGGGCGATTTGCTCTTCGGGATGGGCGCGGAAAAGGGGGTCGCGACGGAATTGATCGGGTTGTCCAACTTCGTGGCGGATGACGCCTTGGGCCGCATCGAGAACCTGCTCAGGGACTCCGTGCAACCGCGTCTCGGCGGAATCCAATTCAAGCCAATACCCTTGGCGAATGGGAAGGCCGCCCTGCTCATTCGCGTTCCCCGGAGTTTCGCTGCCCCGCACATGGTCCGCCACCAAGGCGTCACCCGCTTTTGCGGTCGAAACTCAAGCGGGAAGTACGATCTGGACGTCTTCGAGCTTCGCTCGGCGTTCCTCGCGAACGAGGGACTCGCCGACCGGCTCAAGGCATTCCGCATCGACCGAATCAACCGGCTCGTCGCGGTCGAGTCATCGGTGAAATGGACGGGCAATCATCTCCTGGTGCTTCACGTTCTTCCGGTGGTCAGCGCATCGTCCAAGCTTCGGCTGACGACCGCCGACCTGGAACGATTTCAGAACGACCATCGCCTGCGCACCATCGGGAATCACGGCGGCTGGGGCGGCGGGTTCAATTTCGACGGGGTGCTTGTAGCGTCGTCAGCCGGAAGCGGATCGTGTTACGCCTCAACACAACTGTTTCGCAGCGGCTACCTTGAGGCCGTGGACAGCACGCTCCTGGAGCCTCGCCCAGCTCGGATCGGAGGGTCCGAGTTGGCGCGGCTCATCCAGAGTATCGCCTGGGAACAACGGCTCCTGGAGGTTTTCTCCGGCTACCTTGAGGTCCTCGGAGCTCTCGGATTTGCCCCGCCGTACGTTGCCGGATTGGCCCTCCTCAATATTCGCGGCTATGCGATGGCCGTGGATCCGCGCTTTTGCGCGTCCGGCGCGCGTCTCCTGGATCGGGACCACCTTCTGACCGACGAAGTCCTGGTCGAGAATTCGGCCCAACCCGCAGACGAGATTCTCCGGCCGCTCTTCGATCAAGTGTGGAATGCGTGCGGTTGGCCACGCTCCATCAACTACGATGAATCAGGCCGCTGGGGGCGAAGGGCATGACAACTCCGTCCTTCCAGGAAGCGCACATCAGCCAGATTCCAGCGATTCGGACGCTGCAACAGTTGGGGTACGCGTACCTGTCGCCGGAGGAAGTGGCGGTCGAGCGGCGCGGCAAATTCCGGCACGCGTTGCTTGAAGGGATCCTGGCGGCGCAGTTGCGCCGGTTGAACGTCGTGTCGTTCAAGGGTCGCACGGAATCGTTCACCGAGGAGAACCTCCAACGCGCGGTGGAGGCCTTGCGAGACCTGCCGTTCGACGGCCTGGTGCGCACCAGCGAGAAAGTTTACGACCTCCTCACCTTGGGAAAGAGCCTCGACCAGACCGTCGGGGATCAGACCCGCGCGTTTTCCCTGCGCTACATCGACTGGAGAAACCCAGGGAACAACGCCTTCCACGTCACCGCCGAGTTCGAAGTGGAGCGCACCGGCAGCCGGGAGACGCGCCGTCCGGACATCGTGTGCTTCGTCAATGGGATCCCGTTCGTGGTGATCGAGTGCAAACGTCCGGAGGAGAAGCACTCCTTGGAGGAGGCGGTCAAACAGCATATTCGGAACTGGCAGGCCGGGGAGATCCCCCACCTGTTCCTTTACAGCCAGATGGTCTTGGCACTGAACAAGAACGACGCCAGCTACGGAACCACCGGCACGGCTTTGAAGTTTTGGGCCAAGTGGCGGGAAATGCAGGACGTGGATTCCGAGGTGAGGACGGTCATCAACAGCCCCGTGCGACGGGAGGAGCATGAGAAGCTGTTCCGGGGAACGTTCGCTTACGCCAAAGCCGCCTTCGAAGAGATGGCGATTCAGGACCGGGAGCCCACGGCCCAGGACCGCCTTCTGTGGTCTCTGTGCCGACCGGATCGGCTGATCGAGATCGCACGCCAATTCATCGTCTACGACGAAGGCGGTGCCGTGAAGAAGGTGGCGCGCTACCAGCAGTACTTTGTCATCCGCCGGACTCTGGAGCGGGTCCGACAGCGGGATGCTGAATCGCGGCGTCTGGGTGGGGTGATCTGGCAGACGCAAGGATCCGGCAAGTCCCTGGCGATGGTCCTTCTGGGCAAGGCGTTGGCCCTCGACGAGTCCATCCGGAACCCGCGCATCGTTCTGGTGACCGACCGGATCGACCTGGACGAGCAGATTTGGAAGACGTTCCACCAGTGTGGCAAAGAGCCGGTGATGGCGAAAACCGGCCGGCATCTCCAGGAATTGCTCGCGGACGAAAATGTCGCCGTCATCACCACGGTTCTGGACAAGTTCCGTGCCGCCGCCAACGCCAGCGACAGCTTCCGGAACGAGAGCCGCGATCTCTTTGTCCTGGTCGACGAGAGCCATCGCAGCCAGTACGGGGAGGCCAACATCAGGATGCAGAAGGCTTTGCCGAACGCCTGCTTCATCGGCTTCACCGGCACGCCCCTGATGCGGAAAGAGAAGAACACGGCCCAAAAGTTCGGCGGGTTCATCGAGCCGGCCTACACGATCCGCGACGCCGTCCGGGACGAGGCGGTCGTACCCCTCCTCTACGAGGGTCGCCACGTGATGCAGGATGTGAATCGCAAGGCCGTGGACTCGATGTTCGAGGCCATGTGCGAGGGGTTGTCGCGGGAGCAACGTGCCGACCTGAAGCACAAGTTCGCTTCCCGCGACGAACTCAACCGGCTCGAAAGCCGGCTTTACCTGATTGCCTGGGACGTCTCGCAGCACTTCTCCCAGCAATGGAAGGGAACCGGTTTCAAGGGCCAACTCACGGCGTCTGGAAAGCGGGAAGCCATCTTCCTGAAGCGGTGCCTGGACCAGTTCGGCAAGGTGACTTCCGAAGTGGTCATTTCCGGGCCAACCGAGATCGAAGGTGAGGCTTCCGCGACGGCTCCGGATGAATCGGTGGACACCTTCTGGAAGGCCATGATGGCCAAGTACGGCACCGAGAAGGCGTACAATCGGCAGGTGATCGGAGCCTTCAAGAACACGGACGAGCCGGATCTGCTCATCGTGGTGGACAAGCTCCTGACCGGATTCGACGCACCCAGGAATGTCGTGCTCTACATCGCCCGCAGCCTGAGGGAACACACGCTTCTCCAGGCCATCGCTCGGGTAAACCGGCTCCATCCTGGCAAGGACTTCGGGCATATCATCGATTATTACGGTGTGGTGACCCAACTCCACGAGGCGCTGGAGCTCTACAGCGCTCTGGAGGGGAGCTTCGACCGGGAGGATCTGGAGGGTGCCCTGACGGACGTGGCGCAGGAGCTGAAGGAACTGCCCGCATCGCACGACGCCGTGTGGGACTTGTTCCGGGGTGTCCGTAACAAGCACGACGAGGAGGCGTTTGAACTGGCGCTGGAGGTCGACTCCCGACGCGAGGACTTCTATGGTCGGCTCTCCAGGTTCTGCAGGCTGCTCAAGCTGGCGCTGGCCAATATCCAGTGGATCAGGGCCACACCGACCGACATGGCGGAGCGTTACAAGCGTGACGCGGTGTTCTTCCAGAAGCTCCGCGCCTCCGTGAAGATCCGTTACGCCGAGGAGATCGATTACCGGGACTACGAGGCCCAAATCCAAAAGATGCTGAACACCTACGTGCAAGCATCGGAGGTCATCCGGGTCGTCGACCCCGTGAACATCTTCGAACGGGAGGCGTTTGAGAAGGAGGTCGATAAAGCACGATCACCCCGAGCCAAGGCGGACATCATCGCCAATCGCACCAAACGCACGATCACCGAGAAGATGGAGGAGGATCCGTTCTTCTACCGCAAACTCTCGGCCCTGCTTCAGGAGACCATCGACGCCTACAAGGCCCAGCGGATCAGCGAGGCGCAATACCTCCAGCGAATCCGCGAGATCATGGAGCAGCTCCGCGACGGCAACCGCGGGGACACTCCCGTGATCCTTCGGCAAAGCGATCTGGCAAAGGCCTATTTCGGGGCTCTCAAGGAGCAACTCGGAATCACCAAGACGGAGGCCGAACCCTTTCGAGAGGAGCCGTCGGCGTATGGCGAGGGTTCCCGGAAAGCGCCTCCGACCCCGGATCTGGCTCAACTTCTCGCCTCGGTCGCCTGCGAGATCGAAGACGTGGTGCGGCGTCATGCTGTCGTGCGTTGGCGGGACAGCCTTGATGCGCAGAATCGCATGCGGAACGACCTGGATGACCTGCTCTTCCGTCTGCAGCAGGAGAAGGGCGTCCAGCTCTCCTACTCCCAGATGGACGCGATCATCGAATCGATCCTGCGTATCAGCCGCAACCGCCAGGATGTCTGAGGTGCACGTCATCGAAACGGAGGCGGGGTCTTGCCGATTGCGGCGCTCGAAGCGGCGCACCATGGCGATCAGCGTCCTTCCGGATGGACAGGTGGAACTCGTGGCGCCTTTGGACGCCAAGCTCGACGCGATCGCTGCGAAAGTCTCTAAACGCCTTCGGTGGATCCATGCCCAGCGTCGCCGATTCGCCGAGATGAACCGGAACCGCGCTCCGCTCCGGTACGAAAGCGGTGCCACGCACCTTTATCTGGGGAGGCAATACCGACTGAGGGTCTCGCGAGGGGAGGCTGTCGGAGTGCGGCTGAGAGGTGCGTTCTTTTGCGTCACAAGTCGTACCGGCGAGCCCGCTGAGGTGGAAGCATTGCTTCGTGATTGGTATCGGAACCGAGCCCTCATCCTGTTCCAATCGAGGCTGGCGAAATGGGAACAGTGGAGCGTGGAGCGAGGTCTCCCGGTGCCGAGATTACGCCTCCTCCGAATGCCCAAGCGCTGGGGAAGCTCCAACCGTGACGGTCGCATCTACCTGAACCCGGATCTCGCCAAGGCGCCGAGCGCCTGCGTCGACTACGTCATCGCCCACGAGGTATGCCACCTCCAGCATCCGGCACACGATACCAAGTTCTTCCGCACCCTCGGCCAACTCGTTCCCGATTGGACCAGGGTCAAGGCGCGACTTGAGCAGATGGCATCCTAGGCGGGTCAGGTGCACATGCGCGAGACGATGGCAAGGGAATCTCCGGAACCGCCTCGTGCAGCCACAATGACGAGGCGCCTTGCACGTCGGCATCGACGAGACCGGTGCGGAGTCCCTGTTCGTGGGTCCACGCCGCGAGATGAACCGAAACCGTGGATTTCCCGACGCCCCCCTTCGAATTCGCCAACGCCACCGTCGTCCCCATGTGCCCCCTCTCAAGCCAAACCGGCGTGCTTGCCGGCATGCTTGCTGACTAACACGTCAGCGGGCTTTCAAACAAGGGGGCTTGATGGCTGGTCAGCCTGCCAGCTTGCAAGCAAGCCAGCATGCTTGCTGGCGGTTGTTGCTGCTGGAAAAACCCTACTGGGTCTGGTCCTGGTCCCGCGAGCGCTCCCGAGCTTTCCGTTGCTGCTCTTCCTCCTGAGACTGCTGGCTCTGTTCGGCCGGAGAACCTGCCGCTGGGGTTCCTGAACGGTCTTGCGCGTGTTCCTTCTCCCACTGTTCGCGGACCGCCTGGCGTACCTTTTCCATTTCCTCCGGCGTCACCGGGCGGGTGCGTTCCCAGCCGCGGCGCAAGCGTTGCCCGAGCTTCCGAAGGCTGTCCTCGGCGTT
>JBFWOK010000232.1:0-9236 GCA_050250555.1 Limisphaerales bacterium
GGGAGGCCAGGAACGCGGCGAAGTGAATCGCGGACGCCGGGGCGAGCAAGGCGTCCTTCTGGAACCAGAGAAAGGCGGCGGTGGGGACAAGGGCCGCGGCGGTGTAGACGAGGCGGCCCGCGGCGAAGAGGCAGAGGCGGTAGCGGAGGTAGTCGATCGGTTTGAGCAGGAACTGACTGACGCGCCCGTCCTTGATGTCGGCGGCGATCTGCCAGTCGTCCTCGGTCACGGCGGTGAGGGCGACGACGACATTGACGACGAGGTAATAGGTCACGACCTCGGCGAGTTGGTATCCGCCGAGGCTGGCCTCGGTTCGCCCCTCGAAGATGGCGCGCCAGAGGAGAATGAGGGCGAGCAGGGGGATGAGGCCGAAGAGGGCGCGCACGAGGAAATTCACCCGGTAGACGAGGGTGCTTTGGATTCCGAGCGCCACCACATGCCAGTACTTGTTCATCCGGGATTCTTGCGTCGCCGACCAGACAGACCGTAAAAACCCGCGTGCCCGTGAAACAAGCGCCGAGTCTGCTCCTTCTTTCGCCTGGATTGCGAAGATTCCTCTACGTGACGGCGATGATCACGGGGGGGGTGGTTCTGGTCATCGAGATCCTGGGGGCGAAGATGCTGACGCCGTGGTTCGGGTCGTCGCACTTCGTCTGGACGGCGCAGATCACGATCACGCTGTTGGCTCTTGCGGCCGGGTACTACGTGGGCGGGTGGCTGGCGGACCGGTACGCCAGTCTGCCCCTGATGTACGCGGGCCTGATGGTCGCCGCGGCCTATTTGAGCTTCACCGTTCTGATCCGCGCGAAACTGGCTTCGGCGTGCCTTGGGCTCGACCTGGCGCTGGGATCGATCGTGGCTTCGCTGGGACTCTATTTTGTTCCCTTGACCCTGCTCGCGGCGGTTGGCCCGTATTTCATCCGGATCCTCGCGAGATCCCTGCAGGACGTGGGACGCTCGGTGGGCCGGCTTTCGGCGCTGGGCACCGTCGGGAGCGTCGTGGGGGTGCTGGTGACGAGCTACCTGCTGGTTCCGTATGTGCGGGATTCGGTGGCGCTCCTGGGGACGGCCGCGGTGCTGGTCGGGCTGTCGGCGGTCTATTATCTCCTCTGGGGACGGGGGGAAGGCGGGGGTGGCGTTTCGGCGGGCGCGGCGGGGCTCGCGGTGCTGCTGGCCGTGGCGGGGCTGCGGCGGGAATCGGAGGCGACGCTGTCGACCCACGTGGAACTGGAATTGGCGAACTCGCACTTCGGGACGATGAGGGTTGTGGAATCCCGGGACGGGCGGATGCGGATGTATCTCAACGACAATCTGACGCAGAACACGTACGACCCGGTGCGGAAGCAAAGCCTGTCCATGTTCACCTACGCGCTGGTGGAACTTTCCAAGGGGTATACGCCGGACCTGAAGCGCGCGCTCTGCATCGGGATGGGCGTGGGCATCGCGCCGCGGCACCTGGCCGGCGACGGCATTGCCGTGGATGTCGTTGAAATCAACCCGCGGGTCGTTCCGCTGGCGCAGCGCTGGTTCGACTTCGATCCGTCGCGGGTGAACCTGTTCCTGGACGACGCCCGCCATTTTCTTCGAGTGGCGACAAACCGGTACGACACCGTCCAACTGGATGCCTTTCTCGGGGATTCGTCGCCTTCGCACCTGATGACCCGCGAGGCGTTCTCGGAGATCCGGCGGGTCCTGAACCCGGGCGGGACGCTCGTGATCAACTCGTTCGCGGACTTCAACGCGGGGCGGGATTTCTTCGGGACCGCGCTCCACAAGACCCTGGGTTCGGTCTTCGCGGAAGTGCGGGTGCATGCCTCGCCTGGGGGCAACATGTTCTTTGTGGCGTCAGACCGAAGCCCTCTGGAATTCAGGGCGCCGGCGAGCCTTGCCCACGTCCAGTCCTGGGTCCGTCCCCAACTGGAAGCCGCCTTGTCCAAGGCCGTCGCGGTGGATGACCGGGCCGGGTTGATTCTCACCGACGACTTCAATCCGGTGGATTACTTCGATGCTTCCAACCGCGAGGCGACCCGGCGGTCCCTGGCGCGCGGAGTTTCCTCCCTCTAAGCCGGATCGGGGGGGCGTCTCAGAAGGTGTGGAATGGGTGGAGGCCGTCGTATCCTGGCAGAGGGTGCGACCCGGCAGGGGTGAGTCGGAGGTGGGTCCCCAGGAGCGTCGCGGCGGCCTCCGTCGCAAGCCGCGGCTGGCCCAGTTGTCCGGCGAGCTTTTCCTGGCGGAAGACAAGGTTCACCTCGGGGCCCGCGAGGCTTTCCTCCCCGGACGATGGGATGCCACCGAAGAGGACGTGTCCCTGGTGGATGACGACCCGGAAAGGAGGCTTCGCTTCGTCCTGCATTTGTCTCAAGTCGAGAAGCGTCTGGGCGATGTGGGGAAGTGTTTCGGCCCGGACGGGCCAGTACGCGAGCAGGCCGTCCCCGAGGTACTTGTTGATGGTGCCCCCGGTGTCCTCGATGACCTCCTTGCAACGGGCGAACCAGCCTCCGACAACGACCGCGAGTTCCTCGGGAGCGAGCTTCCGGGCAAGGCTGGTCGAACCCGAGATGTCGCAGACGAGAAGCCAGCAGGCGAGCGATCTCAGGTCGACCGCCGTCCGCTCGCTGACAAGGGTCGACGGTTGGATCGCCGGTGCTTCCGCGAGATGGAGGGATACCTGGAAAGGTCCGATCTGGATCCGGTCGTCGTCCTGAAGCCGGCAGGGTTGGCTGACGCGTCTCCCATTGAGGTAGGTGCCGTTGCGGCTTCCGAGATCGACGAGCCAGAATTCGTGGAGGCCTTGGGTATGGATCGTGGCGTGCCGTCTGGAGACCCGGTCGTCGACCAGAACCACGTCATTTCCGATGGCTCGACCGAGGGCGCAGTTTCCCGTGACGGGAACGTCGGGGGAACCTGGACGCCGGATCCAGGCCTTGGGTGAAGGGACGGAGTCGTTGGGGGTGTTGTCGGCGCCGGGTTCTGGGGCGGGGGCGCTCATGAATGAGGGCGCGGGCGGTTCGGCTTCGACGGGGTCAGGGGGTCGGCGAATTTCCCTGAGCGGGGACGGCGGAGGTGGGCTGGGGCGACTGGGAGGGCGGGTTGGTTGCGGACTCGGACGGCGGGTAGAATCGGGCGAGGCGCGCTTTGAATTCAGGGTCGGTTTCGGCGAATTCCTGGAGGCGTTTCTCGAAGGATTGAGCCTGGGGGCCGATGGTGGAATTGAAGACCTGGGCGGCGTGTTGGGCCTGGCGGGTGGTGGCCTCGGTTTGGCGGCGGAGGAGGGACACCTGGCGGAAGACCAGGATTCCGAGGCTTCCAGCGAAGATGACGAGTGCCGCCAGCGTGATCTGGAGCGTGAGCCGCAGCGTCTGAAGCTCGCGCTGGGTGTCATCGAGGCGAAGTCCGGTTCGTGGCGAGTCGATGGGGTCCATGGTACGGATCGGATCGGATCGGTGCGGTGCGGTGCGGTGAGTTGAGGTGCGCAGAGGGCGCCAGTTCGAAGCGGGCTAGGGGGAGGGAGGGGTCGGAGCGGTGGGGGAGGGGGAGGCGGCCGGGCCACCGGATGGGGAGGCCTTGATTCCGATGGATTGAAGGATCGGAAGGAGGCCGGGATTCCGTTGGGCGTGTTCGATGCACTCGTTGACGAGCGCCTTGATGCGGTTCTGGCGGAATTCGATTTGGGCGAGCGTGGCCTGGGAACGGTTGAGTTCGCGGGTGAGCTGAACGTACTGAAAGGAGAGCCCGGTCAGGGCCAGAGCCAGCAAGGCGAGCAGGCATGCCGGTCCCAGAAGGAGCAAATTGGACTTCACGGGCCGAGGTTTATCGCGGGGACCGGTGAAGCCAAGGTGTTTCTCGGCGCGCGCTTCTCGACGCGCGCGGCGGGGGGCATCTCCATCGTGTGGGACAACTCGGAGATGGAGCGTCCCCTCGGCGGAGTTGTGGGAATTCGGTATGGGAAGGCCCGAGGCGGGAGTTGAGGCGCGGAGGGTGGGGGCTTTAGGCTGCGGGCGGATGCGTTTGCTGGACCGTTACCAGCTCCGGGAGCTGAGCGTGGTTTTCTGCTATTGCCTGGCGGGAATCCTGGTGTTTTGGCTTTCGTTCGAACTGTTGGAGCAGGTGGACGAGTTCCGGCGGCGGAATCTGGGGTTCGCGGGGATGATTCTCTACCTTTGGCATCGGCTGCCGCTGTACCTCCTGCTGCAGATACCTGTCGCGCTGCTTCTCTCGTTGCTCTACGTCCTGGCGCAACACGTGCGCCACCACGAGATCGTCGCGATGCGGGCGGCGGGGCTGAGTCTGTGGAGGATTTCGGTTCCGTATCTCGTGGCGGGATGGGTGCTGAGTCTCGGGATGGTGGCGCTGAACGAGTTGGCGGTTCCGGGCGCGGCGATGCGCGCCGAGGCCGTCCTGAATGGCGGCGTGGATACGGAAGGTGGGTGGACCCGGAAGCTGAACTTCCTCGATGCGACGACGGGCAGGACCTGGTCGGTGGACGGCTTTCATCCGGGGACGACGGAACTGCGCGGGGCGCACATCCGTTGGCGCGGCGCGGACGGAGCCAAGGAGGAACTGTTGGCGGACCGGGGTCGTTGGGAGGGCGGAGGCTGGGAATTCGAGCGGGTCACGCGGTTCACGTTCCTGGCGGGGAAGGATGCGGAAGTCATCCAATTCCATACGAACCGGATGGTGGTGCTGGATTTCCCGGAGACCCCGGACCATCTGCGGAGCGAGGTGAAGATCAGCGCGCTGTTGGGGAGCCTGAAAAAATCCCGTCAGGTGCAGCTGTCGTTGGGGGAGATTCTGACGTACCGGGAGCTGCATCCTCATCTTTCACCCCGGTTCGATGCGTTCCTGTCCACTTGGTTCCACGATCGGTTGGCCTCGCCATGGACGTGCCTCGTCGTGGTGTTGATCGCCCTGCCCGCGGGCGCGGGGTCGGGTCGGCGGAACGCGTTTGTCGGTGTGGCCGCGACCGTGTTCCTGGCGTTCGCCTTTTTCGTGCTGAAGGAGTTCAGCCTGGCGCTGGGGTACGGGGAGTATGTCGCGCCGTGGCTGGC
Source organism: Limisphaerales bacterium (assembly GCA_050250555.1). GTDB lineage: Bacteria > Verrucomicrobiota > Verrucomicrobiia > Limisphaerales > CAIMTB01 > CAIMTB01. Next base: position 5,049 of record JBFWOK010000232.1, read on the forward strand.
CGCCTGGGTTCCGAACATTGTTTTTGGTTCGGTGGGATTGCTGGCGCTGGCGCGGGTCCGATGAATCGACGTGAAGGCAACCGGTGACGGAAGGAGACGCATGGAACCCCATGAATCCGCGGGACCTCGGGCGACCGGCGAATGCCCGAACTGCCATTGGCGGTCGGAACTGAACCGGACGGCCTTGGCGGTTCACAGCTCGCTCGAACCCAAGGACGCCTTGCACCGGTTGGTGGCGGAGGCGGTGCGGTTGGTGGGGGCGACCAGCGGGTCGCTGGTCCTTCGCAATCCCAACTCCAGCCTGCTGGAGATCGAGGCGGCGACGGGGTTGCCGCGGGAGGCCACGGTCTTTCGTCTCGCCATTGGAAAAGGAGTGACGGGGTGGGTCGCGCTGCATGGAACTCCGGCGCGGGTGGGGGATGTGCGGCGGGATGCTCGGTACATCAAGTTGCGGGAGGAGGTCCGGTCGGAGCTTGCCGTTCCAGTGCTTCTGAACGGCGAGGTGAGCGGGGTGTTGAACGTCGACTCCGAACAGGAGAACGCCTTCACGGAGGCCGACGAGGTGCTGCTGGTGGAGCTGGCGGAGCACGCCGCCGTGGTCATCCGAAACACCTGGCTCTTCGAACAGGCGCGTCGTCGAACGGCCTTGGCGACTTCGCTGGTCAGCATCGCGCGGGTGATCAATTCCGCGACCGGACTGGAGGAACTGTTCAAGGTCGTGACCCGGGAAGCCGTGAAAGTCACGGGGGCGAAGCTGTCTTCGGTCCTGATGATCGGGGACACACCCGACACCCTGGAGGTTCGGGCGAGCCATGGGGCGGGGCCGGACTACCTTGGTCGGGGCTCGCTGCGGATCGAGGAGAGCCTGGTGGGGGTGGTGATCCGAAGGCGGAAGCCGCTTCAGGTCGAGGACGTCCGATCCTCGCGTCTCTATCAGAGCACCGAGGTCGCGCGGCGGGAGGGGCTTGTGTCGTTGCTGAGCGTGCCGCTGATCCAGGGTGAGGAGGCGCGAGGCGCGCTCAATGTCTACACGGGCCAATTGCACACCTTTTCGAACGAGGAGATCCAGACCTTGGGAGCGTTGGCCGAACTGTGCGCGATGGCGCTCGAGCGGGCCCGGTGGGCGGAGCGCATGAGCGCCGCCGAGGAGCAGCTCCGCCAAAGCGACAAACTCTGCGCGCTTGGCCTGCTCGCGGCCGAGGTGGCCCACGAGATCCGGAATCCGCTGACGGTGATGAAGATGCTCTTCCACTCCATGGATCTGCGGTTTCCGGCCGGCGATCCACGCTCGGAGGACGCGAGGTTGATGGGCACCAAGATGGACCATCTGAACCGTATCGTGGAGCAGGTGCTTGATTTCGCCCGGCATTCGGAGCCGCGCCTGGAGTGGGTGACGGTGGGCGGCCTGCTGGAGGACCTGCGGCTGCTGACCCGCCACAAGTTGCGGGCGCAGGGAGTGGAACTGGCGGTCGAAGTGGAGGCCGATTCGGACCGGATCCGCGCCGATTCCGTGCAACTGGAGCAGGCGTTCCTGAACGTGATTCTGAACGCGGCCGAAGCGATGCCGGACGGCGGGAAGCTGGCGATCGTGTGCGCGAAGTCCGGCGAGGGTTGCCGGATCTCATTCACCGACACCGGACCGGGGTTGCCGGATACCATGACGGCGTCGATGGCTCCGGGAGGATTCCTTTTTGGAACCACCAAACGGAGGGGGACGGGGCTCGGCCTCGCGATTGTCAACCGGGTGGTGGAAACCCACCGCGGACGGATGGAGTTGAAATCGGAGGCCGGACGCGGGACCACCGTGGCGATCCATCTTCCCCGCGACCCAGCCTCCTGAACCGCGCCCGGGCTCCGACGATGTGTCCCGGGGTGATTGAAAAGCCGCCGATGAGACAGTACCGTCCCCGCGATGCTGTACGACCGGGACTACATGCGAAGCGGGCGCGGGCCCGACTTCCGTTCCCCAGTGTTCCTGTTGCTGGCGGCGTGGACCGCGTTGTTTCTCGTCGAGTGCGTGCTCAAGTCCTACGGGTCCGGGGGGTCGCTCGCCGACTATTTCGCGCTGACGCGGCGTGGGATGGCGGGGCACGAATATTACCGGTTGCTGACCTTTCAATTCCTGCATGACGCGCCCTGGCCGTGGCATCTCCTGATGAACGGAATCGGCCTCTGGTTTTTCGGCCACAGCCTGTTGGAGGCGCGGGGAGCCCGGCGTTTCTGGGTGCTTTTCCTGGTGGCGGGGACCGCGGGCGGGTTGTTGGACTGGGCGTGCCAGGTCTGGCACCCGATCTATCGGATTGGCGGGACCATCGGGGCTTCGGGCAACGTGATGGGGTTGGCGGGCGCCTTCTGCATGATGTACCCGGGGCGCGAGATCCTGTTCTTCATTTACGTGTTCCCGGTCCGGATGCGGGGTTCGACGATGTTCTGGCTTCTGTTCGGATTCAGTCTGTTCGGCGTGGTGTTTCCGTTTGGCGGAGTGTCGCACGCGGCCCATCTGGGTGGTCTGCTCGCGGGAGTGGCGTACGCGAAGGCGGTGACCGACGACCGTTGGGTTGAATGGCTGCGCGGATTCCGGCTGGGTAGGACCGTTCGCCGGCCCGACGCGCGGGTGGTCGCCGGGAATCACGGGGAACCCTCCGCGAGGCCGAAGGTGAGCGAAGGCGAACGGATTTCCCCGGACGAGTACATGCGCCGGGAGGTGGATCCGATCCTGGACAAGATCCTCGCGCACGGACCGCAAAGCCTGACCGAAAAGGAACGGCGGATCCTGGAGCAGGCTCCGAAGCGGATGCAGAAGGACTAGGACCCGGCGGGGCCGGGGAGCCGGCGGAATTCTGATGGATGGTCTTCGGCGAGGTCGCCCGCTTAGAATCCCGGGGTGATCACGCGCTACTCGCGGCCCGCGATGCGGGGTGTTTGGACGGACGAAAACCGGCTACGGATCTGGCTCGAAATCGAGATGCTGGCGAGCGAGGCCCTCGCGGAGGCCGGGGTGGTGCCATCGGCGGACCTGGAGAAACTGAAAGCCGGGGCGGCCGGGTGGGCTTTGGATCTCCCCGGCCTCGTGGCGCGTCAGCGGGAGCTGGAAAAGACCCTGAACCACGACGTGATCGGTTTCACGACCGCGGTCGCGGAGCGGATCAACGATCCGGCGAGCCGCTGGCTTCATTTCGGGCTGACGTCGAGCGACGTCGTCGACACCGCGTTCGCGGCGCAGTTGGTACGGAGCGCCGATCTCCTGATCGAGGAAGTGATCGCGGTGCGCGAGGTCATTGGGCGAAGGGCGGTCGAACACGCCTGGACCCCGTGCATCGGTCGGAGCCACGGCATTCATGCGGAGCCGACGACGTTCGGACTGAAACTGGCGCTGATGTATGACGAATTCGGGCGCGCGTTGAAGCGAATGAAGTCGGCCCGGGAGACCGTGGCCGTCGGGAAACTCAGCGGTGCCGTTGGAACGAACGCCCATCTGGGCCCCGAAGTGGAGGCCAGGGTCTGCGAAAGGCTTGGGCTCCGGGCCGCGCCGATCGCGACGCAGGTGGTCCAGCGGGACATCCACGCCGAATTCATGGCCGCCCTCGCCCTGACGGGAGCCAGCCTGGAGCGTTGGGCCGTCGAGTTCCGCCACCTTCAACGCACCGAGGTCCTCGAATCGGAGGAACCCTTCACCCGCGGGCAGAAGGGCAGCAGCGCGATGCCGCACAAGAGGAATCCGATCACCTGGGAGCGCCTGACGGGATTGGCCAGGGTGCTTCGGGGAAACCTGGTCGCGGCGCTGGAGAACGTCGCGTTGTGGCACGAACGGGACATCAGCCACAGCTCGGTGGAACGCATCATCTTTCCCGATTCGTGCACCCTGCTCGACTACATGCTGGGTCTGCTGAAGCGGATGATGGAGGGCTTGAACGTGTATCCGGAAAACATGCGGAGAAACCTCGGCCTGAGCCTGGGAATGTGGAACAGCCAGACCATCCTTCTCGCCCTGATCCGAAAGGGGCTCAGTCGGGAGGCCGCGTACGAACTCGTCCAGCGGAACGCCATGCAGACCTGGGCCGAGAAGCACGCCGGCCGCGATGACGCCGATTTCGTGGCGCAGATCGCCGGGGACCCCGATGTGACGAGGCATTTTGGAACGGGAGAACTCGAGGCGCTCTGTTCGGTGGATTTTCACCTCCGGGAGGT
>JBFWOK010000233.1:0-9117 GCA_050250555.1 Limisphaerales bacterium
CCTGAAGTATCCGCTCTTTCCCGAAACGACCCAGACCTCCTTCGACACCGTGGTGCTCCGAGCCGGGATGAACGACGCGGTGAATCCGTTTCTCACCGATGAATTCGTCCGATCCCTGGTCCGCGACACCGGCGTTCCTTCACCCGCGGGAACCTTCGTGCATCTCTTTCTCAACGGGGTCCACAAGGGCTATTACAACCCGTGCGAGCGCATCGACATCGATTTCCTCCGCGCCTACCACGGAGGCGGTGAGAAGTGGGATCTCATGGCGCAATCGGGGGAGGTCCGGGAAGGCGACGCCAACGCCTACAACACCCTGCGAACGCTGGCCAGCACGCGGGACCTCACGCAACCGGCGAACCTTCGCGACGTGGCCTCCCGCCTCGACCTCACGAACTTCGTCGACTACCTCCTTCCGCTCATCTACGTCGACAACGACGACTGGCCCCACAACAACTGGCGCGCCGCCCGGGAGCGCGTTGATGGAGGCCTCTTCCGTATGTACTGCTGGGACGCGGAGTGGGCGTTCGGCCTCGTCAACGGTCATTCGCCCACCTGGGACAGCATCCGCAACCAGCTTTCCAGCACCTCGCCCCCCTGGGGCACCGCCGACATCCAGCGCATCTTCAACGGACTGAAAAGGGCCCCGGAATTCCGCCAACTCTTCGCCGACCGGGCGCACCGCCATCTCTTCAACGGCGGCGTGCTCACCGACGACCGACTCCGGGTCCGGTACGCGCAGATCACCAACCGCCTCGCCGGGGTCGTCGGCGGCTTCAACAACCGCATCGCCACGACCTGGATCCCCCAGCGCCGTCGGAACGTCCTCCTTCATCTCGAGCGCGCCGGGTTCCTGGCCTCCTCCAACGCTCCGGGCTTCAGCCGATTCGGCGGAAGAGTCCCCGACGGGTACCCGCTGGTGCTGACCAACCTCACGGGCTCCATCTTCTACACCACCAACGGCGCGGATCCCCGCCTGGCGTTCACCGGGGAAATCTCGCCCGAGGCGCGCCAGTATTCGGTTCCGATCCCACTGCTCCAATCCACGCTGATCCGCGCGCGAACTCTCGACGGCACAAATTGGAGTGCCGTCACCGAGGCGTCCTTCGAAGTGAACCGTCTCGGAACCCCCCTTGTTTTCTCCGAAATCATGTACAACCCGCCAGGGGGCGAGAGCTACGAGTTCGTCGAACTGCACAACCACGGCACCCTTCCCCTGGACGTCTCCGGATTCTCCCTGACGGGTGTCTCGTTCCGTTTCCCAACGCCGCACCCTTTGATGCCCGGCGGCGCCCGCTGGGTCCTCGCCAACTCAGCCCGACCGGTGGAATTCGCGGCCCGCTATCCGGCTGTCACGGTCGCGGGATGGTTCGAGGGATCGCTGAACAACGGTGGGGAACGCCTCGAATTGCTCGCCCCGGATGGAACCCTGGTCACCGCGGTGGAGTACGACGACTCCCCACCCTGGCCGGCCGAGGCGGACGGTTCCGGAAGATCCCTCGAACTCGATCAACCCCACGACGATCCGCACGACCCCGCCGCGTGGCACGCGAGCCTCGTCGATGGGGGATCGCCCGGAACGGCGGGCCCTCCGCGGAGCGTGCCGATCGTCCGGCTCTCCGAAGTCACCGCGGCACCCGCCCCCGCGCCCGACTGGATCGAGCTTCGCAATTTCGGGGCGCAGCAGGTCATCCTGGACGGCTGGAGTCTCTCCGACGACGGCGATCCTGGCCGGTTCGTCTTTCCCATGGGCACATCCCTCGACGCCGGCGCCTGGCTTCGCGTCTGGTGCGGAACGAACGCGACGGAGTCGCTTCCCGGCCTGCGCACGACCTTTTCCCTTTCGCGCCAGGGGGAAACCATCGCCCTCTACGACGCCCGTCGCGCTCGCGTCGACGCCGTCACGTTCGGCCACCTTCCCGAGGGTTACAGCCTGGGCCGGGTTGGCGTCTCACTCGACTGGCGGCTCACCGAGCCCACGCCCCTGGCGCCGAACGAACCCGCACCGCTCGCCTCTCCGACGCTGCTCACCATCAATGAGTGGCTTGCGAACCCGATTCCCGGGGACGACGACTGGGTGGAATTCCACAACCCTTCCCCTTCCGATCCCATCGCGCTTCGTGGACTCCATGTCGGCACATCGAACCGCCTCACGCAGATCCGCTCGGCTTCGTTCATAGGCCCCTCCTCCCACGTGGTTTTTCGAGCCGACGAGAATCCCGGCGCCAACCATCTGGCCCTCAAACTCCCCGCCAACGCGGGCGCCATCGTTCTGTCCGATGAAAGCGGCGTCGAATTCTCCCGCGTCACCTACCGACTCCCCATGACAGGCCTTCCCGTCGGCGCCGAAGGCGTCTCGCTGGGCCGGTTCCCCGACGGCACCGGCGATATCGTCGCCTTCCCCGACACGCCCAGCCCCGGGGCGCCCAATGACTTCGCACCGCCCAAAGGACCGCGTTTCAACGAGTTCATGGCGTCCAATTCCAAGGCGGTCGCTCATCCATCGGGTGGTTTTCCCGACTGGGTCGAACTCGTCAATCCGGGCGCTGAATCCTACGATCTGACCGGTGCCAGCCTCGCAATCGGCGACTCCGAGGCACCGGCCTGGGTCTTCCCCCGCGACGTGTCGATCCCGGCGGGCGGACATGTGCTGATCTGGTGCGATCCAACCATTCCGGCTTCGACCGACAATTCCGCGCCCTTGAATCTCGGCCGGGGCCTTCCCACCGAGGGGACCACGCTTCGGCTTGTCGATCCGCGGGGCCGGCTCCTCGACTCGATCACGTTTGGCTTCCAGATCCCCGACCGTTCCGCGGGCCGCACGGCTTCCGGCGCGTGGACCCTTCTCGCGTCCCCCACACCCGGCGCCCCGAATTCGCCTCCCGCGGCGCTCGGCAATCCACGCTCCACCCGCTTCAACGAGTGGCAGGCCGAGACGTCCACCAACTCCAACTCCGCCTCCGGGTTCAACACGGATTGGGTGGAACTCCACAACACGGATTCCCTGCCGGTCGATCTCGGCGGCCATTTCCTGACCGACGACCCGTCGGTCGCGGGAACGGACCGGTTCCAGGTGCCGCCGCTGACTTTCGTCCCGGGCCGCGGGCATGTCGCCTGGCGCGCGGATGGACGCGCCGACCAGGGGCCCGATCATCTGCCCTTCCAGCTCGATGGACGCGGCGAAACCCTTCGTCTCTATGCGTCCAACCGCTCCCTCATCGAATCCCTTTCGTTTGAGATCCAGACGGCGGGAGTGGCGGGCGGCCGCTTTCCCGATGGCGCCGATCGGATCGAGGCGTTCCCGGGATCCTCATCCCCGGGAGAGTCCAATTGGCGGGTCCACCCCGGGCTGGCGATCTCCGAGGTGCTCACCCACACCGATCCGCCCCTGGAGGACGCCATCGAGATCCACAATCTCACCGGCCATCCCCTACCAATCCCCGGTTGGCGGGTGAGCAACGCCGTCCGGGCCCTCGACAAATTCCGTTTCCCGCCGGGCACCGTCGTCCCGCCGGGAGGGCGGCTCGTGCTCTACGAGAAGGACTTCAACCCGCCGGGATCCCCGACGGCGTTCACGCTGAATTCGGCCCACGGCGACGATGTCTGGATCAGCGAAATTTCCGCGACGGGAGAACCCACCGGGTACCGGGCCCATGTCCGAGTTGCGGCGGCCGCCAATGGCATCTCCTTCGGGCTCCACCGAACCAGCGTCGGCTGGGACTTTCCCCCGCTGAGCCGCCTGACCTTCGGACGGGACCTGCCGACGTCCGTCGCGGAATTCCGTCTGGGCACCGGCCTTCCCAATGCCTACCCCCTCGTGGGACCGGTCGTCGTCACCGAGATCCTGTTCGACCCCGCGCCCCCGGACGACCTCCCAGCCCGGGAAGAATTCAATGAGGAATTCGTCGAGATCACCAACACGGCGACCCAGCCGGTTTCGCTTTTCGATCCTTTGAATCCGTCCAACACGTGGCGGTTGCGCGGCGGGATCCAATTCGATTTCCCCCCCGGCATCGCCCTGGCGCCCTCCGAGCATCTGCTGGTCGTTGGCTTCGATCCGACGAAATCCGAAGGCGCGGCGTTCCGGTCCCGCCGCGGTCTTCTCGCCGAAACACGACTCCTCGGTCCCTTTTCCGGCCGGCTTTCCAACGAAGGCGAGGAGGTCCGGCTGGAACGACCCGACCGTCCCCAGGCGGCGCCGTCACCCGACGCCGGTTTCGTCCCGTACCTCCTGGTGGAACGGGTCTCCTACGGGACCGCCCCGCCCTGGCCGCAAGGCAGCCCCGCTTCGGAAACCTCGCTGCAACGGCGACGGACGGTGGAGTACGCCAACGATCCCGCGAACTGGGTCGCCGCCTCCCCATCTCCCGGAGGCCCGACACGACCTCCCATTTCCGACCGTGACTTCGACGGCCTGCCGAACGATTGGGAGTTGTCCTTCGGCCTGAACCCGGACCTTCCATCCGACGCCGACCTCGACTCCGATGGCGACCGGCTCTCCAACCGAGAGGAGTACCTGTCCGGGACCGATCCCCGGAATCCCGCGAGCGCCCTGAAACTCGAACTAGAACTCGAACTCGAGCACCGTCCCGATCAAGGCCTCGGCGCCGAGCTCCGATTCATCGCCACCGCCCACCGCGGCTACTCCGTTCTGACGCGCGATGACGCGGCGCATGGCGCCTGGCGGAAGATTGCCGACATTCCGGCGGAGGCGACGGACCGGATCGCGAAGGTGCCGCTTGAACTCCCCGCCAACAACGCCGGCTTCCTGCGGGTCGTCACCCCGGGCGAGCCATGAACGCACCACCCACGTTCCACTTTCACTGACTCGGCGCCTCGGGAAGTATCGGGCCCGATGAGCCGCATCCTGGTCCTTTTCGATTCGAAATCCGGCAACACCGCCAAGATGGCCCAACTCGTCGCGGAAGGCGCTCGGACCATCGCCGACACCGAAGTCCGGGTCCGTTCGGTCGATGAAGCCGTGCCCGAGGATGTCTTCTGGTGCGAGGGAATCGCCGTCGGAAGCCCGACCAACCTGGGCCTGATCTCCTGGCGGATGAAACGCTTCTGGGACGAGGTCATGTGCGAGCACTGGATGACCCTCGACGGCCGGATCGCGTGCGCCTTCAGCAGCGCCGGAGCGTGGGGCGGAGGCATGGAGATGGCCTGTCAGTCGATCCTCACGCTGCTCGTCAATTTCGGTTTCCTGGTTTTTGGCGTGACCGACTACTCCGCCAAGGGGATGACGCTCCACTACGGCGCCGTCGCGATGAAGGAACCGCGCGAACCCGAGATCCAGGCCTCGTGCCGACTCCTCGGAAGGCGCCTCGCCGAGTGGACCGCGGTCTTCGTCCATGGCCGGAAACACGAACATCCCGACCAAAAAAAGGACCAACGCCTCGGCGCCGGCTGACCAAGGCATCCCCACTGCCTCTTCATGAACCGAGATTCTCTCACGGAGGCACTGAGACACGGAGATCTGAGGACGGATTCCGTCTCCCAATCCATCCGGCTTCTTCGCGGCTTCGTGATCTTCGTGCCTTCGTGGTGAATACCTCCGCGGTTCAGTTCCTGTCCGTCACGCGCGTGTCGAAACGAACCCTGAAAATGCCCAGCAAATGAAATCCCGACATCACCCACCTCTCGGACGGAAGCGGCTTGGCCCCTTCCAGATGTTGCTCCTGTCGATGGGGGCGCTGTTCCTCGGCGGCTGCGCCAGTCCGGAACAGAGCTCCGACTGGCGCTGGAAACAGTTCAATCCCGACTACCGGCCTCCCCTGCCACCCACCGAATACCGATCCTCCTGATTCCGCGGATCGCCCGGGCTTCAACCGCGTCCACGCGTGCCGATCGATGAGCGCGCCCTTCGGTCGTCCCGATCACTCCGCCGCCTCCGGAGCCTTGAACGCCTTGCTGTAGAATCCGGAAGGATCAAAGCAGCACACCCGCTTCTTGCCCGCGGCGAGCATCTCGCAGGCGTCTTGAATCCGCTTCCCGCGGGTCTTCATCTGCCGGGCCGATTCGATCCAGTGGATCCAGTCAAGGCGCGCCAAAGTCGTCGTGGCCTTCCAGACTCGAATGGCCTCGGGGGATGCTTCGAGGGCTTCCGCCAGGTCCGCGGGGACTTCGGGCTCGGGCTCCACGGCCACCGGCTTCAGATCCACGGTCACGGAATCGCCCGCACCCGCGCGGGCGGCGGTCCGCAGTTCTTCGCTCACCTTGAGCCAGTGGCCCAATTCACCATCGGGCTCCAAGGTCTGCCGAAACAAACAACCATTGAGGGTCCCCTCGACGGTGGTCCGCCCACGTCTCGGGAGTGAATCGCTCACGGGCTGGGGCAATCGAAGAAAAGTCCACGAGCCCTCCCCGCCCGGCGATGCCGGTCGAAGAAGCGTCGTCACGAACCGCGATGTGGATTTCCGAGATGACATCTGTACCCAGGCGCACGGTCCGGTCCACGGTAACTTGCCCAACCGCTTCGCACCCAGTCAGGCCCCGGCGTCCCTCAACCAACGCCGGTTCGCCGACCTAGGGGCTGCCCGTCAACCGCTCCGCCGCCCAAACGGTGTTCCTCATCAGCATCGCGATCGTCATCGGACCGACGCCGCCAGGGTTCGGCGTGATCCGGCCGGCGATGGGCTGAACCGCCTCGAAATCGACGTCACCCACCAGACGGGACCCGCTCTTCGCCGTCGGATCGGGAACCCGATTGACCCCGACATCGATGACCACCGCGCCTGGCTTGACCATGTCCGCTTTGACGAAACGCGCCACCCCCAGCGCCGCGATCAGGACGTCCGCCCGGCGGCAGTGCGCCGCGATGTCGGTGCTTCGGCTGTGGCAGATGGTCACCGTCGCATCCGCGTGCCGCGCCTTTTGGACAAGGATCGACGCCATCGGTTTCCCCACGATGTTGCCCCGGCCGAGAATGACGACGTCGGCCCCCGCCAACCGGATCTGTGATCGGATCAGCAACTCGTGAACCCCACCCGGCGTGCAGGGCACGAAGCCGCCCCCGTCCCCGAGCAAAAGCTTGCCGACATTGACGGGGTGGAATCCGTCGACGTCCTTCGCCGGATCCACGGATGCGAAGATCGCGGGGGCGTCGATGGGCGGAGGAAGCGGCGCCTGGACCAGGATTCCGTGGACCGATCCGTCGGCATTCAGTTTCCGGACCAGCGCGAGCAACTCGGCCTGGGAGGTCCCTTCCGGCAGAAGGTGGGTGGTCGACCGAAGGCCGAGCTCGCCACTCGTCCTTTCTTTCATCCCGACATAGACCTTCGACGCCGGATCCTCGCCCACGCGGATGAAGGCGATGTGCGGCTGGATCCCACGGGCGGCCAGCGCCTCCACGCGCCGCCGCGTTTCCGTGTTCAATTCCGCGGCGATCGCGCGCCCGTTGATCAGGTTCTCCATGGTCTCGAAACGCGTTGCCGGATCATCGCACGGCTTCGATGGTCTCGACATGGAGCAGCGGGGTCGCCCGCCAGAGGGAACGGTCGTCGAGGTATTCCCGCCCCGTCACGATGACGACACGGCCCCGGTATTCGCGAAGGGCATCGCGCCCGGCCCCGGGCGTGATGAGAAAATTCATGAGGACTCCACCGTCGCGCGCCTTCAAAGCGTAAAACGAGGGAGCCGCGATATTGCTTGGCCGAACCACCAGCCCCTCGCGACGAACCCAGCGGCCTTCTTCCGGCGACGTGGTTTCCAAGGCGACCGACGTCGTCGGGTCTGGCTCCGTTTCAGTCGCGGGAACGACGACAGCGGGTTGGATGGCGACCGGCGTCGGCGCCGATGAACCCTCGACCGCGACAGGGCTCGCGACAGCCACCGTTTCCGACCCGGTCGACGGAAGGGTCGCCGATGTGTCGACCGGAGTCGTTGAGGCCGGCGGCGCGATGTTCGTCGAAGAAGCGGCGTCCGGAGGCGAGTTCGATGATGCCGACGACGTGGGGGAACGCCCAAGGAACTGCTCGAGCCAGGCGTTGTCCGAGATGGTCGGGGAAGCCTTCTGAGGAGCGGGCGAACCTCCCGTGTTGGGAGCCGGATCATTCGCTGGATTCGGAACGGCGACGGCCGGGGCCGCCTCCCGGGTCGTCGAAGCGATCGTCGATGGCGTCGAGGGGGACGGTGTGCCGGGAGGATTGGATGCCGGAGGACTGTCGGCCAGCCACGAGGCCGGGACGAATCCGACGGACCCCGGCGGGGCCGCGACTTGAATCCAACCGTCGGCGGGCGGCGACAAGACCTTCAAGGTCGCCCCGTTCTTGGCCCGCGCGACGATCGCATGGTCGAAGGTGGGACCCGACCGGATGTTCAGCAGATCCGCCCGCACGAGACCGGTGGCGCGATCCACGTAGTCCGCGCTCGCCCACACGGGGGCCTCCGCGGGCAGCTCGATCCGTGTCCAAACCGGAGGCTCACCGGCCCCGGGCTGCTTCAACGTCACCGTGTCGAGGACGTTGACCGCCTGCCCGCGCGTCAGTTGGGTGACGATTTCACCCACGAAACCAGGCCGGGATCGAACGTTGACCCGGTCGGCTTTCGAATAGGCGTGGGTCGTCGCGGCGAAGGAGGATGGCGCGGGGGCGAGGAAAAGCGCGGGTAGAAAAACCTGAAATGCCGCAGCAAGCCTCTGCCACGTACGGGAAGTCATCACGGCGCCAGTAGAGTTTTCAGTTCCGCGGGTGTCAACGTCCTCCAGCGTCCGACCTTCAACTCGCCCAGCTTGATCGGGCCGATCTGGGTGCGCACGAGGCGCTCGACTTCGAGACCCTCGGTCGCGAACAAGCGACGCACCTCCCGGTATCTGCCTTCGGCGAGTTCGATCTCGACCAGGCTGCCGCCGGGATTGGAGGAGAGCACCTTGCCATGGACGATTTTCAGCGTTTCGTCGCCGCACACCACTCCCCGACGGAACCGCTCGAGCATCCGGGGCTCCGTCCTTCCGGCCACCGTCACCAGGTAGCGCTTGTGAATTCCAAACCGGGGATGCGTCACCCGCAGGCAGAATTCGCCGTCGTTGGTGAGGAAAAGCAGACCCTCGCTTTCCCGGTCAAGGCGGCCCACCGGATAGACGCTCGACCACTCGGCGGGCAGCAGTTCCCCGACGCG
>JBFWOK010000234.1:0-7500 GCA_050250555.1 Limisphaerales bacterium
CGATGAAGGCGATCTCGAAATCATTGGCTTTGGCCGCCAGTTGGGCGTGCGCGTGGGGGATCACACCGGAGAAATAAAGGAAGGTGCTCAGCATGAGCACGGATCCGGAAAGGATTCCCCAGTACCAGAAGCAGACGAGGCCGCGCTTCTCGACCAGATCGTAGAACTCGCGCAAGCCCTGCACGGCCAGCGCCAGCATGAGACCGAGGAAGACCCAGTTGGTGACGGCGTGGTTCTCCGAAAAGATCGTCCAGAGGACGACGGTCCAGAGCGCGACCGTGCTCGATAGGCGGCGGGCGAAGATCTGGATCTTGGAGGCCGCCGGAACGGGTTGGGGCGGTTGGGATGTCACGGATCGGAGAGCATTCCGGTTTCGGGGCGCCAAGTTCAAGACGGGTTCCCTGCCCGGGGGTCCGCCCTTGGAGAATCTCCGGGGCCGCCTCGGCGCTTGGACAACGGACGCGCCCATGATTGCCTTCGCCGGTGAAGCTCTGGATCTGGGCACGTCGGCTGCTGTTGGGAACCGCCGTTCTGCTGGCGATGCTGGCCATGCTGGCCGGGCTCCTTTGGATCTACTTCCACCCGCACCAGACGCGGACCAACGGACTGATCCATGGCCGACGCCATGGCCACAACCTCACGCTCGACGTGGTTCAACCCGCCCACCCCAATGGCCTCGGCGTGGTCCTGATGGTGAGTGGGGGGTGGCGATCGTCGAAGAATTCGTTCCGGCCCTGGATGGTGGCTCCGCTGGTGCGACGCGGCTACACCGTGTTCGCCGTGTACCACCTCTCCCAGCCGCAGGCCACCGTCATGGAGATCGTCGAGGATATGCACCGGGCCGTCCGATACGTCCGCCACCGGGCCGCCGAGTTCGGAGTCGATCCGACCCGTTTGGGCGTGACCGGTGGGAGCGCCGGCGGACACCTGAGTCTGATGCTCGCGACCCGAGGGGCTCCGGGTCCGGAATTCGCCGCCGACCCCGTCGATCGGCAAAGCAGCGCGGTGCAAGCCGTGGCGATCTTTTATCCGGTCACCGACCTCGTGGATCTTGGATCGTCGACCGAAAACCCCGGAGACGGGGGTCCCCCGAAGAGCTTTGTGAAGGCGTTTGGGCCACAGTCCACCAACCCGGCGGTCTGGAAGACGATCGGCCGCGAAATGTCCCCGCTGTATCACATCACATCGAACCTGCCGCCCACGCTGATTTACCAGGGCGGAGCCGACACGCTGACGCCCCCGGAACAATCCGAGCGCTTCCAAAAAAGGGCGCTCGAGGCGGGGCGAACGGTCGAGATCGTCATGCGACCCGGCAAGCAACACGGCTGGCTCACGATGCTTTGGGATATTCGAAGTTTCGCCGACTGGTTCGACCGGCATCTGGGACGAGTCGATGAGCGTACCGCGGATTAGGAAGCGTCTCGGGCCGTGCCGACGGCCTCGGCAAGGTTGGCGAAACCGTGGGCGTCGAGCCTGCTTCGGAGGCCGCGAACGATGGACCGGGCAATGCCGGGCCCGCGGTAGACCAACCCGGTGTAGACCTGGATGAGCGACGCTCCCGCCTGGATCTTTTCCCAAGCGTCAGCCGCGTCAAAGATGCCCCCGACCCCCACGATGGGAAGGCGTCCACCGGTCTGGCGGTGGAGGTGGCGGATGACTTCCGTGCTTCGGCGCTGAAGGGGACGTCCACTCAGTCCGCCGGACTCGGAGTAGGTCGAGCAGCCCGCCGCCCGGACGTCCGTGGGCCGGGAAATCGTGGTGTTCGTGGCGACAAGGCCATCGAGCCGCCGCGCCAGGGCGAGATCCACGATCTCATCAAGCGCTTCGAAGGTCAGATCGGGAGCCACCTTGACCAGTATCGGCCGGCGCGACGAGGAATCCGCGGCAGGCGCCTGGATTTCCTGGAGCGCGGCAAGAATCTCATCCAACGCGGCGCGGTCCTGGAGTTGGCGGAGGTTCGGCGTGTTCGGGGAACTGACATTGACGACAAAGAAATCCGCCAGATCCCGCAGGATCCGGAACGAATACGCGTAGTCGTCGGCGGATTCGTTCAGAGGGGTGACCTTCGATTTTCCCAGATTGATACCGACCGGGTGCCGTGGCCAAAGCCCCAGCGTGCGCCACTGCCCAAGGGCCTTGGCGAATTCCTCGGCCCCGGGGTTGTTGAATCCCATTCGGTTGATGAGGGCTTCATCCGGAACCACCCGGAACATCCTGGGCCGGTCATTCCCCGATTGAGAATGGCGCGTGATTCCGC
Source organism: Limisphaerales bacterium (assembly GCA_050250555.1). Taxonomy (GTDB): domain Bacteria; phylum Verrucomicrobiota; class Verrucomicrobiia; order Limisphaerales; family CAIMTB01; genus CAIMTB01. Next base: position 2,258 of record JBFWOK010000234.1, read on the forward strand.
CGAGTTCACTGAACCCGAATCCCATCGACTCCCATACCGGGACGGCTTCACCGAACTTGTCCATGCCGGCCGCCAACCCGACCGGATTGGGAAACTGAAGACCTAGCACGCCGATCGGAAGCTGGGGTGACGCGAAGAAGGTCCGCGTGATCCGAGTCAGGAGGCGGCTCCGACCCACCCGAGCGAGCCCAGCCAGGGTCCGGTGATGGATCCTCTCCGAATCCTGGACGAACAGGCAGGGTCGGAGAACGCGGCGATACAACCAGCTCACCGGCCCGGTTTAGTGCGGAACGGCTCCCAAGGCGAGGCTTCGGATTCATCCGGGATCGGTCCCGGCGTTTCCGTCAGGCTCGACTCAATGCGCGCCACCGCCATCCCGACGGGACCGCTCATGACCGACGGATTGTTGTTCCGCGCGGCCAATAGGGACGGTATCGCCCCACGTGCCTCCGGCCCGATCGCCGCGAGGGACTCCGCCGCGAGGATTCGCACCGACTCGGCGGAATCGACCAGCGCCCTGCGGAGCGCTTCCACAGCGGGTGCCGCCCTGGGACCGAACCGGGCGATCGCACGAATCGCGCACTGCCGGACCTCCTCATCCGAATCCTCGAGCCCCCGGACCAACGCGGGTACCGCGATGTCGGGATCCCGCGCGATCCGGCCCAGCGCCGTCGCCGCGCTCGACCGGAAGATGGGGCGGTCGGTTCCTCGAACGAGCCACTTGGCGAGGTCGGGCACGGCGGCGCCTGCTTCGGGACCAATGCGGCCGAGGGCATGGATCGCGGCCAGGGAACCCGGATCGGCGCTTCCCGCCAAGGAATGAACGAGGTCGGGAACCGCCCCGGCCGCGGCCGCGCCCCAGGCCGCGAGCGCTCGCGCGGATGCCGCCTGGACGTCGTCCACCGGATCCCCGAGGCCGCGGGCCAGCGCACGCGTCGCGTCATCTGGCGACGGTCCCGGTCCGATCCGCCCGAGGGCCGCCGCGGTCGCCACGCGGATCGCGGGATCCGGGTGCGACAGATTCCGGGTCAGCGCGGGCCGCGCGGATTCCGCATCTTTGGCGAGGCAGTCAAGCACGTGGGTGGCGCCGAGGACCACGGGAACTTCGGGAGCGACGAGTTGGGACGCCAGGAGGACCGCGAGGTCGGAACGGGCGAACGGAAGCTGGATCGCGGGGTCCGAAAGGAGACGCACCAGTGTGGGAATCGATCGTGCCCGAATGCCGGGATCCGGGTCCAGGGCCAGCACGAGTATCGAGGGCAGGGACCCGGCTCCCAAGCGGACCCAGGCCCTCCGGATCGCTTCCCGGGTGTCGGGGTCCGAAGCCAGGCGAAAGCCTTGAGCCAGTTCGGGCGCCAGTTGGGACGCATCGAAACCGAGAACCTCCACGGCTTCCGCGGCGCTTCGCCGACGCTCCTCGAGTCGGTTCCGCGGACGGTCGCCATTTGGCCCAAGGCCGACGATGCGATTAAGAATCTGGTGGGTGGGGGTATTCCGCGCGATCAGGCGCCTCCGGAGTTCCGGAGCGGCCCGCGCGCCGAGGGACGTCAAGGCTTCCAGGGTGGCCGGGTGACGGGAATCGGCGGATTTGTCAAGTTGGGCCATCCAAAAAGAGGTCGGAAGCCCTAATGCGGTTGGGTCGGAGTGACGATGAATAGCGAGGGCCGCGAGCGCTGAAACCAAGGCAACCCCGGAAAAGGTGCGTCGCAGGATGCTCGTTTCGAGGCTCATAGCTCGCTTGACCCTGTAAAGGGGACCGACTATAGCCTTGTCAACAACGATTGTAGACGTACCCACCCACCCCCCCACCCCGCTATGTCAATGACCAAGCGCGACCTCGTGGTCGCCATCAGCAGCGAGACCCAATTGGTCCAGCAGGACGTGGCCAAGGTCGTGCAGCGCACCCTCGAGATTATCCGTGAAGCCGTCAGCCACGGGAAAACCGTGGAGCTCCGGAATTTTGGAGTCTTCGAGGTGAAGGTCCGCAAGGCCAGGATCGGACGTAATCCCAACGCACCGGAAAAGGACGTTCGCATCCCTCCGAGATCGGTCGTGAAGTTCAAGCCGGGAAAGGAGATGCGAGACGAGGTCCTCAAGCTTTCGCCCGAAAGCATTGAGGCCGCCCAATCCACCGCGGCGTCTCCAGCGGCCGCCGTGGCGCCCGCTGTCCCGCCGTCGCCGCCGCCGCCATCTCCCGCGGGCTGATCCCCGTTCGCGGACCAACCCATTCATTATTTTTCCCTTCGGCGTTTCGGGCGCCTCCGCCGGGCACCCGCACGCCAACGCCTTCCCGAAATGCAGCCCCTTCCTGGATTCCGAGATTTCTTTCCTCACCCCGTCCCAACTCGTGACGCCTGGAGCGCCGACCTTCGTCAACAGATCTTCACGGCCTGGCGGACCACGGCGCGCCGTTACGGATTCAGGGAGTACGATGGCCCCCCCCTCGAGCCGATCGAACTCTACACCGTCAAGAGCGGCGACGAGATCGTTCAGCAGCTGTTCAATTTCGTGGACAAGGGGGACCGGCACGTCGCGATGCGGCCCGAAATGACGCCCACGGTGGCGCGGATGATCGCCGCGTCCGAGCGGAACTATCGGAAGCCGATCAAGTGGTTCTCAATCCCGCAGCTTTTCCGGTACGAGAAGCAACAGCGAGGCCGCCTGAGGGAGCACTTCCAATTCAACGCCGACATTTTTGGAGAGGGCGACGCGGCGGCGGATGCGGAGATCGTCGCGCTGCTCATCGATGCCTTGCGCGAACTGGGCCTGGGTTCGGAGGATTTCGTGGTCCGCCTCAGCAGCCGCCAAGCCTGGCAGCGCTTCCATGAGGCCCGCGGCGGAGATCCCGCGAAGGCATCGGAGTTCTATCAGGCCATCGACAAACTCGAACGGGAGCGACCCGAGGTGAGCGCCGAGCGGCTCGCGGGCGTCGGAATCGCGATGGGCGACGTGAAAGCCTTCATCGAAGCCAGCGTGCCGGAACCCGAGTTGGAGGTCGTTCTCCGGAATCTCAGCGCCCGGGGTTTGGGCGACTATGTGAAAGTGGACTACGGCGTCATCCGCGGGTTGGCGTACTACACAGGCTTGGTTTTCGAAGCGTTTGACCGCCAGGGGACCTTTCGGGCCATTGCCGGCGGAGGCCGCTACGACCAGCTGATCGGATTGGTGAGCGGAGGGAAGGTCAACCTGCCGGGGCTGGGCTTCGGCATGGGAGACGTCGTCCTTGCCGAGCTGCTCAAGGCCCGCGGGCGCGTTCCGGAATTCGCCGGGTGGATCGATGTCTTCGTTGCGATCGAGGACGAATCCCTGCGGAACGATTCCCTGCGAGTCGTCCAACGCCTCCGGGAGGCCGGCCGAGCTGTCGAGTATCCTCTGACGCCCGCCAAAGCCGACAAACAGATCAAGCGGGCGCTGGAGCTCGGAGCGATCGCCACGGTGCGTCTGGAAGGGGACCCGGCGACGGGAAGCGTCCGAGCGCGTGTTCGCGACCTCGCGTCGCGGGAGGAACAGTGGGTGGCGGTGGAAGATCTGGTCGCGGCGACACCCGCGCGCGCGCGCTGATCCGCGATTCCGCTCCGGACGCACGGCCGGACTCGCTGTGGACGTTTTCATCGTCCCGGCCCGTCGTTGGTGGGAGTGCCGAACCGATTCGTCGTGGCCACGCCATGCCGCCACCAGGTTGCGCGAGCGCCGCACGTGTGCTGTGATTCCGAGGGATTTGGCAATCCAACCTCCGAAAACGCAGGCTGCGCCGACCGATCCCAATCAGTAACGATCCTAATCCAACACCATGACGACCCTTCCTCCCACCATCCAGGCCAAGCTCGAAGACCTCTGCCGATCGATCCTCTTGGAACCGCACTTCGAGGCGATGCGCCTGCAAGTGGACCAATTCATGATCAACGACGAGGCGCGCAACCAGTATGCGAAAGTCTCGGAACAAGGAGAACACCTTCACCACAAGCAAATGCAGGGTGTTCAACTCGCGGACGAGGAGGTTTCCACGTTCGAAAAAGAACGGGAATCCCTCCTCAAGAATCCGGTCGCGCGGGGATTCCTGGATGCCCAGGAATCTTTCCAGGGGCTTCAGGAATCGGTGAACAAGTTCGTCCTCAAGACGTTGGAACTCGGACGGATCCCGCAATCCGCGGACATGGAAGGTGGATGTGGAAGCGGTTGCGGATGTCACTAGGCCGGATGAGGCGGTGCTGAATTCGCGAAAAGGAATCAGAAAACCGATTCTCCAACATCGGGCGCCGAAAATTTTTTTGCCATCCAACCTATTAGGCTCCAACAAGTTATTGAATTGGAGGCCGGGGTAGACCAAAAAATTCTGAGAAAACCATTGCGGGAAGCGGAGAGGCTCGGCAATCTGTCCTCGTTGTTCGCGACGTAAGTCGAAAGACGAAGTCGCAGTTGAGATAAAAAACCGGTGGGCTTCAACGACAGTTGACAGCCGGAAAGTTTTGTCGTCTCATCTCTGAGCGTTCTTTGAAAATTGGTTTGTGCGATAGTAGGCATCTTCAATGATAAATGAGCTCACTCGCAAGAGTGGGCCTTGCTAAGCAGTTCTTGGTCGCTAATCACGACCACAAGAATCACTCACAATAACGGAGAGTTTGATTCTGGCTCAGAACGAACGCTGGCGGCGTGGATAAGACATGCAAGTCGAACGCTTGTCGCAAGGTAGCAATATTTTGTGACAGGAGTGGCGCAAGGGTGCGTAACACGTGGGTCATTTGCCGCGAAGTTGGGAACAACTCGTTGAAAGACGAGCTAATACCTGATGTGCTCCGCAAGGAGTAAAGCCGGGGACCGTAAGGCCTGGCGCTTCGCGATAAGCCCGCGGCCTATCAGCTAGTTGGCGGGGTAAAAGCCCACCAAGGCTAAGACGGGTAGCTGGTCTGAGAGGACGACCAGCCACACTGGAACTGAGACACGGTCCAGACACCTACGGGTGGCAGCAGTCGAGAATTTTTCACAATGGGCGAAAGCCTGATGGAGCGACGCCGCGTGGGGGATGAAGGGCTTCGGCTCGTAAACCCCTGTCATTTGCGAACAATGGCGCCAACCTAATACGTTGTCGTCTGATAGTAGCAGAAGAGGAAGGGACGGCTAACTCTGTGCCAGCAGCCGCGGTAATACAGAGGTCCCAAGCGTTGTTCGGATTCACTGGGCGTAAAGGGTGCGTAGGTGGTGGACTAAGTCGGGTGTGAAATCTCCGGGCTCAACCCGGAGCGTGC
>JBFWOK010000235.1:0-8816 GCA_050250555.1 Limisphaerales bacterium
CGATCCAGTCGAGGCTGGTGGCCCACTCTCGGAAGTCGTGGTTCGCGTGGTCACTACGCGGTCGACGACGGCGGTGCCACTCCGTGACCACGGCGAAGACGGCACCGATGAACTTGGGCTGATGGACACGTACGTGAGCGAGCAGATCGCCTTCCGGGAAGGCCTTGAACTGGTAGTTCGCAGGGCGCTTTCGAATCCGGACCAAGCTGGATCGGTTGGCCAGATCCCTGGTGGCTTCCAATCCATTGCTGGTGGCCTGGAAGGTGACGCGCGAGGCATCGACTTGGATTTCCCCCCGGTGGGGGACGCGAACCGCCACCGCCCCATCCCGGGTCAGGGCCATCTCCAGGAACTGCGAGTCGAGCTTTCCTCGCAGGTTGTCGAGTTCGATGAAGGGTCGTCCGGAGATCAGGGCGGAGCAGAGGCTTTCGTCGGTCCCACCGACGCCGCCGTCCTTGCGTGCGATGCAATAGCCCGGGTCATCGTAAATGGCACGGATCACCCGGTGCAGATAGCCTTTGCCCGCCTGACTGGCGTCGGCCTCGACGACGTCGACCGGGTAGAATCCCCGGATCAGACGCCCCATCTTGATTGCCGGCGTCAGGATGGCCGCCAGGGCTCGGGATTCGTCCCCAGGGCTCTGGAAGTCAAAGTCGGTGAGCAAGGACCGGATAGCGGCGACGGCCTCGTCCGTGGGCATTTGCTCGGGTTGAGTGCCACGGGTCACCAAGATGCCGCCGGCAGATGGGGTGTAGCCACTTGAAACTACTTCGAGCTCGTCACCGACTTCCACGAGTACCGGCGCCGCGCAGACAAGAGCGATTCGCGGGAGAATGTCGCGGCATTCCAGCGTCGCCAGGAGTGCCCGAGCGGTGTCCTCCGAGCATCGCTTCGGAACCAAAACCAGCCCACCTTTAGGCTCATCCGACCGCCACGCCATTAACGGCCGACCGTACTTTTCCAACCGCGATCGGAAATCCTCCGCCTTCACGATGCTCAGGCTGGTGCCCTGTTCCGATTCGACTGGTTCGACAACGACCAGGCCCCGGACGAACATCGTTCGGGTCTTGGCAATGAGCGGAAAGATCACCCGGGCAGCGTCGGTGAATGAGCAGTGATCGTTCGGTAGAATGAACAACCCATCGATCGGCTTCGGACCGGTGGGTTCATCCTCCGGTGCGGATTCCTCCTGGGTCATGCGCGCGGCCGACAGGAGACGCGAGAAGGGAGGATGGGTCGTAGTCATGAGGGGACGAGGAAAAGAGCCTCTACCAACTCCCTGAGTTCCGGGGCGCCGATGGCATCGTTGAGGTCCTTGGCAGGGGTTCCGTCCTGCTTCGTGAGTCCTTTCAGAGAGAAGGAAATTGCGTCGGCTCCGGAGGAGTTGAGTTGCGATTCCCAACGGGCCGCAGCTTTCAGTCCTTCGACGTCGTCGTGGAATGGGATGATGACCCGTCGACCGGCGAAAGTGGTAAGGGCATCGGAGGGAATTCGGTTCGCTGCTCCGGCCATGCAGGCAAAGCCGATGTCGTCCAGGCCGCCGGACGCGTAGGTCCATGCCACGGTAGCGGCCGACAGGAGGTCAGGTCCGCCTTCGACCAGGAGGACTGAAGGCCGGTTGTGCTCCCGAACGTCAGCCAAGCCAATCGGCCAGGAAGCCTCCCACCCACGGAGTGTCCGGGCCTTCTTGCCGCCGATGACTGACCACGGCTGACCGTCGAGTCTTCTGGCCTGGGCATTCCGCCTTGCTGAATCGGTCAGGATCCAGGAAGTGGTCGGAGTGCCGTCCCTGTCCGGAAGCCGTTCGGAGAACCACAGGATGCCGCGTTGGGTGATGACCTCCAGCCCGGCGACCAGACCCAGCCCGCGTGCCTGTGCGAGGATCGACAACTCGGTGCAAGAGCCCTTCCGCAGATCCTTCGGCAAAGGGTATCGAGGGCGCTCCACGCTCACCGTGGGCTGATGAGATCCACCGCCACGCCTTGGATCCGGGAACAGATCCCGAACCTCCATTCCGACTGCCGCGACGATGGCTCGCAGGTCACACCCGGCGAAACAGCACAGCAGAATCCGCCCGTCTGTTCCTTCGGAGATACTCAGCGAAGGGCTTTCATCCGGGTGGGCCGGACACTTCGCCGTCCAGCCGCCTCCGGTCTCGGCCACGCCATGAAGACGGGCAATGAAGTCCCGTGCTTTCATCGTTCCACCACCTCCGCTGGGATGGCAGCTGACGGATCCGATTCGGCGCGCTGCTCCGTGACAACGGCGCCAATCCACTCTTGGATCCGGTCCTTGAAGACCTGGAGGTGTTTGACCTCAACCGGACGCTCGCTTTGGATCAGGAGCTGCAGCAAGGCGCCCCGTGCTTGCGGGGTTGTGCGGAGCCACCAACCGGGCTCGCGGTTCGAAAAATGCCTCAAGAGAGCCTCGGCATTCGCCTCGCAGAAGGCCTCTCTCTCACACGCCTTTGCTTTCGCCCATGCGCCTTGGAGCGTCACCTTCGTGGCCGCCGAAGTTTTAGCCGTGGGTGGGTCCCGAGGTGCGGGAACCGAAGCCCCCTGGCCGTCGGCTGGATGGGGCGGTGCCGTCTCGGAATTGGGGAGCCTAGGATCCGATGATCGCCGCGCGATTGGCGTCCTCCGCTTCCGCCCATCCCGGCCAACTCGGGTTGGTGCGTCGGAGGAACTGTCGGATTCCGACAGTTGAACCTTCCGGGCAGCGCCGACCAAGTCGGGCCCGACGCCGCAAACCTCGGCGATCTTGCGATCAGACCAATCCGGAAACTCCTTCAGGGCGAGAATGACGGAGTGGCGTTTGTCGGCATTGGATCGCCGCAGTCCGTGGGTTCGATTGCTCCCGAGGGCGTGTAGGAGCGCATCCTGCCGTGACCCGGAGTAAACGTCCGCCGTGATCTCGGTTCGCCCGAGCTTTTGTGTCGCTTTAAGTCGATGAAATCCATCGCCCAAGATCATCTCGCCGTGGTCCTCGAAAACGACGATGCGAGGGAGGATCTCGCCACGCGCCAATGCTTCGGCGTACTCGCCAACGATCGAATTCCTGATCGCAGCCCTGGTTTGGGTGCCGGCGTCGGAGCGGATACTGGCGACGCTCAGCGTAGCGATCCTGGGTTTCTGGCTTTTGGGAGTTGGGGGTTCGATCATTGTCATCCGGGTTTGGGTTCAGGAGGTCTAGGTTCCCTGTCTTCGCTCCGCCCGCAGGGCGGCCAGCCGGCGTTGGAACGCCTCGGATTCGAAGTAGGTCTCCACTTCAGATCGCCTGAATCGACGGCTTCCACCGAAGTCGTGGCCTGGTATCCGCCACCGTTGAAGCGTCTTGGTCGAGAAGCCGAGATCTTTGGCTAGACCGGCGAGAGTCGAATATGGCTCCGGTCTCGGGAGTTCCCCGCGCAATATGCGGACGGCGGATTCGCGCCGATCAGCGGGGGCCGCCATCGCGGCCTGGAGGATGTCTTCTAGGCCGGTCATTTGGACAACTCCGAGGTCATTGGCGCGCCGACCGAAGGGCCAGCTGTGGGTCCGCCGCTGGGATTCAGCCCGGAAGCGCTTTCGTTCCGGCTGTGTTCGTCGGGTCCCGCTACGGCCATCTCGGGCTTCACTTCGTGCTGGGCAATGAAGTCCAAGATGCTTTGAAGGTGGAATAGGCGGACGCCCTTGGAGCCACCAGGTTCTTTGAGAACGGAGGTCTTGATGAGTCCGGCTCCGGCGGCTTCGTACAACTTTGCACGCGTCAAGCCGGAGTAGTGCTCAGGACCTCGGTACGGCGCGCGGATCCAGATAGGCAGCACATTGGCAGCTCCGAGGACTGCTCGTCCCCCTACCGGCGTATCCGTTGTCAGTGATGTCCCAGACATTCTGGGACACAGATAACAGGATTTTGCTTGTTGTATGCCCCGCTACGCGGATCTGGTAGCGGGCTATCGTTGAACTAAGGCCTCGCCACGTTTCTTGGCGGCGATCCACTTACTTTGGGTCGCGAACAATGGCTTGTCCTGCAGGCTAGCGGTCGCAGTCAAAACGGATGCCTGCTCCCAGTTCATGAAAGCCAACAATCGCCACGCACCGAGTGCCTTTAGACGGGCCCGAGCCGTCCGGGGTTCGCTTCCCGCGCCGGTTGCTGGCTCGGGCGCGATTCCGAACCGTGCCTGCACCCGAATTGCAAGCTCGCGGATTCGATCCAAGAGGTTGGTGATTGGAAGACGGAGATCATAGGGAACCACCAACATGACATTGCTTTCCGGGTCGGGGACCATCCATTGATGCGCCAAGTCAGGAGGCACGTCTTTGAAGCGAAAATATCCCGACTTGATATCGAGATAAGGAAGGAGCGTCCCATCCTTGATCTTGTACATCAACCCGCCAGCAAGGTTGAAACGTGCTTCAAAGTGTTGGAGTCGATTGTTCGAGGCTTCGCGCAGGCGGTAGTGCAACCGACGCCGGCGTTCACCGGGTGGGATGGACAGGTAGGGCGCCAAGGGCCATTCGGGATGCCATGCAAAGGTGTACTGAAGCGAATGCTTCGCGGCATCCATCAGGCGCGTTTCATAGAACTTGCTGTGTTCGTCGAAAGTGTTGAGCCCAAATGCTGCTCGTCCAGACGTTACCAAACTCCTAGTCGACTCGGAGTGCCGGCTCAACTCGTAGATGAGGCACGCGACTAGCTGGTCCGCCGGCAAAACACTAAAGTCCCAGTTGTTCGGGTCCTTCGCCATCTTGATGGTCCAGCCAGCGAGCGGGCCGGATTCCGTTGGGGAGTTATTGGTAGGCATACCGGAGTTGGCGATTGGGAGGGTCTGCGTCGGCAATGAATCCCGCAAGACGGAGCTGCAAGACGGAGCTGCATGACGGTTGGTGATTGGGTGGTCTTGGGACCGGCGTCCGCGTCGTCTTCTGGTGTCCTTGTCGCCCGGGTCGGTGTTCACAATTCCGTGCGTCCGGATATCGGCATCGTTGATCCCAGCGAGTGGAAATCCAGCCGCCGGATCTGTAATCTGGCCTCCCTCTCAGACCCATTCATCCCGGACTCGTTCCCCGGTTCGCCGGCGGAGAATCGGGCATTATGTCGCCGGACAGGGACGCTTCCTTGGTCGCTTCGGGGCTGAAGTTCAACCAGTCAGGTGCCTCAGGGAGGGTAAAACCCCGGGATCGCAAGCGCTCCTGGATTTGGATTGACACATCGCTCAACAGCCTCTCGTCGAGCCGCTTAATGGCTCGGACCGTTAGGGATTAGCGCTTCTTGCCTGGCATCCGTCACCTCCTTTCGCGCTGCAGGCGAGGCCCGGGCCACGTTGGTTGGCGGGGATCTACGCACGGGGGCTGGGACAACGTCTGTTCACGCAACAAGCAAGCTGCTCACAACCCCCCGTTGAACAACGCTCGCGAAATTGCTGCGGGAGAATTCCGGCTGAGCGGCGTCTCGAACCTTGACTGAATTGCAGATGTAGTTGCAGTTAAAGGCCCTCTGCCGCTAAGGGTCACGGGTCGCATCCCGTGCTCTGGCAGTATCAGGTTCCCCACACCACCCATGGCCCGTCTTGAAGACATCACCCCAGGCGCTCTGGTGCGCGGCGTAGTCCCCGGGGCGGCAGCCGAGGTGGTCAGCGTCAAGTGGCATCGGTCGGACGTGGTCGAGACGGTCTATAAGGGCCCCGCCGGAAGGGGCGCTACGGAACTGCTTTTCCGTGACCGCGAGCCGACGCTGGAGATCGCCTCCAACGGCCATCCGTGGAGTTTCGACGCCGATGGCCGGCTGATCATCCTGGCCGCGTGAACCTGCACTAAAATGTCCAATCCCTTCTTCGATCACCCCATTCTCAATTCCCCCTACGATTGCCCGCAGAGGCATTGGGAATTGGACGACGACGGGCAGCCGACGCAGAAGATCGAAGGCGTCCGCCGTAAGGCGAAATTCATCACGCCGATTCCAAAGCCGAAGAAGCGCAAGCGCACGGAGGCACAGGAAGAGATCATCTTCGACGAGGGAAAGGGCATTTCCACGAAGGGGCAGCAGTATGACCCCACTTCGATTATCAACGAGGTGCGAAGGTATGTGACCGCTTGGCGGAGCCTTCCCAGCCCGAGCCAGTGGCAGGTCACACCCGAGACGCAGCGACTGCTTCAGCACTGGCGGCACCACAAGTTCAGCGGCGTCCGCCCGTTCTTCTGCCAGGTGGAAGCCGTCGAGACGGCTATCTGGCTCACTGAGGTCGCGCCGGCGAATGCAGCCGGCAAACGCATCTTGGAGCACCTCGACCGCGCCAACGATGATGCCAATCCCGGGTTACGCCGGCTCGCGATCAAACTCGCCACCGGTGCGGGCAAGACCACCGTCATGGCCATGCTCATCGCATGGCAGACGATCAACGCGGTCCGCCGTCCCGGCAGCAAGCACTTCACACGCGGATTTCTGGTCGTTTCGCCGGGTCTGACCATCAAGGACCGCCTCCGTGTCCTCCAGCCCAACGACCCCGACAGCTACTACGCCAACCGCGAACTCGTCCCGCACGACATGTTCGACGACGTCAACCGCGCAAAGATCGTCATTACGAACTACCACGCCTTCATGTTGCGCGAACGCGTCGACATCTCGAAGGGGGGGCGACAACTCCTGCAGGGGCGAACCGGCGACGAACCCAAAACCCTCGAAACCGAAGGTCAAATGCTCCAGCGCGTCATGCCTGATCTGATGGGGATGAAGAATGTGCTCGTGCTGAACGACGAGGCCCATCACTGCTACCGTGAGAAGCCGGCGGACGACGCGGAATTCACGGATGAAAAGGGAAATAAACTCACCGGGGATGAATTGAAGGACGCCAAGGTGCGGGCCAAGAAGGACAACGAGGCCGCGCGGGTATGGATCACCGGCTTGGAAGCTGTGAATCGAAAGCTCGGCGTCGCCCGGGTCATGGACCTCTCCGCCACGCCATTCTTCCTGAGCGGCTCCGGCTACGTGGAAGGCACCCTCTTCCCTTGGACCATGAGCGACTTTTCCCTCATGGACGCCATTGAGTGCGGCATCGTGAAGCTGCCACGGGTGCCGGTGGCGCAGAACCTCGCCGGCGCATCGGACGACGAGATGCCGATGTTCCGCGAACTGTGGAAGCACATCCGCACGAAGATGCCCAAGAAGGGACGTGGCGCAGGGGAGGAACTCGACCCGCTCAAGCTTCCAACCCTGCTCAAGACCGCGCTGGAGGCCCTCTACGGCCACTACGAAAAGACCTTCAAGCTCTGGGAAGCTGCGGGAAACCACGTCCCTCCTTGCTTTATCGTCGTCTGCAATAACACCGCCACGTCCAAGCTGGTCTATGATTACATCTCCGGCTTCCAGCAGAAGAACGACGATGGCACCACATCGCTGGTAAACGGCCGTCTGGCTCTCTTCCGTAATTTCGACGAGACCACTGGCAATCCCCTCCCACGTCCGAACACGCTGCTCATCGACAGCGAGCAACTCGAATCCGGCGAGGCCCTCGACGACAACTTCCGTGCCATGGCCACCGATGAGATCGAGCGATTCCGCCGCGAAATCATCGAACGAAAGAGGGACGCCCACGCTGCGGACACCCTCACCGACCAGGACCTGCTCCGGGAGGTCATGAACACCGTCGGCAAGGATGGCCAGCTCGGGGCCGGCATTCGCTGCGTCGTCTCGGTCTCCATGCTTACCGAGGGATGGGATGCGAACAACGTCACCCACGTCCTCGGCGTCCGCGCTTTCGGGACCCAACTCCTGTGCGAGCAAGTCATCGGTCGCGCCCTGCGCCGCCTGTCCTACGACCTCAACGATGAAAGCCTCTTCAACGTCGAGTATGCCGATGTCCTCGGCATTCCTTTCGACTTCACCGCCAAGCCGGTCATCGCTCCGCCCAAGCCGCCTCGCCCAACTGTGCAGGTCAAAGCGATGCGACCGGAACGTGACCACCTCGAAATCCGATTCCCCCGTGTCGAGGGTTACCGCGTAGAACTCCCCGAGGAACGCATCGAGGCGAAATTCGACGACGACTCCATACTCGTCCTCACCCCTGAACTGGTCGGCCCTTCGATCACCCAGAACTCCGGGATCATCGGTGAAACGGTGAATCTCAATCTGGAGCACCTCGGCGACATGCGCCCCTCCAGCCTCCTATTCAACGTCACGCACCGCCTGCTCTACACAAAGTTTCGGGACCCGGGAGAACCGCCGCCGCTCCACCTGTTTGGCCAACTCAAACGGGTTACCAAGCAGTGGCTGGACACCTGCCTTCAGTGCAAGGGCAGCACGTACCCGGCCTTGCTCATGTATCAGGAGCTCGCCGACATGGCGTGCGAGCGCATCACCGCCGGCATCACTCGCGCCTTTGTGGGCTCGCGGCCTATTAAGGCCCTGCTCGACCCCTACAACCCCACAGGCTCCACCAATCACGTTCGTTTCAACACCTCCAAGACCGACCGCTGGGACACCAAGGGGCCTCCGCCCAAGAGTCACATCAACTGGGTCGTGCTCGACAGCGGTTGGGAGGCCGAGTTCTGCCGGGTGGCGGAGGCGCACCCGAAGGTCGTGGCCTACGTGAAGAACCACAACCTTGGTCTGGAAGTGCCCTACCGCTACGCGTCCGAGATGCGAAGGTATCTACCCGATTTCATTGTCCTCGTAGACGACGGCCGCCCACCCAAGCCTGACGGCAGCCCCGATCTCCTGCACCTTGTCGTTGAGATCAAAGGCTACCGGGCAGAAGATGCAAAGGAGAAGGCTTCAACGATGAAGATCTACTGGGTGCCTGGCGTGAACCACCTCGGCGCGCACGGTCGCTGGGCTTT
>JBFWOK010000236.1:0-8747 GCA_050250555.1 Limisphaerales bacterium
CTCGTCGTTTTTCCAGAGCAGGCCGCCCTTCATGTCGACGGCGACCTGGGTTCCATCGCCGAACACGGCGTAGACCCGTTCTCCGTCCGTGACCGGCGTGGGCGAGGCGTAGGAGTTTTTCTGTTCCTTGCGGAGCGGAACGATTTCGTGGACGAGAGTGTTCCACGCGATTTGGCCCGTCCGTCGATCCAGGGCGAGGATGCGGCATTGGGTGTTGCCTTCGGAGACGGTGGTGACGAACACCAAGTCATCCCAGACGATGGGGGACGACCAGCCGAGGCCGGGAATGGCGGTTCGCCAACGGATCCCCTGGGTGGCCGACCAAGCGTGCGGGATATTGGTTTCGGTGGAGATCCCCTGGCCGGTGGGACCTCGAAATCGGGGCCAATTCTCGCCCCTCGCTGGCGATCCGAATAGTCCGGCAATGGCGATGGAAAGGACAATGTTCCAATGGTTCAGCAATCGCGGGACTCCGAGAATTCCGGTTGCTCGAAGTGCGGGCATTCCGAACCGTCGCAGGATGGAATCGAGGTGGATCGGGCTCATGGAGCGGAAAGGTTGTTGGGGGCTGCGTTCCGAGGCAAGCGCCGCGACGATCCGGCGCGGTCGGGAGCCAAAGCGTGGAAAGCGAATGGCCCGCTTTGAAGAGCGGGCCATGGCCTGTGAAATCCGAAATGGGGAGGACTCCCATGGGATGCAACCCTCGAGTCGGGTCGTCGAGTCGGTCGGGTTATTCGTTATTCGTCCACGACCCGGTCCGCGGTCGGTCGAGACGGCTATCGGGTTCCACGAATCCGGCGGAAAGCGATGCTGCCGACGAGCGTGCCGAATCCCAGCATAGCGACCCAGGTGCCGGGCTCGGGGATGGGGTTCGCGTAAAGCTGCACGCCAAGATTGACGGGAGGATTACCGCCAAAGGTGTAGAGGCCCCAAGGATCCCCTCCGTTTGGAAATCCCCTCAGCCAATAATCATCCAAACTATCTCCCAGGCCGGGCGGATGATAGAGCAATGGGCCGGCATCCGATCCGGCTCCCACCGGGTCGAAATCAACTCCCCCGAAGGATAGGCCCACTCCGACAATCGCGGGAAGATCCACGGTGCCGCTGAGATCAACGAAATCGATCAAGGCTCCGTCGGTCGCCGAGATGGGAACCGTCTGGGAGAAGAGCAAGGTCCCCGGCGTGTTGAACCCGAAGCTGCCGGGCGTGGGAGCACCGTCCATTTCGTAGAGATTCAGCGTGAGGGTTTCGTCGCCGTCGAAGTTGAAGCCGGCGTAGGCGACGGTGGCGCGCGAAAATCGGCCGACCTGGCTCAGGGTTACGTCATCGGCCACTTCCTCGTAGGCAAAGCCGCCGAGATAATTCCCGAGGGGCGTCACGAGGTTGTCGTAGACCGGAATCTCCGCCAAGACCTGGGTTGTGACACCCCCCATCGCAAGAAGGGTCGCGAGAGTTAGGGAATGAATGGGCTTCATAGTACTCATGGAAGATTCACGTTGGAATCGGGTTGGGGTGGCATCGGTTCGTTGCGGCGAATCACGGATCGAAGTTTTCGAAGGGTTCTAAGCGGCATTAGACGAATCGCCTTAAACCGATGCGTTAGTTGCTCTGTTCTACAGAAATTTGTCAACCGGGATTTTGGAAGGTGGTTCAAAGCTTCAAAGCGGGCGCATTCGAGTTGTCGGCGCTCTCGCGGAGAACGCCTGCCAGCGATGTTCGCCTTCGGGGTCGGAATCGGAATCGGATTCGGAATCGAATTGGAAACTCGCGTTCTTAACCGAGATCGGCGCGTAGGACCCTGAACGATACCGATACGGATACCGATTCCGACGCCGACCCCGATGCTGACCGTTCAGGACCACCCACAAGTCGAAGATGCGCCCGTTCAAAGCAAATGGCCCGCCCTTGGTGGGGCGGGCCATTGAACAACCTATCTTCGAACCTGTTGGCAGTTCGAGTCTGAGCGTGAGCTATCGATGGGCGAACCGGGCGCTGGCAGGCGGGCGCTGGACGCCGTTCCGCTCGCCGCTGCTACTTCGAACCGCGAATACGGCGGAAAGCCATCGATCCGGCGATCGTGGCGAAGCCGATCATGGCCACCCAGGTGCCGGGTTCCGGGATCACACCGATCTGGACACCGAAGTTGACGGGAGGATTGCCGCCGAAGTCGTAGAGCGCCCAATCCGGGTCACCCGCGTAGTCCTTCAGGTAGTAGTCGTAGAAGCTATCCGCCGGGGCGACCGGGGGATCGAACAGGTTCGGGCCGGCATCGGAGGTGGCGGGATCGAAATCCACTCCACCAAAGATCAGTCCGACAGCGAGGTAATCCGGGAGCAGGACGTCCGGGGTTGCATCCGTGAAGTCCACGAGGCCGCTTCCATCCAAAGGCAGGGTCTGGGTGTAGAGCGGGGTTCCGGGGGTGTTGAAACCGAAGCTCCCCGGGGTGGGGGCGCCGTCCATCGCGTACAGGGTCAACGTGAGGGTCTCGTCACCGTCAAAACCCACCGCTGCGTAGGAGACTCGGGCATTCTTAAAGATGCCGGAGCCCGTCATTGTGATGTCGTCGGCAGTCTCTCCGTAGGGGCCGAAGCCTCCGAGATAAACTCCAAGGGGAGTCTGCAGGTTGTCGTACACCAGCCCGTCGGCTTGCGCCACCAAGCCGCCGGCCAGCAGGACCGTCCCAAGCGCGCTTTTACAGATTCGATTCATATTCAATGTCAAACGGCGTTTAGTTGTCAGGTTCGTAGCGGACTGGCAGCTGATCTCCTCGGCTAGCGGAAGCTTAGGATCGTGAGATCACCAACCAAACCAGCCTCGGTGAGGATGAGGGCCTAAGAAATAATGTCAATGTCCGAATTCCCTGAGACGAAATCACTTAGGTGACGTTTTCATGAAGTGTTCCGGTGCAAAGTGTTACATCGGAAGCGGTCGAAGGATCGAGATCGCGTTCGAAGACGGAATCCGGGCCGATTTGGCTCCTTAAGCCCAAGCTCGGCTAGGGAATTCCCATAACGCAACTCCGGTGTGGAAAGCCGGAGCATGGCCACCCCCCGCGACCGGTCAGTCGATCGTGACGCGTCCGGAGCCTCGGGTGACTTCGCCGATGACCCAGCAGGGATGGCCTTGGGCGCGGATGAGGCGGCAGAGAGCGGCGGACGCCTCGGCGGACGCGATGGCGACCATGCCGATTCCCATATTGAAGACCTGGTAAAGTTCGAGTTCGTCGACGCCGCCCCGGTCCCGCAGGAGGCGGAAGAGCGGAGGGAGTTCCCACGAATCCTTGCGAAGCGTCACGTTGCAGTGGGACGGCAGCACGCGGGGAATGTTGTCGAGGAACCCGCCACCGGTGATGTGAGCAAAGGCCCGGATGGCCGGGTGTGAAATGGCTCTTCGGGATCGACCGGAAGTGCGGCGAGACGTCCGGGGGGACGGGGGTGGGTTGAAGCGGCGGAGAAGCTTTTGGATCAGGGGACCGTAGCTGACGTGGATGGCGAGCAGCGCGTCGCCGAGGGTGCCCTCCATCCCGGGAATCCGGCTGGAAGTCCGGAGGCCGAGCTGTTCGAAGAGGATCTTGCGGGCAAGGGAATAGCCGTTGGTGTGGAGGCCGCTGGAGGCGATGCCGACGACCACATCGCCGGGTCGGACATTCCGGGTTCCGTTGAGCATCCTGGATTTCTCGACGACGCCGACGATCGTTCCGCTGACATCGTATTCACCCTCCTGGTAGAAGCCGGGCATCTGGGCCGTCTCGCCTCCGATGAGGGCGCAGCGGTTCTGGGAACAGGCGAGGGCGAAACCGCGGACGATCTCGGTGAAGACGTGGGGTTCGAGGCGGCCGGTGCCGAGGTAATCGAGGAAGAAGAGGGGTTCGGCGCCCAGGACGGCGATGTCGTTCACGCAATGATTGACGAGATCCTGGCCGATCGTGTCGTGCCGATCGAGGGCGAAGGCGATCTTGAGTTTGGTTCCGACGCCATCGACGGACGAGACGAGGACGGGTTCCCGGTACCGGGACGTGTCGAGGGCGAAGAGCCCGCCGAAGCCGCCGACTTTGCCGAGGACGCCTTTTCGACGGGTGGAGGCGAGCAGTTGGGGCAGCGTGTTTTTGACCCGGTTGCCGAGGTCGATGTCGACGCCGGCGGCGGCGTAGGCTTTCTGCGTCTTTTTCTTCATGGGACCGGGGGGGGATGGAATGGGCCATCTGCGACCGGCTCCGGCGAGGGTGATGCCGGCGTGGGTCTGGGGATCAGAGGTGGCGGATGCGGTTGCGGTATTGGTTGAGCAGGGCCTCGTTCCGTCCGGAGTCGTCGGCGTTGGAACTGGCGTAGATTTCGGGGGTCTGGCCGGCTTCGGCGGCGAGCTCGATGGCGCGGATGATGAGGGCGTTGATCAGAAAGGCGCCCACGAGGGTCGAGGTCGGACCGATTCGGAGGGGCAGGCCGGGGAGGTCGAGGGCCGCGTCGCCGGGGACGCCGGCGGTGTCGAGCACGATATCGGCGACTTCGAAGAGGCGTTTGCCGGAAGCATGACGCGACGGGAAGGCGCGGCTGTGGGCGAGGCTGGTGATGGCGATCGTCTCGATCCGGCGTTCGCGCGCGGCCAGCGCCATCTCAACGGGGACGGCGTTCCGGCCCGAATTGGAGGCGATGATGAGAACATCGCCGGACCCGATGGGGTAACTGTCGAGGATTCCGGCGGCGACGCCGGGCTCCTGTTCGCGTTTCGAACTCTCGGAAGCACTCTCGTGGAGCATGAGGGCGGGCGGGAGGATGGCGCAGGCGCGCGCGAGGCCTCCGGCCCGGTAGAAGATCTCCTCGGCGAGCAGGTGGGAATGCCCGGAACCGAAGGCGTAGACGAATCGGTCAAGGACGAGGGCGGAGGCGATCCGGGCGGCGCCGTGCTCGAGGGCGGGGCGTTGGGATGCGATGGCGGCATCGATCTGGACGCTGACGATGTCATGGAAACGGTCGATGGTGTTCATCGTGGGGTCCGCGGCCTGGGGGCGATGGTTGAGTTGGCCTCGGGGTCGCGGATGCGGGAGCCGGGCGCGCTCAGACGGGGAGTTCGGCTTGGGGTTCGGCGCCGGCGGGGGAATCCGGCGCGGCGGATTCCTCGCTGATGACGGGGGCGATCGCCTGGAGTTTGTCGTTGGTTTCGAGGTTGATGAGTTTGACCCCCATGGTATTCCGGCCGGCCTCCCGGATTTCGGCGACCTGGGTGCGGACCAATTGGCCGCCCGTCGTGATGAGCATGATTTCGTCGGACTGCCGGACGGGAAGCGCGCCAACGACCTGACCGGTCTTGTCCGTGGTTTTCATGGTGATGATCCCTTTGCCGCCGCGCGACTGGACGCGGTACTCGTCGAAGGCGGTGCGTTTTCCGATGCCGTTGTCTCCGGCGACGAGGAGGGTGGCCTGGGGGTCGACGATGGCGAGGGCGACGACGCGGTCGGAGGAATCGAGGGCGATGCCTTTGACCCCGCCGGCCGGACGTCCCATGGGGCGGACCTGGTCTTCTGGGAACCGGATGCTCATTCCGCCCTGGGTGATCAGGAGCACCTCGTCGGTGCCCTTGGTGAGAAGGGTCTGGATGAGGACATCGCCTTCCTCGATCCCGATGGCGATGATGCCGCCCTTGCGGACATTGGCGAAGTCCGCGAGCGCCGTCTTTTTGACCGTTCCGCGCTGGGTGGCGAAGAACAGGTAGCCGGGCTGCTGCCACGTGATGTCCTCGCGGTCGGGTCCGAGTCGGGACTCGATGCGGATCATGGCGGCGACCTTTTCGTCGGGGCGAAGTTCGAGGAGATTGGCGATGCTTCGTCCTTTGGAGGTGCGTGGAAGGTCGGGAACCTCGTGGACGCGTTCGACGTACACGCGGCCGAGGTTGGTGAAGAACATGAGGTAATCGTGGGTCCCCGCGGTGAAGAGGTGCTCGATGAAGTCGGGCTGTTCGCCTTCGACGGTGGAGGTTTCGCGGGTGGCCATTCCGATCACGCCGCGGCCGCCGCGGCGCTGGCTGCGGTACGAACTGAGGGTGGTGCGTTTGATGAGGCCGTTGTGGGTGAGGGTGATGATGACGCCCTCGTTGGCGATGAGGTCCTCGATGGCGATTTCGCCTTCGTCGGGGACGATTTCCGAGCGGCGCGGGGTCGCATGTTTGGCGCGGATGGCGACGAGTTCGGATTTGATGATGCCGAGGACGCGTTCTTCGCGGGCAAGGATGTCGAGGAGATCCCGGATCCGGGCGACCAGTTCATCGTATTCGCCCTTCACCTTGTCGCGCTCGAGACCCGTGAGTTGGTAGAGGCGGAGTTCGAGGATGGCGTCGGCCTGGGCTTCGGTGAAGGCGTAGCGGCCGTCGACGATCCGGGCCTCGCTGCGGATCAGGATTCCGAGCTGCTCGACCGTGGCGCGGGAAAAGTCGTAGGCGAGGAGCTTGATGCGGGCTTCGTCCCGGTTGGAGGAGTTGCGGATGATGCGGATGAAATCGTCGAGATGGGCGAGGGCGAGGAGGTAGGCTTCGAGCTTTTCGGCGTGTTTTTCCGCCTCGCGCAGCTCGAACCGGGTGCGCCGGAGGATGACTTCGCGGCGATGCTCGATGTAGCAGGTGAGGATTTCCTTGAGGTTGAGAGTCTTCGGGCGGCCGGCGTCGATGGCGAGGGCATTGACGCTGAACGTGGTCTCGAGCTGGGTGTGCTTGAAGAGATTGTTGATGACGACCTTGGGGACGGCATCTCGTTTGAGTTCGAGGACGATGCGGCAGTGGTCGTCGGACTCATTCCGCATCGCGGAGATGTCGGTGAGGACCTTTTCGGTGACGAGGGTGGCGATGCGCTCCTCGAGGGTGGCGGGATTGACGAGGAATGGGACGTCGGTGATGACGATCTGGCTTCGGCCACCCTTGAGTTCCTCGACGCCGACGCGGCCGCGCATTTTGACGGTGCCGCGGCCGGTTCGGAAGTAGTTGCGGATGCCTTCGAGGCCGCAGACCTGGCAGCGCTGGGGGAAGTCGGGCCCCTTGACGTGCTGCATCAGGGCGTCGATCGAGAGGGCCGGGTCGTCGATGAGGGCGCAGACGGCGTCGATGACCTCGCCGAGATTGTGGGGCGGGATATTGGTGGCCATCCCGACGGCGATGCCGGTGCCGCCGTTGACGAGGAGGTTGGGGAAGGCGGCTGGGAAGACGGTGGGTTCGGAGCGTGTTTCGTCGTAGTTGGGGACGAAATCGACGGTGTCCTTCTCCATGTCGTCCATGAGGACGGCACCGAGGTGGGCGAGGCGGGCCTCGGTGTACCGCATGGACGCCGGGGGGTCGCCCTCGACGGAACCGAAGTTGCCCTGGCCGTCGATGAGTTTGTCGCGCATGGCCCAGGGTTGGGCCATGTGGACGAGCGTCGGGTAGATGGCCTGGTCCCCGTGGGGGTGGTAGTTGCCCATGGTTTCGCCGACGATCTTGGCGCACTTGAGGTGCTTCCGGTTCGGCTGAACGCCGAGATCGTTCATCGCGTACAGGATGCGGCGCTGGGAGGGCTTGAGTCCGTCGCGCACGTCCGGGAGGGCGCGCGAGATGATGACGGACATCGAATAGTCGAGGAACGAGTTCTTGATCTCGTCGGCGACGTTGACCTTGGTGACCTTTTCGTTCGCGGCGAAGAGGGATGGGCCGGGCGACGCTGGCGGCTGGGGCGCGTCGGGGGGGGGAGTGTCGGGCATGGAAATCAGACGTCGAGGTTCCGGACGTTGAGGGCGTTGTCCTCAATGAACTGGCGGCGGGGTTCCACTTCCTCACCCATGAGGGTGGTGAACATCTGCTCGGCCTCGACCGCGTCGGCCAGGTCGACGCGAAGGAGTTTTCGCTTGGCCGGGTTCATGGTGGTTTCGAAGAGCTGATGGGGATTCATTTCCCCGAGACCCTTGAAGCGCTTGATCTCGATGCCGCGTCGGCCGACCTCCTTCACGGCGGTGAGAATTTCGGCGATCGAGAACAAGGGCCGGGTCTTGGCGTTCTCGCCTTCGCCTTCGATCAGTTCGAAGAGGGGTTTGTCCTGGGCGGAGTAGTGGTCGACGCTGAGCCCCTTCCTGGCGAGTTGACGGAGCAGGTCGCTGACGGGTTTGGCTTCGTGGAGTTCGACGTGCCGCGCGCGGCGGACGATGGCTCCTTTGACGGGCGGCGTCGGTGCGGCGGACGGCGCGGTCGCGGGAGGAGCAGGAGGGTTGGCGTCTGAGTCGACGTTTGAGTCGGTGTTGGAGCCGTTGGCGCTGGGTGACGTATCCGTT
Source organism: Limisphaerales bacterium (assembly GCA_050250555.1). Taxonomy (GTDB): domain Bacteria; phylum Verrucomicrobiota; class Verrucomicrobiia; order Limisphaerales; family CAIMTB01; genus CAIMTB01. The sequence continues at coordinate 8,277 of JBFWOK010000236.1, forward strand.
TCGGGAGTGGGAGTGGGAGTGGGAGTGGAAACGGGATCGGGGATGGTTTCCTCCTCCTCGAAGAGGCGGAGATCAGGGTTTTCGGCGCTGAACCGGCCGAGGGCCTCCTCGCTGGTGAAGTAGTGGACACTCTCCTCGTTGCCGGCGCGAACGCGGACGAGGTGGCGAGGGAACTCGCCCGTGCCGGGGTCGCGCTGCTCGACGAAGGTTGCGAAATCGCCGCCGTGGCGGCGGATGGCGAGGGCAAATTTGTCGAGGGACTCGAGCAGTTCGAGGATGTCGGAAAGCTGCTGATCGGTGAGGGTGTTGTCGTCGCCGAGGTTGCGGAGGCGGACATCCTCGACACCGAGCTGGATGAGGATGCGGTTGAGCTGGAGATCGTCCTCGACGTACTCCTCCCGTTTTCGGCGGCTGATGAGGTAGAGCGGGGGCTGGGCGATGTAGATGTAGCCGCCCTTCACGAGTTGGGAC
>JBFWOK010000237.1:0-8757 GCA_050250555.1 Limisphaerales bacterium
CGCGGGCCGTCCTTCGCCGCAAGAAGTCGCGAAGATCCCAGAGGTCGCGGAGGTCGCGGGCCGTCCGGTCCTGGCCACCGTTGCGGTCAGGGCCACAACCGGTTGGCCACTTGGCGCATCTCGGCTCGTGTGCCGTCCAGGTCGTCCGGTTGCTTCAGCGGAACGTAGGCGGCGCGAAGGACGCATTGGTAGCGTTGGCCAACGCGGGGCTTGGAAATGAACGTCTGGAAGTCCCAGGCGGGACAACCGGACCCGCCACCCGACGGCGACTGCGTCAGCCGGACTTCGTCGGCGGCACGGAACGACTGAAGGATGGCCATTCCCCGGCAGATTCCGAAATACCACGGTTCCGCATACCTCAGCTTCGAGAAGCCGAATGGGAGTTCGAGTGGAAACGCCGGGTCGTGCGGAAAGTCGCGGAAGTCGCCGATCCCGCGATGGGTGGCGAGCTGGCCGTGGGCGGGTGTGATGCCACGCTGCCAGTCCGGGGCGGCGGAGGAACCGTCGGCGACGCCCCGGAAGTGGATGTCGAGCGACTCCGGGTGGTCGATGTAGCTCGCCCAGAATAGGCCCATGTATCCGTTGCGGAAAGTGTCCCGACGGGGGATGCACTCGAAGGTCATCTCGATGGAACCGTCGGCCCGCAACTCGTAGCGGTGACAACTCTCGAGGCCCCAAAACGGTGTCGGAGGCTGGTGCAGTTCGGCGATGTGGGGGGAGATCACACGCAGTTGCATGGGAGCCCGGCGCGGTTCGAACAGGACGTCGCGTTCCTGAACGGTTCCATCGTGGATATGTTCGAAATTCAGCCCCGAGTACGAGGGGACGAACAGGTTGCGGCGCTGGCGGGTGTGGCGAAGCGCGGCGACACCGTGGTAGCCGGCGGCGTGGCCCGGCAGGACTTCGTCGTCAACCGCCCGGTTGTCGACGATCACCGCTTCGACGTCCCCCCGCCGGAGGACCACGTAACCCTTCTCTGGCACCGTGAAGGCGGCGTCCGCGCGATCGAGCGAAGTCACCCCCTCCGACACGGCGGCGCCGGCGCCGGCGGTCCCGCCGGTGTGTCCCGGGAAATCGCGGGCATAGCGGGCCATCAATGCCGGGACGTCGTTGGCAACCAGGTAGATCTTGCCATGAACCGGAAGCGTCGCCCCGGGGGCCAGACCGCCCAATCGGAAGTCGGAGTGAAGGCACCGAATGACCCCCTGGAACAACTCCTGATACGGCTCCCACGCCGTCGCGAAGATCCATTTCTCGTCCCCGCTGAACGCGCCGATCAGGCCGTTGCTCGGAACGAGCGGGCTGAGGGGACGCGGATTGACGTCGGCGCCCGGAACGTGCGCCGGGCACCAGACCTGACCCGGCACGTATCGCGCGTGGGTCGCCCAGGGTTGCACGTCCGGCAGGCGCGTCAGCGTGCCATCCACGAAGACGAAACATTTGGGAAGGTAGTCGTCGAGGTCGCGACCCTTTGGATCGTACCCGGTGAACTCCGCGAGACGGACACAGGGCTGGGCCCAATGCGCCTCGGACCGGGTCGTTCCCGGGTTGTGGGCGACGAGACGGAAGTCCACCTCGTCGGTTCCCGCCACGATCGTGTGATCGACCACGACCCCGTCGTCGAGGACGTCGCGAAGGCGAAGCGTCTTGCGGTCGTCGCTGAGCGAAACCCCTTCGACCCGGTGCCGGATCACCGTGTGTTTCACCCAGTCGGCATCCGTCGAACCCGCGCGGCAATAGGCCTCGAGGTAGTTCACCCGGATTTCGCGGCCCGGGAGATGCGGCGCGCGGATCACGAGCATGTGGGGCGATTCGTAGGCCAGTTCGATCGACGGTCCGGGGGCGGGAGCGGCCGTCGCCGGCAAGGGTCCGGTCCAATGAAGAGCCGCGACGAGGACGGCCATCATCGAGGTGAGCGTTTTCATGTCGGGTTCGGGGGACTGGCGGAGCTTGGACACGTGAACCCGAGCCCACAAGGGGCGTTCTCTCGCACGCGCGTGGGAACGAATGAGGCGAGCGGGTGAACTGTTCGCGAGTTCCGCGCCGCGCCGCGCCGGTTCAACGCCGTCGCCGTCGTCGGACGCGGTCCCGCCTCAGGGACTCGCGCCGGAGCAATCCCCACGCCACGGCCGCGGCCTGGGTCGAACGCTGCGTCATCCGCGGAACCCGGATGAAGGGTTGAATCCGCGGGCGACGCACCGGATCAACCGGCGTTGTCCTCCGGGAAGTGTCCCACTACTGGCGACCGAGCGCCGCCTTGATCGCCTCTTCTGGATTGACCGTGTGGTTGTTCGGGTCATCCGCGATCGAGAATTGCACGCCCTTGATCTCGCCATTGAACCCGTTTCCAACGGGGCCGTAGTCCGGCGATACGGGAGCGCCCGAATCCTCGCCGACATCGGCGCCATCGTCGGCGGAGAAGATCATCGCCTGAGTCATTGGGATTTCGCCCTGGCCAACGGATTTGCCGTCCACGAACAGGGTCACCTTGCCGCCCTTGCCCAGGCCGCCCCCGGCGTAGGCAAACTCCATGCGGACTTGGTGTTGACCGGCAGGCAGCGCGCTCTCGGATTCGACAAAGAAGTGCTTCACGCCCGCGACGTTGTAGCAGTACTTGAGCTTGCCGTTCTTCGCGTAAAGGCTCCATCCGCCGATGTTCGCGCCCTGACAGGCGATAACGCCTTCGGCTCCTGGCTTCGGCACTTCAATCTCCGCGGTGACGGAATGGGACTTGTTCTTGAGGCTCAGCACGCAGTTCTCGCTCAAGCGTCCCATGCCGCCAAAGAGCAGTTGGGTCTTGCCTCGGATCAGCGTGGGACGGCCCGCGGTGTCGGGATTCATCCGCTCGGCCACCCGGTCATCCAGTGGGAGCACCTTGTAGCGCGTGGCTTCGATGAGGAACTGGCGCTGAAGTTCGCGGAGCTTTTCCGGCATCTGCTGGGCGAGGTTGTTCGCCTGACTCCAGTCTTTGTCCGAGTAGAGTTCCCAAACGTTTTCATCGAAGGGCACGGTCTTGGCGCCGATCAGCAGCCACGGGGTCCGGTGTTTCGTCACGGCGGTCCAACCCTTGTGGTAGATGCCGCGGTTGCCAAAAATCTCGAAGTACTGCGTCTCATGCCTTTCAGCCGCCCGGCCTTCGTCGAACGAGTAGCGCATGCTGACACCCTCGATCGGGTCCTGCTGGATGCCTTCCACCGACTCGGGTTGCGGGAGACCCGCGACATCGAGAATGGTTGGGGCCACGTCAATGACGTGGGTGAACTGCGAGCGGATCTCCCCCCTGGCCTTGATGCCCTTCGGCCAGTGGACCACGGTGCCGTTCCGCGTGCCGCCCCAGTGCGAAGCGACCTGCTTGGTCCACTGGTACGGCGTGTTCAAGGCGTGCGCCCAACCCACGGCGTAATGGTTGTAGGATTCCGGGCCGCCGAGCTTGTCGAGCCGGGCCATGAGGAACTCCGGCGTTTCGAGGGCCGCCAGGCCATTGAAATTCGCCATCTCATTGTAGGCGCCATTGAGCGTGCCTTCCGCGGAAGCACCGTTGTCGCCGCAGATGTAGTAAATCAGTGTGTCGTCGAGGATCCTCAATTTCTCGAGCATGTCCACAAGGCGACCGACGTGGTGGTCGGTGTATTCCAGGAATCCCGCGTACACCTCCATCTGGCGGCGCAAGACGGGCTTCAAAGCCTCGGGCATCTCATCCCACGAAGGGATCTCCTTGGGGCGCGCGGTGAGCTGGCAGTCGGCCGGGATGACGCCGAGCTTCTTCTGGCGCGCGAAGATCTCTTCGCGCAACTTGTCGTAGCCTTGGTCGAACTTGCCTCTGTATTTATCGGCCCATTCCTTCGGTACGTGATGCGGGGCGTGGGTCGCGCCAGGCGCGAAATAGATGAAGAAGGGCTTGTCGGGAGTGAGGGCCTTCTGCTGGCCGATCCACTTGATGGCTTTGTCGGTCATGTCGGCCATGAAGTGGTAGCCTTGCTCGGGCGTCTTCTTGTTTTCCACCGGCGTGGTGCCCTCGTAGAGCGTCGGGTACCACTGGTTGGCTTCGCCGCCAATGAAGCCGTAGAAATACTCGAAGCCGCCGCCGCCCGTGGGCCAGGAATCGAACGGCCCCGCGGGACTGGTCTGCCAGACCGGAACCTCGTGGCACTTGCCGAATTGCGCGGTGGAGAAGCCGTTGAGCTTGAGCGTGCGCGCCACCGGCGACATGGAATTCGGAAGCACCGAACTGTAGCCCGGCGCGCCGCTGGCGATCTCGGTGATATTGCCCATGCCCGCGGAGTGGTGATTGCGTCCGGTGAGCAACGCCTGGCGCGTGGGCGAACAGAGCGCCGTGGTGTGAAAGCGATTGTATCGCAGGCCACCGCTCGCCAGCTTGTCGAACGTCGGCGTCTGGCAGGGCCCTCCGAACGTGCTCGAGGATCCGAACCCCGCGTCGTCAATCAGGACGATCAACACGTTGGGCGCGCCCTTGGGCGGGCGCAATTGTCGGATTGGCGGGAACTTCGTGTCCGCGTTCTTCGCGTCGTAGGTCACCAGGGTCTGTCGGACCGTGTTGGGGATGGGAAGGTGCGTTCGATCGAATCCCGCCTCAGGCGCCTGCGCCAGGGACCGCGGACCCCGGGTCGCCGCACCCAGCGCGATGACAAAGGCGATGACCAGCGTTCTTGTTTTCATGTCGATTTTTCGATGCGCGAGCGTATTCGCGGGCGCATTTCGGGAGAAGGGGGAAATCCTTAAATCGCTAGCGAGGCGGAGCCTCGTGAGTTTGTCGCCGGATGTTCCTCGACGCCGGGTGGCCAAAGGGGCCCCGCAGGCAGAGCCTAGCTCCACTTGGTTGCGCCTCCGGGATCCTCGGCGTGACGAGGGAGCATGCCCGAGAGCGTTCTGTGACCGAGGAGCAACGAAGCCAGCCGTCCCTTTTTGTGAAAACCCTCCGGCGACGGCACTCTTCCGCGACGCCTTCGGTGGCTCGCCCGCCACAGCCCGCTGCGGAGATGTTCCGGTCTCGGCGCCTCGGCCCCGCCCAAAAATTCCTCGTCGCAGGGCTCATCCCATTTTTCAGACCGGCTTTGAGGCGCTTTCGTCGCCAGCGCCTGGATGGCCTTGCCCCCGGGTCGCTTGGAGGCGGCGGAAGGCATGATGGTCTTTGTTCCGCAATGAACGCTGGCTTGATGGAGTCGAAAAGCCGTCGATCCCATCCGAGGCGGAACAGGAACCAAGGCGGGAGGACTCCGAACGTCCTGGACCACCCACAAGTCGGAGACGCGCCCCGCGCCGCGGGCCGCGGGCCGCGGGCCGCGGGCCGCGATTCGCTGGGAATTTGGATTGAACGACGGTGCGAGGCGCCTAAAGTGGCCGCTCGCCCGGGGTTCCCCGGGCGATCTTGGTCGGGACGTAGCGTAGCTTGGTAGCGCGCTTCCTTGGGGTGGAAGAGGTCGTGAGTTCAAATCTCACCGTCCCGACCATTTTTTGCTTCAACGATTTCCAAACGGTTTCCGTGCATGAGGAACGTGGCGCCAGCGGCCAACGCCAGCCTCGCCTTAGCCTTATCTCGGTCATGGAAGACGGTTGGATCTAGAGATGTCCTTGGTGGTCCCGCCCTCGGCGGTCTCCGAAACCTCGCACTCTCGCTTCGGAGGATTTCACCCGGGTGAACAGGGGCGACCCGCGATTTCCGTGCCGCATTCCCGGCTCTGGCGGTCAGAGCAGCGTGGTCGCCGGTACGTTGAAATGAGCCGCGAGCGTTCGGATGTGGTCGGCGGTCAATCGGCGCTCGCCTCGGAGGATCATCGCTCCGAGGTTCCGACTGGCGCCCAGAACCCGGGAGAGGTCCTTTCCGGTCATTCCTCGTTCCTCCACGAGCATCCGGAGAACGTCCAGGGCATTGGCCTCGGGCAGCTGGGGCTCATGCTTGCGGTCGTACTCGTCCAGGAAGTGGCTGATGATCTCCAGGTAGTCCTCCTGTCCTTCGCTCAACGCGTGACCGGCCAACGACTCGACGACCTGCGCGGGCACTCGCGCATCAGCCTTGGAGTGGATCGGGCGGGGCAAGTAGAGGCCACAGAGCGCCACGTAATCGGTCGGGGCCATGGCGAACGGCGGGAAGCCCCGCCGCCGCTTGGTGGTGGTGTTCATAGTTCTTCCTTCCATCGATCCAGGTCGTATTCGTCGTGAGGCATGAAACGTAGCGTGTAGCAGCGACTGCCCCGATAGTGGACGGCTGTCAGGAGGCGGTACCGGTTTCCACGGATGTTAAACACGGTGACGGTCCGACCGCTCCTGACCTCCACCTGATCGGCATTTGGCCAAACGGTCCGAAGGTCCGCGAAATGTTTGTAATTGCGGCCCTCCATCGCCTTCTTCCAGCCGGCCAAGGGACCCGCGGCATCCGGATACTCGGCGGCCCAGTCCCGCAAGGTGGATGGCGCGATGACTCGCACGGGACACAATATGTGTGCCGACGTTGCGGGCGTCAAGCGACGGCAAGGGGCGGATGGAGACTCCCGCGCTTCGGGTCGGCCTTCGGAATAAGGCGCCGGAACCGCTCTGCATCCGCGCTGGTGACGAGAGCCTTGAAGTGGGTCTTCAGCTGGTCGACGGAGTGCCCGAGTTGCTCAGCGATGTGGACTGGGTTGCCGCGCTTGGAAACGAGACTGGAAGGCCGCGAGCGGCACCCTCAAAGCTCCGAGGGACAAGTCGCAGTCGATTCCACCCGGGTCTTACGCCGCCTGAAGCTCCACCCGCGGCCGGACCGTCCGAGCGATCCGGACTTCGAGGTTGTCGCGGGCGAGCTCCAAATCGTGATGCGTCTGCAAGTCGAGCCACCATTCGGGCCGAGTCCCGAAATACCGGGACAGCCTCAGGGCGGTGTCGGCGCTGATGGCTCGCTGGCCGCGGACGATTTGGCTAATCCGGAGCGCCGGCACTCCCAGGGCTTTGGCGAGGGCGTACTGCGTTAATCCTAGCGGCTCCATGAAGTCGCCGAGGAGGATTTCACCCGGGTGAACAGGAGGCATCTTGGTGGGTTTCATGGGTTTCAATGGTAGTCGCAGATTTCCACGTCGTGGGCGTCCTCTCCTTCCCAGCGAAAGCAGACGCGCCATTGGTCGTTGACACGGATTGAGTGCTGCCCGATTCGGTTTCCTCGGAGCGGCTCCAGACGATTACCGGGTGGCACTCGGAGGTCGTCCAACGAGCGAGATCGATCCAATTGCACGAGTTTCCTCAAGGCAACACGTTCGATCTGGGGCGGAAGTCCGTGGCCGCGTTCGCGTCGCCAAAGGCGCTCCGTCCGGCGGCACGCGAAGCTTTCGATCACGACGTGATAGTATCGCAAGGCGATACGCCGTCAATCTCCCCCCGGAATCAACCGCCAGAACCGTTCCGCATCCGCGCGGGTGACGAGCGCCTTGAAGTGGGTCTTCAGTTGGTCGACGGAGTGTGGGGGGCTCCCCGTAGATTGATCCGGGTGGTATGAGAGTCGGCAGGCGGGGCGACCTTCTGGGACCGCGGATGTCCCTCCCTCTCGGCATCCTCCCCGGATGCTGCGACAAATCCGGTATCGGATCGGTTCACGCGTCCGGGTGTTCAACGTACCGGGAGGCTACCCGTTGCCGGCGGGATTGCCGGAAGGCGCACAGGTCGTCGTCCTTGTGATCGAACCCGGGATCCGCGTCGTCGAGTACCAGGGCCAGCGCTTCGAAGTGCCGATGGCGTGCGTCAATTCGGGGTTCCAGGTGATGATGATGCGCTAACGGATTCCGGGGCGCCCGCGAACGAGTGTTCCCGCGCCGCGGCTCCAGAGGCCCGCGGCGCTGGACACGAAGGCGAGGAAGGCTGTCAGGCGAATCCAGCGGCGGGATTCCGGGGCCGAGAACGACGATCGATCCTCCCGACCGGGCATGGGTGCGGATGCGGATGCGGGTGGGAGTGCGGGGACCCGCCGGGCGGCGTCGTCCGCGAGTTGGGCCCGGACACCCGGCAGGGCTTGGGAGGGGTGCACGTAGAAATCGAGGGTGGGGCCGTCCGGAATCGCGCGGATCTTGTGCCAACCGGGGTGGATGGGCCAGTAGGCGGCCTGGCCAAGGGAGGGCTCCGCGAGAAGCGGGCTCAAGCGCAGGGGAATCGCGGGTTCGCCCCGCGCGCCGCCGGCGCGGACCTCGGCGGGCGGTGGCGGGATTTCCTGTGCCCCGGACCAGAAGACCGTGACCGGGTGGTCCACAAAAAAGGGCTGGGAAGCCTCCGACAGGGACCAGGAGCCCTGGGACGTGGTCGTGGTCGTGGTCTTGGTACGGGCGATGGAGGAGAGCAGCGCGGACCAGAATCGCGCGTGGTCATCCGGGTGCCCGTGCTGCCGCCACCGCCAAGTGTCGAGGACGATCGAATACGCCCAGCGTCCGCGCCCCAGCGACGCCTGGGCGACGAGCGGACGGCCCTGCGGATCCCGGGCGAGTACCAGGCCGGCGGCGGGGATCCGGAGTTCCGCGGCAAGCACCATGACGGGTGATTCCAGGTGGATTCCGTCGGAGAGTTCGATGCGGGTCTCCCGCCGGCCCGCCGTAGCGTCCGCCTCGTGAGCGCCAGTGGGGAGCCAGGGTGAAACCAGCGGGCTTTTCCCGGAGCGCTCCCGGCTTGGCTGGGGCGCGGTGTCGGCAGGGGAGGCGGATTGGGCCGGGGGGGGGGGGTTCTCGTCGGGGCCGAAGTCGCGGGGCTGGCTTGAAACGTGGATCAGGAGGCCGATTCCCACGTGTCTCA
>JBFWOK010000238.1:0-8724 GCA_050250555.1 Limisphaerales bacterium
GATCTCCTCCTGCGTCTCGGGGGCAGTTCGTTCTTTCGAACGCTGCGCCAGAAGCTTCACTGGAGCGGTTCCCACGCTTGAAGGCCCACCCCCCTCCCACCACCCCCTCCCCTTCTGAGCCCTCCGCCCAACCCAGTCCAGCACCGCCCAGCTCAGCTTCCATGGTACGCCTCAAAGACATCGCCGAACGCGCCGGAGTTTCCATCATGACCGTCTCCAAGGTGCTGCGCGATGCGCCCGACATCTCCGGGGCCACCAAGGCGCGCGTCCGAGCCTTGGCCCAGGAAATGGGCTACGTCCCCCACGCGCTCGCCGCCGGGCTCCGGACCCGCGCGACCCGCCTCCTCGGAGTCGTCATTCCCGGAATTGTCAACCCCGTCTACGCCCGCCTGATCATGGCGCTCGAGGACCGGGCCTTCGACCAGGGATTCGAACTCTTCCTCGCCCACACCCTCGAAAAGGTGGAACGCGAGGAACTGGTCCTCCGCCGACTGCTCGCCCGCCGCATCGAAGGACTCTTCGTCGTTCCCGTCTCCCGTCTCGGCAATTCGCCCGGGATCTACGCCGAGATCCTGCGACTCGCTGTCCCGACGGTCGTCCTCGGTCTGGCGCCTTCCTTCTGCGACGGCTTCGCCCGCGTCAGCACGGACGAATCGGCCGCGAGCCGCGACGTCACCCAGCACCTCCTCGCGCTGGGCCATCGTCGAATCGCCTTCCTTGCCGGACCCACCGTGTCCGCCGCCGCGCAGGCCCGCCTCGAAGGCTATCGCCGCGGCCTCCGCGACGCGGGAATCGAGTTCGACGATCGCCTCGTCTTCCAGTGCGGCTCGAATGTCGAGGATGGCTTCCAGGCGGGACTGGAATTGGTCCGCGAAAGCCTCGGCGTCACCGCCCTCCAAGGCGTGAACGATCTCGTCGCCATCGGCGCGCTCAACGGTCTCGTGTCCCAGGGAGTCCGCGTCCCGGAGGACGTTTCGATCGCCGGTTTCGGCAATATCCTCAGCGCCGAAAACGCGCGGGTTCCGCTCACAACCGTCCGCGAACCCAAGTTCCGGCTCGGAATCGAAGCCATGGAGGTGATGCACAATCTCCTTCACGGCGGCGCTCGCGAACACCGCGTCCTTCGGGCGGAACTCGTCTCCCGCCGAAGCACCGCGCCGCCTTCCGTCAACACCCTCATCTGATCTGATCTGATCCGATCTGATCCAGAACCGGAAACCGCGGTTTCATCAACGCCGGCGACCCGCCCTCCGCCCTCCCGCACTCGATCTCCCCCCCGCGCGCGATCGCGAGCCGCCGCCGCCGCCGCCACCCGTTCCGCTCTCGCCGGTCGACCGCTTCAATTCCTGGATCTGGTCCCGAACGAGGGCCGCCTTCTCGAACTGAAGCGCGTTGGCGGCTTCGAGCATCTCCGCCTCGAGTTCCCGAAGCGTTTCGGTCACGTCGAAGTTTCCTCCCGCGTCGCGAATGACCCCAATGGCCTTCGAGTTCTCGGCCTGGCCGGGCGCCAACCCCTCCTCGATGGGGCGGGAGACGCTGCGCGGAACGATTCCGTGCTCCCGGTTGTACGCGAGTTGCCGCTGTCGACGGTACTCGGAGACCGCCAGAAACCGCTGGATGCTCGACGTCCGGACGTCCGCGTAGAGGATCACCCTTCCCTGAAGATGGCGCGCCGCCCGACCCGCCGTCTGGATCAGGCTGGTCGTGCTGCGCAAGTAGCCCTCCTTGTCCGCGTCCAGAATCGCCACCAGCGACACCTCCGGCAAATCCAGCCCCTCCCGCAGGAGATTGATGCCCACCAGGACGTCGAAGTCGCCCTTGCGCAGCGCCCGCAGGATCTCGACCCGCTCGATCGCGTCGATCTCGCTGTGCAGGTAGCGGACGTTGATCCCGATGTCGCGGAGGTAGTCCGTGAGTTCCTCCGCCGTGCGCTTGGTCAGCGTCGTGACCAGCACCCGCTCCTTCCGTTCCACCCTCACGCGCGCTTCCTCGATCAGGTCATCGATCTGCCCTTTCAGCGGCTTCAACACGACTTCGGGATCGATCAACCCCGTCGGCCGCACGATCTGCTCCACGACGCGGCCCCCGGCCCACTCCATCTCCTGTCCACCCGGAGTCGCGCTCACGTAGATGGTCTGTGGCTGCATTTCGCGGAACTCGGTGAACGCCAGCGGGCGGTTGTCCAGGGCGCTCGGAAGGCGGAACCCGTGCTCCACCAGCACCGTCTTCCGCGCCATGTCGCCCGCGTACATCCCCCCGATCTGCGGCACGGTCGCGTGGGACTCGTCGATGACCAGCAGGAAATCCGGCGGAAAGAAATCGATGATGCAGTACGGCCGCGAACCCTTCGGCCGGCCCGCGATATGCCGCGAATAGTTCTCGATCCCGGAGCAGAACCCGAGTTCCTCCAACTGCTCCAGATCGTACTCCGTCCGCATCTTGATCCGTTGTGCTTCCAACAGTTTTCCCTGCTTCTCGAACCAGGCGATCCGTTCGCCCAACTCCTCGCGGATCGACAGAAGCGCGCCCTTCAGCTTCGCCTGCGGTGTCACGAACTGTTTGCACGGAAATATCGTCAGCGACTTCGGAGACTCCAGGACGGCCCCCGTCAGCGGATCGAAACGCGTGATCCGATCAATGGACTCGCCAAAGAACTCGATCCGCACCGCGTCCTCCGAGTTGGCTGGATGGAGTTCCACCGTGTCGCCGCGCACCCGGAACTGCCCGCGCTCGAACGCGATGTCGTTCCGGTCGTACTGCATGTCGATCAGCCGGCTCAGAAAGGTCTCCCGGCTCAACTCCATGCCCACATGAACCGGCACCAGGAGCGCCGCGTAGTCCTCCTTGCTCCCGATGCCGTAAATGCATGAGACGCTCGCCACCACGATCACGTCGCGCCGGGACATCAGGGAACTCATCGTCGAGAGTCGGAGCCGTTCGATCTGCTCGTTCACGCTCGAGTCCTTCTCGATGAACGTGTCGGTTCGCGGGATGTACGCCTCCGGCTGGTAGTAGTCGAAGTAGCTCACGAAGTATTCGACCGCGTTCCCGGGAAAGAACGCCTTGAACTCCGCGTACAATTGCGCCGCCAGCGTCTTGTTGTGGGAGATCACCAGCGTCGGCCGCTGCGCCGCCTGGATCACGTTCGCGACCGAGAACGTCTTGCCCGAACCCGTGACCCCGAGGAGGACCTGGTGCGGCCTCCCCGACGTCACCCCCTCCACCAGGTCGGCGATCGCCCGCGGCTGATCCCCCGCGGGTTCGTACGGCGCCCTCAATTCGAACTTCACCCGGCGATCGTACCCACCCGGATTCGGCCCCGCCAGTTCGGCGCCGGCGGCATCGCCGCGAAGAAGTCCCTCCACGCGGTCACGAAACCCGCCCCCAAAAAAAATGAGAATCCGCGGGATAAATCGCTCGCGATGAGGGCCGCGCTCCCCTACAACCCATCAAGTCCCGCTGGGCGACCGGCTTCACCGAAGGGGGAGGAGCCTGTGAGGGGCCTGTTTTTGTCTGCTGTCGGTATGGAACGTTTTCATCCAGAAACGGCCACGACGCGCGCCAGCGCTCCTCCCCTCGTCGGGATGCCCTTCGTCCCATCTTCGCCGTCCCATCCCGTGCCGAACTCGATGCTACCGTGACACGCTCCATTCCAAACCGCCGGCCCACCCTGCATCCCGCGCTGGCCTGCGGCCTCCTCCTCCTCCTCCTCCTCGGCCTCGCCCCCGCCGCCATGGGCCAAAACGCCGCCCCAGGTCTCGCCATCTCCAGACCGGACAGCCGCACGTTGCGCCTGACGTGGACTTCCACTTCCGCCGCCTGGTCCGTCGAGCAAACCCCGAGTCTCGCCGGGCGCCCCGTCTGGCGCGGCGTCAGCTCCACCCCGGAACGAAACGGCAACACATACTCGATCTCGCTGACGATCGGATCGACCGAGAACTTCTATCGGCTGCGCGCCGACGCCACAGCCGGTCGCAACCAGCTTCCCCAGGTCCGGCTCACGGCGCCCCTCGCCGGTGCCATGGCCCCAATCCCCGTCAGCCGATCCCTCACGGCGGTCGCCTCCGATCCCGACGGCTCAATTCAGAAAGTCGAGTTCTTCGCCAATGGGGCGTCGCTCGGCGAGGCCGCATCCGAACCCTTCAGCGTTCCGTGGTCGCAAACCACGGCGGGCACCGTGGAACTCTACGCCCGCGCCACCGACAACACCGGCGCGGTCACCAAGTCGGCCTCGGTTTTCTTCAACGCCTACGAAGCCGCCACCCCGCCACCCACCACCTTCACCAGTTCCCCTTCGCACGGCGCCGGCGACGTCGCCGTCAGCCGCGAAACCGCGCTTTATTTCTCCTCCCCGCTGGCCGCCGACACCGTCGTCAACGCCTCCCAGGTTTTCGCCACCCACGGCGGTCGACGCATCCTCGGCCGACTGGAACTCGCCAATGACCGCCGGACGTTGACGCTCTTCCACCTCGAACCCCTCCCAGGCAGCGCCCGCGTCCGCGTCACCGTCGTCGGAGACTCCCTCCGCGATGAACGAGGACGTGCCATCGACGCGGACGGCGACGGCACCTACGGCGGCACTGGGGTCATCGACTTCGACACCATCAGCCTCACCCCCCTCCCCGCCACCGCCGTCTACGGCCGGATCTTCGCGTCCGAACTTCAGAACGTCCCCGATCGACCCAACGAATTCGTCAACGTCCCCCTCGGCGGCGTGACGATCACCATCGACGGGCAGGAGGAGAACCTGCGCGCCGTCACCGACGCCCAGGGGAACTTCCGACTCGAACCCGTCCCCGCCGGTCCCTTCTTCGTCCACATCGACGGCCGCACCGTCGTCGATCCGGCGCAAGGGCTCCGGTACCCGGACCTCGCCTACTACCCGAACGTCGGAAAGAAGTGGGAAGGCCGAGCCGGTGAAGAAGTGATGCTCGATCCGATTTTCCTTCCGCGCATCCCCGCCGGCACCCTCAAACCCGTCAACCCCGGCGGCGTCACGTCCCTCAGTTTCACACCGGAATTCGTGGCCGCCCACCCGCAGTTCGACGGCGTTGGCATCCAAATCCCTCCCAACTCCCTTTACAGCGAGAACGGCACCCGCGGCGGCAGGGTCGGGATCGCTCCGGTCGCCCCCGACCGACTCCCAGGCCCACTGCCCCTCGGACTCGACATCCAGGATGTCATCACCATCCAGACCGACGGCGGCCAGAATTTCGCCGAACCCGTCCCCGCCTGCTTCCCCAACCTCCCCGACACCGTCACCGGCCTTCCCCTCCCCCCGGGAGCCAAGAGCGCCCTCTGGAGCTTCAACCACGACACCGGCCGGTTTGAAATCGTCGGCTCCGCCACCGTCTCCGCCGACGGCCGCCTCGTCTGCACCGATCCAGGCGTCGGCATCCTCGCGCCCGGCTGGCACGGTACCCGGGAAGGAACCTCGGGCAGCGGCGGCCCCATCGGAGGTCCCGGCGATGGCGGACCCGGCGACGGGGGCCCCGGCGGAGGTCCCGGCGGGGGACCGGGCGGAGGTCCCGGCGGAGGTCCCGGTGGTGGACCGGGCGGCGGTCCCGGTCCCGGTCCCGGTCCCGATGACGACCCGGGCGCCGGCCCCGGTCCCGGTGACGGCCCGGGCCCCGATGACGACAACCAACCGCCCGGCCCCACGGACAACGACAGCCCTGGCGGCCCCGGAGACGGGGATGGCGACGGCGACGGCGACGGCCCGGACGAAGGCGGCCCAGGTGATGGTGGCCCCGGCGATGGCGGCCCGGGCGATGGGGACGGAGACGGCGACGGTGACGGCGGCCCCGGCGACGGCGACGGGGATGGCGAGGGTGACGGCGGAGGTGGTGGCGACGAGGACGACGAGGATTGCGATTCCCCTGGGGAATCCGGCAAGCCCATCAGCCTCTTCTCCGGCGAGGAACAACTGCAGATCGAGGATCTCCGGATCCGGGGTCGCGGCACCGATTTCGTCTGGACCCGCACCTACCGATCGCGAACCGGCGCCTACACGGCCATGGGCCGCAACTGGGACTATTCCTATAATGTCGCGCTCTACCCCCAGGGCGCCGACCTCGTGCTCTGCGACGGGACCGGCCGCCGCGACCTCTACCGTCTTCAACCGGATGGCAGTTACGCCCGCCCCGAGTTCTTCCGCCGCGTTGAGGTCGAAGGGGACGGTTCGCTGACAATCCGTTTCCCGAATCAGGGCGTCTGGAATTTCCACCCGCTGATCGGCACGCCGTGGGACGGCCGACTCCGCCGCCTCGCGGACAGGAACGGGAACACGCTTCAGTTCAGTTACTCGGCCGAGGGTCGCCTGGTCGAGGTCATCGACACCCTCAACCGTCCGATCCGAATCGGCTACACGCCCGAGGGATTCCTACAGTCCATCCAGGATTTCACCGGCCGGGAGATCAGGTACTCGCACTACGGCAAGAACGAAACCGGCGGTTCGTACGGGGATCTCAAGTCCGTGACCCGCCCCAAGGTCACGGTGGCGTCCGCGGGCAATGCCTTCCCTGAGGGCAAGACCACCGTCTACACGTACACGCACGGGTTCGCCGACTCCCGACTCAATCATAACCTCCTCACGATCACCGACGCGAAGGGCCAGACCTTCCTTCGCAACACCTATTCGCAGGTCACCGACCCCGCCGACCTGCTCTTCGACCGCGTCATCCGCCAATCGTGGGGCTACTCGAACGAAGTGACCGATTTCACCTATGTCCGCCTCACCCCCGGCGCGGGCAACCGCGACTCGATCCTCAAGACCATTGTCAACGACCGCGTCGGCAACGTCCGCGAATCGTTCTTCGACCGTGCCAACCGCCTCGTCCTCGAACGGCGGTTCACGGGGCGGGCGGACCCCTCGCTGCCGACCACGGACACTTCCAACCGCCCCGGGAACCGCCTCCGGGCCGGCGATCCCGACTGGTTCGAGACGGCCTACGAATACAACGCGGACAGCCTCGTCACCCGTCAGATCCTGCCCAACGGAAATGTCGTGGAGCGGATCTACGAGTCCGATCTCGATCCCGCCGCCAACCCCGAATCGCGCGGCAACCTCCGGGTCCACCGGCTCCTTCCGGGAACGCACACACCGACGGGAAACCAGGAGGCCATCGAGGAGTTCTTCGAGTACGCCTCCGGGCTGGGAGGTTGCTGCGGCGCCGGAATGAATTTCCTGACCCGTCACGTCGACAGCCGCGGTCAGGAAATCCGGCACGCCTACGATAAGCGCGGCAATCGAACCAACAGCGTGGGCCGACTCGCGAACGTGGTTCACTCGTACGAGTACAACGCCTTCGGCCAGGTCACCGCCCACGTCCATCCCGACGATGGCACCGGACGCCGCCGCCGCAACGAGTTCACCTACTTCGAAAACGGGCCGGGCCGCGGCTTCCGCAGCGCCCGCATCATCGATGCCGACAATCTCGCGCTGACCACCCGCTACGCCTACGACGCCCTGGGCAACCGCACCCAGGTCGTCGATCCCAGGAACTTCACCTTCGAAACCGTCTACAACGAGCTCGATCAGGTGGTCCGCTGGTCCTCACCCGAAGTCACCCCGGGAACCGGCATCCGCCATTCAACGGAGTTCCACTACGACGCCAACGACAACATCACCCGCATCGACGTCCACAACGTCGGACCCGGCGGCCCCGACGCCTCCAACCCGGTGCTCACGACCGACGTGGAGTACGAGATCCTCAACAAGCCCGTCCGTAAGATCCGCGAGGTCGACCCAACGCATTCGGTGACGGTCGACTTCGCCTACGACGGCAACAGAAATCTCGTGCTCACCCGAAGCGGCGAGGCGGTCCGCGGAGGACGCACCAACGCCACCGTCGCAACCATCTTCGATGAACGCGACCTTCCCTTTCACGTCATCCGCGCTCCCGGCTCGCCCAGCCAATCCACCAGCCAGTCCGACTACGACGGCAACGGCAACCTGGTCCGCGTAGCCGATGGACTCGAGAACGACCCCCACGTCCGGACCTTCGTCTACGACGGCTTCGACCGCCGCGTCACCGAGATCGACGCCATGGGTAATGTCACCCGCACCGACCACGACCCGAACGGAAATGTCATTCGGGAGGTGGTCGAAGGCGAACTGGTGGACGCCGCGGGATCCGCGGGGAATGTCCGACTTTCCGAGATTCGATTCGAGTACGACGGGATGAACCGCCTCGTTCGCCGCTCCGTCCTCCTGTTCGACGCCCAATCCCAGGCCGCGATCCTCGACGGAAGCGCGACCCGGACGATCGAGTACAACCCCGCCTCCCTGGTCGTCCGGACGGTCAATCCCAATGGGCACGCCACCGTCACCCGACACGACACCGCGCATCGCCTCATTGAGACCGTCGATCCCGCCGGCACCAGCGTCCGCGTCGAGTACGATGCCGGGTCCAATCCCGTGCGGATCACCGAGTCCGAACGTTCCGACCTCGACGGCGCCGTCACCACGTTCGTGACGACGAAGAGCTACGACGCCCTCAACCGTTTGGACCGTTTCACCGACAGCGCCGGCAATGTCAGCCTGCGCCAGTACGATTCCCGCAACAACGTCGTCCGGGATGTGGACCCGCGCGGCAACGTCTCGGTCTTCACCTACGACGGTATGGACCGGCTGATCCGAACCGATCGGGTCCAGACCACGACCGGGGACGGCACGGGATCCAGCACCCAGCCGATCCGCACCTCCCAGGCCTGGGATGACAA
>JBFWOK010000239.1:0-8673 GCA_050250555.1 Limisphaerales bacterium
GCGTCGCAGCGCCATGGCGTTCTGGAGATGCTTGGGATGAATGGAGTATGGATTGGCATTTTTCATGCACCGCCATCGTAAATACTCCGAACGTGCCGTCACCCGGCCACAACAGCTCATCGAAGAAGCCCGTTTCACCACCGCATCGCCGCGCAGCGGCTTAGTTCAACAATATCACTGGAGCGAACGCGGGCGGGTGGCGTCAGTTGCCAACGCGGACGCGCTAGGCCACCCGCGTCGCTCAGTTCGGACGTTCGGTGCCCTTCGAGCCGAGACTCGACACCACGCCGCGGCGGACTACTCTCCCTCCATGAGCAAAACCTTGGAGTCGCTGGCCTCGGAGGCGATGGATTTGCCTTCCGATCAGCGGTTTGCGCTCGCACATCGGATCCTAGCAAGTGTCGAACCCGTGCTTTCGCCGGAGGTTGACGCAGCGTGGGACGCGGAGATCCGGGATCGCATCCAGCGGCTGGATCGGGGCGGTGCTCGATTGGTCCCGGCCGCAGAAGCATTTGCGGAGGTCGAGCGCCGATTACGGCGATGACGTTGCACTTCCTCTCCGAGGCCGTTGCAGAAATGTGCGAGGCGGCTCAGTTCTACGAGGGCCGGGAGGCCGGCTTGGGCGAGCGATTTCGTCGGGAGGTTGAAGACATGTGCCGATAGATGGCGCAGAACCCATTGCTATGGCGGATGCGCCCAGGAGGTTATCGGCGCGCCAATTGCCCGGTCTTCCCTTACTACCTTGCCTACGTGATTCGAGACGACAGCGTTGTTGTCGTTGCGGTCGCCCACGGTCACAGGAGACCAGAGTACTGGCGGGACCGCTTATTGGAGCCATGACAGCGAACCATTGCGTCCTGCCAACGGCGGTTGAGCCCCGGGTTCCCGGACTGACCTGATCTCCGCCGTCGCAGACGCAGGCGTTTGGCAAACAACACTATGCAAGTTACCCGTAGGCGTGTACTCCAGTGCATCGGCGTCGCCACCCTTGCTCCCGCGGCGCCGTCTTTGCTCCGCGCGCAGGTTGACGAGAAACCTAGTTCGCTCGGATCATGGCAAGTCACAGCGGGCGTAAATTCGATAATCCTCTCAATAGAACCGAGCGGCGAAGCGCTCGTACTGTTCATAGAGAATGGCTCGATTGGGATGGGAAGAACCAAATGGAGCCGCATGCCTGGAGGGGTTCTCGTAGAAGGATTGGCCCGCCTGCGTCTTTGGGAGCATATACGACCCAATTTGGTGAGAGTGGAACTTGATTTACCTGATGGTATCGAAACCACAGATGGTTGGCGCACGTTTCCGCGAGCATTTTTCATGAGGAGGATTGCCGAGGGACCCAAGGTGAATATGCCAAATCGGAAGTTGCCGATTGGATGGGCGGAAGCTGAGCTCGCTGAGGGTTGGGATGAAAAAGCAGGCAAACGCTTGCGGTAATGCGGCGCCGACCGAACCGGTCCAGGGAACCGGTGCCCGTGAGCACCATGCGATACGCGATTGTCATTGAGCGGAGCCAGAACGGCTTCGGAGCCCACGTACCCGATCTCCCTGGTTGCGCCGCCGCTGGAGAGACGTTGCCAGAGACGGAGCAGTTGATCCGCGAGGCCATCGAGTTCCATCGTGAAGGCCTCCGGCAGGACGGCCTGGCGATGCCGGCCCCATCGGCAGTCGCACAGTATGTCGACGTATGATTGCGGAACCATCGCGTCCTGCGAACGGCGATTAGGTCCGTGTTCCAGGACCTAGCCTGATCCCGTCGTCGCAGACGCAGGCGTTCGGCAACAGGAACAGATCCCACACCACTGAGACTATGATCACCACTATCCGCACCTGTCTTTGGTTCCGCGACGGCAGAGGCCGTGAAGCGGCGGAGTTCTACTGTTCCCTGATTCCCGGAAGCCGTGTCGAGACGACCTTTTCCGGCGATGCCGGACACGGCACCTACTCGGTGATAGACTTTTCCCTGGGCGGGGTGCCTTACCAGATACTCGATGCGGGTCCGATGTTCACACTGACCGAGGCTGTATCCATTGCAGTCGCGACAGACGGTCAGGCTGAAGCCGATCGATTGTGGGCAGCGCTTACCGCCAATGGTGGTGAGGAAAGCCACTGTGGCTGGCTGAAGGATCGCTTCGGCGTTTCATGGCAGATCTACCCGAAGAGATTGACGGAACTGACGATGAATGAAGACAAAAGCGTGTCTGATAAGGCAATGGCCGCGATGATGAAGCAGATGAAGATCGACATCGCCGCAATCGAAGCAGCGGTAAATGAATAAGAAGAAATGGCCGAACAGCAAAAGGTGTATTGCCTCCTGGAGGTTGCCTCTTGGAGGTTACCTCGTGGGCTTGCCACGCGCCTGAGTTCTGCAGGGCCGTAATCCGCATGAGGGGGACCGACGGCTGGGAGCTTCCCCATCGGTTTCCGTGAACTTTGCCGAGGGGATGGCGGGTTGGCGGCACCGGAGCGGACGAAATTCTCCGGGATTTCCCTGGGTTCGGCGCCGGGCAAGGTGCTCGAAAGAGGGCTGGGGACCTCGCCGATGCCAAAGCGCGGGTTCAAGGGGCCAGGATTCGCAAAGCGTCGATCAGGATCAGGGCTTGGACGGGCGGATCTTGAGGTTTCGGAACCAGATCTCGCCGCCGTGATCCTGGAGCAGGATCGGGTGGGGGAAGCTGGTTCCGAAGCCGTCGACGCGTTTGAACTTGCTGGCGGCGATGCCGGCGACGACCGGTTCGCTTCCGAGGGTGTACGCGAGCACGCGTTCCCCGTTCAGCCAATGCTCGACGTCCTGGCCGCGGATGACGATCCGGGACTGGTTCCAGAGTCCGGGGTTACGGGGGAGCGTGGTGGTTCCGACGGGGAGGACGTCGTAGAACGACGCCGTGGCGTGTTTGAGGTCCTTGCGGGCCTCGGCCTCGTTGCGGGGGCCGAGCAACTGGTATTCGTGGCCGATGGCGCCGTTGCGTTTTTCGTCGATGAAGTATTTCACGCCGGAATTGCCGCCGGCATTGATCCGCCATTCGAAGACAAACTCGTAGTTCTGGAAGGTGTCGACCGTGACGATGTCCCCGCCGCCGGCCTGGCCGACATGTCCGAGGCAGCCGTCCCGGACGGTCCAGCCCTGGGCTGGAAAGCTGTCCTTCTTGAAGGAGCGCCATCCGCGGGTCGTGGTGCCGTCGAAGAGGAGGCGCCAGCCGTCGGCTTTCTCCTGGTCGGACAGGGTGCTGGGAGCCGGGGGGTCGGCTGCCAGGATAGGGAGCGGGGGCGCCAGGAGGGCGAGCGAAAGCAGGAGTTGGATGGAGACGGGGTTCATTGGAGGGAATCGTGGTGAAATGGGGCGGGGTTCTGCGAGGCGAAAAATGGCTTGGGGAAAGGTCGGCCTTTCCAAACCGGGGTGGAATGACGTAAGCGGGGCGGGTGAGCGGCACGGCAACGACATCGAACCCGGCGGACAGCAAGCGGAAGGACCGTTTTCCGAAGCAGATCAAGTACATCGTCGGGAACGAGGCGTGCGAACGATTCAGTTACTACGGGATGCGGGGCATTCTGATGCTCTACATCACGACGATCCTGGCCAAGACTCCGGATCAGGCGACGGCGATCATTCATTACTTCATTTCGGCCAATTACTTCACTCCCCTCATTGGGGCCTGGTTGTCGGACAAGATCCTGGGCCGGTACCACACGATCCTCTGGGTGTCGTTGTTCTACTGCGCCGGGCATGGGGTGCTTGCGATGAGCGACCTGTGGGCCGGCGTGGACACGAAGACCACATGCCTCTACGTCGGACTCGGCCTGATCGCGTTTGGGGCGGGAGGGATCAAACCGTGTGTGACGGCGTTCGTGGGGGACCAGTTCCGGCCCGATCAGGCGCATCTCCTTCAGAAGGCGTATGGGGCGTTCTATTGGTCGATCAATCTCGGCTCGCTGGCGTCCTACCTGAGCATTCCGTGGATCAAGAACCACTATGGGTACGGTTGGGCGTTTGGAGTTCCGGGGATTCTGATGGGGATTGCGACGCTCGTCTTCTGGCTGGGAACGCGGCACTATGTGCGGGTTCCGCCTTCGCGGAAGACGAAGGGCGCTGGATTTTTCGCCGTGTTCGGGTATGCGCTGAGGCGCTATTCGGGGCGCAAGCCGGGCCAGGGCTTCTGGGACACGGCGCGGGATCGATTCCGGCCGGAGGAGGTGGAGGCCGCGGCGTCGGTGGGACCGATTTTGGGAGTTTTCGCGCTGATACCGCCGTTTTGGGCCCTGTTCGACCAGCACGGATCGACTTGGATCGCTCAGGGATCCCAGATGGTTCCGTTCACGTTGCTGGGGTTCAAGGTGGGTGCGGAGCAGATGCAGGCGGCGAACCCGGCGATCGTGATGATGCTGGTACCGCTTTTCACCTTGTGGCTGTACCCGCTGGCGGGCCGGTTGGCGACGCCGTTGCGGAGGATGGGATCCGGGTTGGTGTTGACGGGTTTGTCGTTTGTGATTGTGGCTTGGCTTCAGCGACGGTTGGAGGCGGGGGAGTCGGTGAGTCTGGCGTGGCAGGCGGTGCCTTACCTGGTGCTGACGGCGGGGGAGGTCCTGGTTTCGACGACCGGCCTGGAGTTCGCCTTCACGGAGGCGGGAAAGGAGATGAAGAGCACCATCATGAGCTTCTGGCTGCTGACGGTTTCGGTCGGCAACCTTTGGGTTTCATGGATCACGAAACTGGCGGGCGAAGGCGGGGGCAGCGCGTCGGTGACTTCCGGACGTTTCCTGTTCTATGGGTTCCTGACCCTCGTCGTGGCGGGAATCTTCGCTGTGGCGGTCAGCTTTTATCGGTACCGGCATCCGGCGAACCGGCTGGGAACTCCGAGGAAGGCCGCTTGACCCGGTTGCTTGCTGGCGCGGGGCATGTAATCTGGCCGCCCTGAATGTTTTGGAAACGAGGCATGAGCAAGGAAACGAACCAAACGAATGAAACGGAGAACGCCATGTCGGCCGCCGCATCCGCGGAGGCGTCGACCGAGGGCGTGGGCGCGGCGAATTCCACTTCCGCGTCGGCTGTCGTGACGCCCGAGGAATTCGCGGCGTTGAGGGAGAAGGCCGAACTCGCGGACGGACTGAAGGACCGTGTGCTGCGGACGGTGGCGGACCTGGAAAACTATCGGAAACGCGCCGCCCGGGAGCGGCAGGAAGCGGTTCAGTACGCCAACCAGTCCCTGATGGAGAAGCTGATTCCCGCCCTCGACAACCTGGATGCCGCCCTTTCAGCGGTTCATTCCTCCCAGGAAACGTCGATAGATTCCCTGAAGACGGGGATCGAGATGGTTCTGGTGCAATTGAAGGGGGTGCTCAAGGACGCGGGGCTGGAGGAGATTTCAGCTCACGGACAGCCGTTTGATCCCACCTGGCACGAAGCGGTTTCCGAGCAGGAATCCGCTGAAGTTCCCGAAGGGCACGTCGTTCAGCAGCTCCGGAAGGGCTACCGCCTGCAGCAGCGCCTGCTGCGCCCGGCGAACGTGGTGGTGGCGCGGGCACCGAAGGGCTCCTGACGCATGGCCAAGCGCGATTACTACGAGGTCCTTGGGGTTGCCCGGGACGCGTCGGCGGACGACATCAAGAAGGCCTATCGCAAGCAGGCCGTGAAGTTCCATCCGGACAAGAATCCGGGGGACAAGGCCGCCGAGGAGAAGTTCAAGGAATTGGGCGAGGCGTACGAGGCTTTGAGCGACCCGCAGAAGCGGGCCGCCTACGACCAGCACGGCCACGCGGCGTTCGACCCGAGGATGCGGGCCGGCGCGGGCCGGGGTTCCGGGGGTGGATTCCACGATCCGTTCGAGATTTTTCGAGAGGTCTTCGGTGGCGGCGCCGCCGGCGGGATCTTCAGCGAGCTTTTCGGGGAGGCGCGTTCGGCGGATCCGACAGCGCCTTCGCGGGGGGCGGACCTTCGGTACGATCTGCAGATCACGCTCGAGGAGGCGGTGCTCGGAGCCGAGAAGGACCTCAATCTCACCCGGCCGGAGACCTGCGAACACTGCCAGGGCCGCGGTTCCGAGTCGGGGTCGAGTCTCAAGGTCTGCTCCACCTGCGGGGGGCGGGGACAGGTGGTGACGTCGCGGGGCATCTTCAGCATCGCCCAGACGTGTTCCCGGTGCGAAGGCGCGGGCCGGATCATCGAAAAGCCGTGCAAATTCTGCCGCGGCAGCGGCCGGCGCGAGAAGTCCTCGCGGATCAAGATCCGGATTCCGCCCGGGGTCGACACGGGGACCCGCCTTCGTTCCACCGGGAACGGGGAGGGCGGCATGCGGGGAGGCCCTTCGGGGGACCTTTACGTGATCCTTCACGTGAAACAGCACGAGATCTTCGAACGCGAGGGCGACGACCTCGCCTGCGAGGTTCCCGTGAGTTTTGTTCAGGCCGCGCTCGGGTCGGAGATCGAAGTGCCGACTCTCGCCGGCAAGGCCTCCATTCGGATTCCGAGCGGGACCCAGCCAGGGACGGTGTTCCGCTTGAAGGGAAAAGGCGTTAAGAACCTCCAGGGGTATGGGAGCGGGGATCTCCTGGTTCGCGTCGCGCTCGAGGTGCCCTCGCATCTCACCGGCGCGCAGCGGGCTAAGCTCGAGGAGTTCGCGGGGCTCTGCGACAGCGACAGCCATCCCCGCGCGAAATCGTTCCTCGACCGGGCCAAGGAATTCTTCAAGTAGCGGCGGGGTGGATCCGATCCGCGCGTGGAAGCGGGGTCGAGTCAGGGGATCCGGGCGGCGGCGTCACGGACTTCGCGCCAGCGGTCGGTCACGATGGCCCGGGCCTTGAGGTAGCCGGCGTGGCCGTCGAGGAAGACTGAGTTCGCGCCGTCGTTGTGGCGTTTCGCGGCGACGCGTCGTTCGGTGCTCAAGCGTCGTGTTGCGGAAGTTTCCGTGTAGGGGAGGTGTCCGGGTGCCCAGACATCGTTGAGGTCGGTGATGCCATCCTGGTAGCCGGTGACGATGGGACGCCAGGACCCGTTTTCATTGTCGGTGAGGTGGATGGTGTCGCTGGGGACCTGAAAGGCGGTGAGTTTGGACGGCCCGACCTGTTCGGATCCGACCTTGTCCGTCGGACCCGTGAACTTCCAGGCGTTGATGACGTAGGTGATGATCTGCTGCCGTTTCTGGTCCTTGTTCGGATACATGGAGCACCGATAGATCCGGACCTGGCGAAAATCCCTGTCGGTGCCGCCCTCCGGCATGTAGGGCATGTAACAAAGGAACCAAGGATACCCGTTCCCACGGGGGATGTAGCCGTCGTACTCGTCGGAGTAGAGGATCATGGCGATCCCCATCTGCTTCAGGTTGTTGATGCACTGGATCGACTTGCCCCGGGCCTTCGCCTGGGCGAGCGCCGGGAGCAGCATGCTCGCCAGGATGGCGATGATCGCGATCACGACCAGAAGTTCGATCAGCGTGAAACCCGCGTCGGGGTAGGATCGCGTCCGGTTGGGGCGAGCCTGCGCGAGGCGGCGGGGATGGGTTCGGGCGGTGGTGGGGCGCATGGGATAAGTGAAGTGAAGGTGGCTGGCCCGACCTGGTGCGGACGATCCCGGCGTCGGCGCCGGTTGCCGGTGACAGGACCTGGGAGGCTTGAGAAATAGCCCGCGCGACCGGATCGCTGCAAGGGACGATTTCCCCGCGGTTGCTGTTGGGCCCCGGGGTTGTCGGGGATTCGCCGCGAAGAAGATCGCGCTGGCGTGGACGGCCCGCGTCGCCTTGAATCCCCGGACCCATTGTTTCCCGACGACATGAAAACGAAACCGTTGTCTGTTCCCCGGGCCGCTTTTCGCGCGGCGCTTCTGTGTCTCACGGCGGGTCTTGCTGGAACGCTGGTCGTTTCCGCGGCTCCAAAGAAGGTGCTGGTGGTCACGGTGACCAAGGGCTTCCGGCACAGTTCGATTCCGACGGCGGAACGGGTGCTCGCGGAGTTGGGCAAGGCCGACGGTTCCTTTGACGTGGACTACGTCCGAACGGACGAGGACATGGGTCGAAAGATGACGCCGGCGGCGCTGGAGGGGGTGGATGCGGTGATCTTCGCGAACACGACCGGGGACCTTCCGATTCCGGATGTCGGCGCGTTCCTGAGTTGGGTGGAAGGCGGGAAGGGTTTCGTGGGGATGCATTCGGCGACGGACACTTTCCGGGGTCACAAGCCGCTGCATCCGTACACGGTGATGATCAACGGTGAGTTCAGGACCCACAGGGAACAGGCGGCGGTGGAGGCTTTCAACGGCGATCCGGCCTTTCCGTCGAACCGCCATTTGGGGAGTTCCTTCAAGGTGTTCGACGAGATTTACATCCTGAACGGGTACCAGCGGAAGGCGGTGAAGGCGTTGCTCGATCTGGATCAGCATCCCAACTCGCGGATGCCGGGGCACTATCCGATCAGTTGGGCGCGGCTCTACGGCAAGGGCCGGGTCTGGTACACCTCGCTGGGGCACCGCGAGGACGTCTGGGATGCGGACCCGTCGCTCGCGGGGCGGAAGAACGACGTGTCGGTGAGCCAGGCGTATCAGAAGCACATTCTCGGTGGAATCCGTTGGGCCCTGGCTCTGGAGTCGGGTGACGCGACGCCGCAGGACCTGACGGTCCGGCTGTCGAAGGCGGAGACGGAGGCGGGATTCCGGCCGTTGTTCAACGGTGTGGATCTGGGCGGATGGAAGCT
>JBFWOK010000240.1:0-8651 GCA_050250555.1 Limisphaerales bacterium
TCACCCCGACCTTGTGCTGCTCGTCGATGATCACGAGCCCCAGGTTGTCCGGGGCAACCCCGCCTTCCAACAGGGCGTGCGTTCCGACGGTCAAGTCGGCCCCAGCGGAATTCGATACCCCGCCGGGCAGCGCGACTTCCGGTTCCGTTCCACCTCCGCCTCCGGAACCCGTCCGGCAGGCGACTCGAAGACCCAGGGGTTCGAACCACCCCCGAAAGCGCCCCGCATGCTGGACCGCCAGGATTTCCGTGGGCGCCATGAGCGCGACCCGGTAGCCGCTCTCGATCGCCATCAGGGCCGCCGCCGCCGCCACCACCGTCTTGCCCGAGCCCACGTCGCCCTGGACGAGGCGCCGCATCGGCCAAGGTCCCCCCAGGTCGTGGCGTATCTCGCGGAGGACGGCGTTCTGCGCCTCGGTCAGTCGGAACCCGATCCGACCGAGAAACGGCCGAATCAACCGGTTGTCACCGCCACACGGCAAACCCCGCGCCGCCGCCTGCAGGCGCCGCCTTCGACCCTGGATCTCGCGTTGCAGGTTCACGAACTCGTCGAACGCCAGCCTGCGCCGCCCCACCTCGGCTTCGTCGGGGTCCTTCGGAAAATGAAGCGCTCGGATGGCCTCCGCCCGCGTCGGAAATCCGCCCGCCTTCACCTCCGGGAACGGTTCGGGCACCCGCGATGCCACGTGCTCCACCAGGCTCCACATCCGGCCCCGCATCCAACGCTGGGAGACGCCCTCGGTCAGGGGATACACGGGAACGATCCGTCCCATGTGAACCGACGGTTCCTCGCCTTCCTCGACGATTTCCGTCTCCGGATGATCGATCGTGCGCGGCTTCAACCCGACCACCCGCCCAACCACCAGGAGTTCCTGACCCACCACCGTCCGGTCCTGCATGTAGGGCATGTTCCACCAGCGGCAATGCATCCGCCCCGTCCCGTCGTCGAGGATCAGTTCGAACACCGACCGGGTGCGTTGCCGGAAATGCTTCACCCCCTGCGCCACCACGCGGCCGCGAACCGTCACCCATCCCTTGTCCGTCACATCCCGGATCGCGCGGTATTCCCGCCGGTCCTCGTAGCGCCGCGGTCGGTGCAAAAGAAAATCAAGCAGCGTCCGGATCCCAAGCCGATCCAACTGAAGGGAGCGCTCCGACCCGACACCCCACAACACCGTGACCGGTGCGTCCAGGGGAAGCTGGGACAGGGGCGTGGAAGACACCGCGCCACGTTGGGGAAGCGCGGCGCGAGCGTCCACGCCGATTCGTTCCTCCCGCTGAAAAGACCGGGCCGATCCTTGACAGGACTCACCGGACGTCGGCCGCTCCCGCCCGGCCAACCGTCAGCGCAGACCCGGGGGCATCCGATCCAGAATCGACTGGGCCGAACGCACGACCGCGGTGTTCGGAGCGGGGTCGAGCCGGGGGCCCGTGCGGAACGCCGGAAGCAGCACCGCGGAATCCAGCACGAGGCACTGATCGCCGTTCACCAGAATTCCCAGGAGTTCGCCCGTCTTCGTGAACGCGAGGTCGCCGCGACGCGGTGAGAATTCACCCAGCCACCGCCGGAACGTGGACCTTTCCATCTGCACATAGCCGGTGCTTTCCGGATTCAATCGGAACGCGCTCTCGCCGTAGTAGCTCTCGTCGCCTCCGATCACGACCGCGTCCGGGAACTGGGCCGGATCCTTGGCCACGTCGTACACTCGCGCGCCCAGGCTCGCCACCGCCGCCGCGTCCATCGGAATGAGCGCCACCCTCGGATCGGCGTTCAACAGCGCGAATTCACGGACCGGAACCCTCTGGTCGCCGCGGAGGAGTTCCCCGGAGAACGCCGTCCACGGCGCGTCGGTCGGCCACAGCCGGAGCGGCGTCTGCTCAAGGTGCAGGACGGCGTACACCTGACCGTCGATCCGAACCAGCACGCTCACGGCTTCGCGGCGACGGACCACTTCCTGTCCGAGGGCGCCCCGGGTGGTTCCCGACATCTCGGTGCGGACCCGGTTCGTCAGGTAGTCCGCGTAAATCTGGTTCGCGGGATATCGGATCTGCTTCTCCATCTGCTCCCGGATCGCCGTCGATTCCTGGGACAGGGTCGTGACGTTGGTCGCGAGCCTCGCGGCGGTCTGGATCAGCTCCCTTTTCTCCACGCCGGTCGTCACGAGCTGCTGGGTGAGGTTGGTCACATCCCGACGGGCCACGGTCGCTTCGGCCTCCGTGAGCCGCAGTTCGGTCGTCAGCTGGAATTTCTCCTCGTTCAGCGTGTCCCGCGCCGCATCGAGCTCGCGGATCTGCTGCTGCATGGCCTGGGCTTCCGCCCGTTTGTGAACCATTTCCTCCTCCATGGTCTGAAGGCGGGCCTTCGCCGCCGCCGCCTCGCGGGTCGTGTCCGACAACCGGTCCTGCAGCGAGTCCGCGCTCCGTCGCGTCGTCTCGAACGCGACCTGGAGTTCGCGCACCGCCGCCGCCGCCTCCGCGCGCGCCCGATCCAACCGGGCCCGTTCCTCGGCCAGGCGCTGGGCGTCCTGTTCGGATTTCTCGAGGCGGGACTGCACGTTGGTGAGGGCGGACTCGCGTTCCGCCAGCAACCGCAGGCGTTCGGCAAGCTCCGCCGAACTGGCGGCCAGGGCGTTCGTCAAGGCGTCCCGCTGCATCCGCTCCAGTTCCAGCGCCGATTGCAGCGTCGCGAGCATGTTGCTCATCGCCGGCGCCGAGACTCCGGCGGCGGCCGGCGCCTTGACGGGCTCCGCCCCACTCTCCGTCGTCGTCGCATCGAACTGCACGAACGACAGGAGGGTGAGGATCAGAAAGTCGCAGATGACCAGCAGGACCGAGCGATTCATGAGTCCGCCTGCTCCGAGGATTCCAGGATCAGCTGCTGCCGGTACGGCCGCACATGCATCACCTTCAGCATGAAACAGAAGAGGATCCCGAACAGGGTCGATGAATACGACGCCATCAGGCTCACGTCGCCGAAACCCGTGAGCCGCAACACCAGCGCCAGCACGCTTCCCGCGATGCCCAGGTAGAGCGGCGCGTCGAACATGCTCTCCTCATTGTCCAGCAATTTCAGTTTCACGCGGTCCTTCACCCCCTGCCCGCGGATGTGCCGCAGCCGGCTGAGGCCGATCAGATAGATGGCAAACTGGGTCACAAAAAAGAGGACCAGCATGCCGATGACTTTTTCGTTCATGAGGGAATTCTTCGCCGGGGGCAGCTCGAAACGCAACCGGGCCTTGAGCACCGGCATGCCGGAAGCCGCGCGCCCCGCCGCGACCCCGGGAGGTAGTCCCAGGAAACGTTCGCTCGCCAGAAACAGACCCAGCGCCGCCGTCGCCGCGACCACCCCCACCGAAATGAAGTCGGGCCGCGGCTGAAACCTGCGGTTGGTGTCCGCCAGAAAAATCCGTCGCCCCCACCACAACCCCAGGATCACCAGGAAAAACCCGTCCAGCCAGAGAAGGTACCGGACCGCGAGCGCCAGGTTCGGCGCCCGTTGCGTCGCCGACACCACCCACCGCGACGCCGCGTGCGCGCCGGTCAGGCGCAACAGCCACCCCCGCACCCGTCCCACATGGATCCGGTTGCCGTCGCGGAGCAGTGCCTGGACCGCGCCGGTCCCCTCACCCAACGCCCGCCGCAGATCGCCCAAGCCCGATTCCCCATGGCGCGCGAGGTAGTCCGACACCTTCCGGGCACTCCCGCCCGCCGCGACCAGGGAATACAAAGCCGCCCAGCGCCGCGGCTCGCCTTCCGAAATCTCAACCAACCGATGCAGGCTCGCGCCATCCTCGCAGTCATCCAAGAGCGTCGCCAGTTGCTCCCAGTCGAAGATCCGCGCCGCCGCCAGCAAATCCAAAACCGCGAGTTCGAGCGCCTCGCTCCCCTGCCCCTGCGTCGCCGCCATCGCTCCCCGCTCCCACTCCAATGCCACTCCCGCCCGTCCCCGCTGCTGCTCCACCAGGGCCGAAGCAAGGAGCAGACCCGCGTCCAACGGTTGCCCCGAAGCCGAGGAGACCGGCGGCAGTACCACGGTGTGTTCGATGCGCCTCGCCGAAAGCAGCGCCATCACCGGCGCTTCGGTGCTCCCCTGGATCGTTCCCAACACCGCCTGGCGCGCCTCCGACGGCAGCAGCCAGGCCAGCACCGGTATCCCAACTTCGAAGAGACCCGCCTCGCCACGCCGGATGCTACCCGCCACTTCCCCACAACAGGCGTCCAACCAGGCGTTGGTCCCTCCCCACCACGATACTCCCGGGATCTCCGACGCCCGCGCGGCCACCCTTTCCAAACCGGTCTCCGCCGCCCGCTTCGATTCCCCGCCCACCCCGGATTCCAGAACCGCCCGGAACAACACGGCCGCCGGCCCTTCGCCGCCCCCATCCAACGCGTCGCTCGCCAGGTCAAGCCCGCTCGGCGTCCCCTCGCCCGCCACACGGATCACCTCCCAATCCACAGCACGGAAGTGCGCGGGCACAAACAGCCCCGCGAGCAGCAAAATCAAGCCGCCCACAGCGCAACAAAACGCGATCACACCTTCCCGAGGCATCAGTCCTTTCGCAGGCAATGAATCAAACGAGCGCGAGACTATTCACGAGGTTCCGCCCATGGCGAGGAAACAGACAGGCGACGGGAATTGAGGAATTGAGAATTGGAACTTGGAATTTGGAATCCGGGAGACGTAACGCGCCCGCGTCCCATCCGTCCCGTTCACCCTCGCAGCCACCCGTCACTTCCCAACGCCGGCACCGTCTCCAACTCGTCCACTCGCAGGCACCAGTCCACGTCGGGCGAAAGTTCAGGCATCGCCCGCAGTCGCCTCGCATTCCGCGCGCGCGCCATCGCCCCCGGAAGATCCGGCTTCGCCCGGTCCCAGCAGTCACGCGCCACCCAGGCCGCATCCGCGAGTTCAAAGTCGCCCAACCCGCCAAGAACCTCACAGCACGCCCCCACCGCCAAAACGTCCTCCAACGCCGTCGCTTCCCCAGTCCCACTGCCCATCAGGAGAATTCCTCGAGCGCCGGATCTCCGAACCATCGCCGCCGCCGCCGCCGCCGTACCCACCGCCGTCAGATTCAGAAACGAACCGGCCAACACCCCTTCCGCCCCGGCGCAAGCGCGGATCGCCCGGGTCCCGTTCGTCGTCGTCATCGCAATCCGCCGTCCCCCAACGCGCTCGCGCACGAATTCGCGGGGCGAATTCCCGAAATCGAATTCCCTGCCTCCCGTGAGCGCGGCCCCGATTCGTATCCCCTCCCGCTCGCCCGCCAAGAGAAGTCGCGCATCGTGGCGCCCCGCCTCCAGAGCCTCCTCCACGGTGGCGACCGGAAGAATTGCCTCCGCGCCGTTCGCCAACGCCATGGCCGCCGACGACGTCGCCCGCAACACGTCGAACACGACGCACACAATCCCGGGCAACGCCCGCCCCGCCAGGCGTTCGAAGTCCGCCGGCCCCATTCCCACATCAATTGTCATGAGCCTTCTCCCCTTCCTCGTCCCGACGGTTCGCCACCCTCCCAGCCCGCATCCGGGCATGGTGAAACAGGTACTGCTGCGCGTAGCCCGCATTCGGCCCAAAGTGCGTTTCCGAAAACGCCTTCAGCCGGGCCGCGGTCGGTCGGCGCCCCGTGAAATACAATTCCCGCAAGGCCCTCATGACCCAGACGTCCACGGGAAACGCCCGGGCAAATCCATACGCGAAGAGCAGGACACAATCCGCGATCTTCGGTCCCACTCCAGGCAGCGTGACGAGGCGCTCCCTCGCCTCGTCGAGCGGCAACCGCCCGATATCCCCGATCGGAAACGCGCCACCCGCCACTGCTTCGGCCGTCTCCCGAAGGTATCGCGCCCTGAACCCGATCCGGCATTCCCTCAACTCGGATTCCGAAACGCCCGCCAGCACCCGCGCCTCGGGAAACGCGAACACAGCCGCTCCACCCGCCGGAGCCTGGACCCGTTCCCCAAATCGCTCGCTGAGGTTCCGGACCCCCGCCTGGATCTGCGGTATCTGCTTCGTCGACGACAGGAGGAACGACGCCAGACATTCCCAGGGCTCCTGCCGAAGCAACCGAAGCCCCCGACAGGCCGCGACGGCCGCCGTCATCGGACGATCGTCGGGAAAGGTAGCCAGCACCGTCGCCAGGTCCTCGTCGACTCGCAGATAGTCCCGCAACCAGTGCCAGTCGCCGGGATCCTCGACCGTCTCCGCGACAATGCGGTCGGGTTCGGCGGCTTGGCGCAACGCCAACCAGCGGCCCCGCACGACGCCCGCCCAGACCTCGCCGTGCCGCGTCCAGCGAAATGCCTGGCCCGAATCCAAAGTCGTTGCGAGGTCGTAGTCCCGGACACCGAATTCCACCCGGTACCGGACGACGCGGGACGCTGAGGGCGCCATCATTCGGACTCCAAGACCGGACTGTCCTTCGCCTTCCACCGGGTGGGCGGCCGCGCCAGAGACGGCAGGCGTTCCTTCCAACTGGGGCGCCGCGGAAGCACACCATCGCGCCAGATCCGTTCCGCCGAGGCGACCACCAGGAGGGCGAATCCGGTTCCCAAACCGAATCCCGCCAGCACATCCGCCGGGAAGTGCACCCCGTTGTAGATCCGCGACCATCCAACCCCCAACGCCAGGACGGCGACGCCAACACCAACGCGCGGATAGTACCAGCAGGTCCAGGTCGCGATGACCGCCATGTTCATCGCGTGCGCGGAGGGCATGCTGCCCAGCGGGTTTCCCTTGCCGACCCGGAGGACGGCATCGGGAAGCGCCGCGTACGGGCGCGACCGACCGACCCAATCCTTGATCGGTTCCGCCAGAAACTCGTTCGCCAGTCCGATCGTGATTCCCAAGCCAAGAACGAACACGAGCCCTCGCGGACCGCCCCGCCACAGAAGCCCCAATCCCACGGCGACGAGGACCGGAACAAACGCCGGATGACCGCTCAACCCCCGAGCCAGCGGATCAAGCCAGGGCGCCGCGGCGTGCTGGTTGAACCATCGGAAGACCACCTCATCCCATGCCTGGATGCCGTGCACCGCCCGGATCGTGCGCGTCGAACCCACCGCGAGCGAGGCGAAATCCCCAGGTGCCGATTCTGTTTCTTTTGTTACGTTTTTGTAACCCATGCGCCTCCCGGCCTCCAGTAGGCTCCCACTCCAGCGAGCTGGATGACCCGACGCGGCTGATCCATTCACCGAGCCTCAACCATGGCCTCCCGACGACCCGCCCCACCGCATTTCCGGCAGCGGGAATCCGTCCGCGCCGGTCTTCTGCGCATCGCCTCGTCGGTCGCGCCGCCGCCGCGTCGCGACACATTGTCCGACCTCGGCGTTTCCAAGGCGATTCACCAGACCCGAGTCGCGCTCAAGCGCCAGCGCGCCTGGCTCCGTCTCCTCCGACCCACCCTCGAACCCGGCCTCCCGGATCGCCTGGGCCGCCGACTTCGACTGGCCGGTCGGCGCCTCGCGGGCGCTCGTGACGCCGTCGTGGCCCGGGACACGCTCAAGGACCTCGCGGCGCGGAGACGAACGACCGAGACCGAGAGCGCCGCGCTGGACCGTATCCACCGCCGTGTCACCCGGGCCGTCACGGATCCGAAGCTTCCATCGGCCGAGACCCAGCGGTCCATCGCGCACGCCGAATCCTGCCTTCGTTCGACAGGGGTCGCCCTGTCCAAGGCGTCATGGCGGAAGCGTGGCTGGTCGATCCTCGGCGCGGGGATCCGCATCAGCTATCGCCGGGCGCGGCGGCGACTGCGAATCGTCCGGAAATCCACCGACGCGTCGGCTTTCCACGCCTGGCGCACGGCTTCCAAATCCCTGCTCTACCAGGTTCAGATCCTCCTTCCTTGCGCGGGTCGGCGGACCCAACGCTGGATCGCGGACCTCGACCACTTCCAATCAGCACTGGGTGACCTGAACGACCTCGACGTTCTCGGCAAACACCTCGCCTCGAATCCACGCCGTTTCGGGAAGAAATCCGATGTGGTTCAGCTGCTCGCCCTTCTCCATGCCGAAGAGGAGCGCCGCCGCAAGGCGGTCCTTTCCGCCGGGAAGCGCCTCTTTTCCGAGCGGACCGCGGATCTGGTCGGCCGCCTCGAACGCGAGTGGAAGGACTGGCGCGGGAAGTAACGCGGCCGATCCGCGCCGTTCAGAGCGGCTTGATGCGGATGTTCCGGAACGCGATGGCGCCGTGGTCGCCTTGCAGGAGGATCGGCCCGGGCTGGTCGAGGTGATTGTCCAATTGCCCGCCCGTGGCTCGGGTCACTTCGACCCCGTCATGGATCCTGACCCCGTTGAGCGTCACCGTGATTCGGTTGCCCCGGATCGCGGCCTCGACTTCCTGCCACTGGCCCGGCGGACGGGACGCGTTTTCCGAGGGAGCCTTCACGCTGTACAACCCCCCGTTCCCGCCGGGCGTGGCGGACTCACCGCCGTCACCGAGGATTTGAATCTCGTAGCGTCCGCGCAGATAGAACCCCGAGTTCGAGCCCTTCGGAACCAAGTACTCGTACCGCACCACAAAATCGCCGAAGGCGGCCTCGCTCACGAGGTCCGTGCCGTGCTGGCCCTGCGGAATCTCGTTCACAAGCATCCCGTTCTGCGCACTCCAGGAAGCGAGGCCGTCGGGATTCCGAAGCTTCCATCCGCCCA
>JBFWOK010000241.1:0-8638 GCA_050250555.1 Limisphaerales bacterium
ACGGTGGCGGGGCTGTAGCCGAGGGCGTCGATGATCCGACCCCAATTCGGATCACCACCGTGCCAGCTGGTTTTGACGAGGGCGCTGTTGCCGACGCTGCGGGCGGCGGCATCGGCGTCCGCCTGGGTTCGGGCGCCGTCCACGCGAACAGTGACGATCCGGTGCACGCCTTCGCCGTCGCGAACGATCATGCGGGCGAGTTGAAGGCAGACGTGATTCAACGCGGCCTGGAACGTTCCGCGGGCCGGGCCGGCGGCTTTTCGGAGGACGGCGCGGGGGTTCCCGGCGAGCCCGTTGGCGAGCGCGAGCACGGTGTCGTTCGTGCTCATGTCGCCGTCGACGGTGATCCGGTTGAAGCTGAGGGCGACGGCTTCCTCGAGCATGGGCTGGAGGGTGCGGGCATCGATCGCGGCGTCGGTGGTGAGGAACGCGAGCATGGTGGCGTGGAGCCCGCGGGGCGCGGCGGCCGGGCGTTGGCCGGTGGCGGACATCCCGGGTTGGATCATGCCGGCACCCTTGCAGATCCCACCGAGCCGCACCGTGTGTCCGTCGAGGTCGAACTCGACGGACACCTGCTTCGGCCGGGTGTCGCTGGTCATGATCGCCTCGGTGGTGTGGTCGGCGTGTTCCGGGGTCCGGCCGAGGAGCGGGGTCGCCTGGGCGATTCCGGCCCGGACATTGTCCATCGGCAGGGTGACGCCGATCCGGCCGGTGGATCCGACGAGGACGAGTTCGGGGTCGAGTCCCAGGGCCTTGGCGGTGACGGAGGTCATGGTCCGGGCGTCCCGAAGGCCGGTGCGTCCGGTGCACGCGTTGGCGTTGCCTGAATTGATGACGAGGGCCTGGGCGACGCCCTTTCGAACGCGCTCGATGCAGACCTTCACGGGAGCGGCGCAGACTTGGTTTGTTGTGAAGAGGCCCGCGACGGCGCAGGGAACATCCGATACGAGAAGGGCCAGATCGCGTTTCGGACCTTTGTCGGAGCCCTTGCCCGTGCCCAGGCGTTTGATGTCGCAGGCGACGCCCGCGGTGCGGAATCCCCGGGGCGCGACGATGGAACCTTCGATGGGACGGAAGCTTGGTTTCATGGAGGGAGTCGATCGATGGGTGACGGGTTGCCTAGTTTCTGCGGGTTCCGCTGCGTTCCTTGAGCCAGTTCCAGTCGGTGGGCGGTTCGGCGGCGGTGCCGGTGGGGAGGGCCCCTTTGGTGGGTGGGACGAGTGTGGAGCCGGCGACCCAGCGATGGGTTTCCGCGTGGCCATCGGCGAACGAGAAGTTGGCGGTGCTGTTGTGGTAGGAGGCGGGGAGGTTTCCCCACTTGGCGCCCTCATCCAATCGGTTCATGAAGAACCCGTCGTTGATCGTGTCCGGGTGTTCCTCGAGGAAGACGAACGTCTGGGAGGGCTGGGTGAACTCCGCGGGGCGGAAGACCTGAACGAAGGCCGGGTTGAAGCGGTTGGTGAGTTCGCCAGGATCGCCGACGAGGGAGTTCATGGCATACGACCGGATCCGCGGTCCGGCGTCCGAGACGGAGCGATCGGAAGGACACTTGTAGAGCCGGGCCGCGCGGCCCGCGAACGGGCCGAGCAGGGCTTCGGTGAGATAAAAAATATTCGTGTTGTCCTCGCTGGCGCCCCAGTCCAGGACGTGATTGGCCCAGGTTTGCCGCAGCGCGCGCGTCTCGCCGACGCCGTGGTTGTTGACCAGACGGTCGTCGTTGTCGTCGGCGTAGAGGGTCCACGCGAGGTGGAGTTGTTTGATGTTCGAGGCGCAGGCCGCGGCCTGCGCGCGGGTTTTGGCCTTGGACAGGGCGGGGAGGAGGAGGGACGCCAGGATCGCAATGATCGCGATGACGACGAGCAATTCGATGAGCGTGAAGGCGCGGAATTGTGGGGCGGTCCGGGATTTCATCGGGTGATGGAAGGGTCTCGTCGTGGGGGGGTCGTTGGAGGCGCGGTCGGGGACGGGGCCGGCTCGGCTGGCGAAGGGCTATTGGAGACCGGTGGTTTCGGGCAAGCCACAGAGGATGTTCATGCTTTGAACGGCCTGTCCGCTGGCGCCCTTGAGGATGTTGTCCTCCGCGCTGAACACGAGGAGGCGGCCCGTCCTTGGATCGAGGCGCCAGGCGATTTCGATCTGGTTGGTGCCGACGACGTTCTTGGTGTCGGGAAGCGCCTTCCCTTCGAGAAGCCGGACGAACGGTTCCGCGGCGTACGCGTCGCGATAGCAGGCGCGGATGTGATCCTCGAGGGCCGCGGCTTCCGCCGCGTCATGGAAAGGCCGGGCGGGCGCGAGGTAGAGCGTGGTGAGGATGCCGCGGTTGACCGGCACCAGGTGGGGTGTGAACTGGACGGTGACCGGTTGTTGGGCGGCGAAGGCGAGCTGTTCCTCGATCTCGGAGAGATGGCGGTGTTTGGGGACGCCGTAGGCGCGGAGGCTCTCATTGCACTCACAGAAGAGATAGGCCGTCTCGGCCTTCCTGCCGGCCCCGCTGACCCCCGAGAGGGAGTCGGCGATGATGCCCGACGGTTTGATGAGTCCGGCGCGGAGCAATGGGAGCGTGGGGAGCAGAATGCTGGTCGGGTAGCAGCCCGGGGACGCGATGAGCGACGCGGCGCGGATTTGGTCGCGATGGACTTCGGGCAGACCGTAGACCGCCTGGGCGAGAAGGTCGGGGGCGGGATGCGGGTGGTCGTAGAATTCCGCGTAGGTCGCGGCGTTGCGGAGACGGAAATCGGCGCTGAGATCGATGACCTTGCAACCGGCAGCGAGGAGGGGGACGGCGAATTCGGCGGCGACGCCGTGGGGCAGGGCGAGGAAGACGATTCGTGCGGCCTGGGCGAGCGCGGCTGGGTCGGGTTCCGTGAACAGCAGGGATCGGGAGCCGGGGTGGCTGGCGAATCGGGGGAAGACCTGCGCGACGGACTGGCCGGCGTATTGGCGGGAAGTGATGGCGGCGAGTTGGACGCCGGGATGATGGAGGAGGAGGCGGACGAGTTCCTCGCCGGAATAGCCGGAGGCGCCGACCACCGCGACGGGGATCGGGCTGGGGCCGGAGCCGGGGCTGGAGGAAGGAGTGGGATTCGGCATGGGCGCTGGTGGGGTTGAAGGGGGTGTTGGACGGGCGTTCCGGTTTGGGAGTTGAAAGCAAAAAGCCCCGCTGGGTGGCCAGCGGGGCGTCGAAGCGGGTGGCGCTCAGCGTTTGCTGAACTGGAAGCGCTTACGGGCACCGGGCTGGCCGTACTTCTTGCGCTCGCGCATACGGGGGTCGCGGGTCAGGAGTCCTTCGGTACGGAGGGACGCCTTGAGGCTGACGTCGGTTTCGAGCAGGGCTCGGGCGATGCCGAGGCTGACGGCGCCGGCCTGGCCGACGGGTCCGCCGCCGGCGACGCTGACGCGGATATCGTACTTACCGACGGACTGCGTGGCGGCGAGCGGTCGCAGGGCCACGGTTCGGAGCGTGTCGGTGGGGAAGTAGTTCTCGAGCGGGCGACCGTTGACGGCGACCTTGCCGGTGCCGGTCACGATACGGACCCGGGCGGTGGCGGTCTTGCGGCGGCCAGTCCGGACGACTTCGTTGGTCTTCGGATCGATCATGGTGATGAAATCGGGCGGGATCGGGTGATTGCCAACCAGTGGGTGTTACGCCTATTGAGCCGGGGCGAGGACGTCGGGCTTTTGGGCCGCGTGGGGGTGTTCGGCGCCGGCGTAGACCTTCAGTTTGGTGAGAAGTTGGCGTCCGAGGCGGTTCTTGGGGATCATGCCCTTGACGGCGTGATGGATGAGTTCCTCGGGTTGTTTGGCTCGGACCTGGGCGACGGACCGGTACTTCTCGCCGCCCTTCCAACCGGAGTAGGACATGTAGTGCTTGGCGTTCTCCTTGTTGCCGGTCAGGCGGACTTTGGAGGCATTGATGACGACGACGAAATCGCCGGCGTCGAGATGGGGGGTGTAGATCGGCTTGTTCTTGCCGCGGAGGATGTCCGCGACCTGAACCGCCACCCGCCCGAGCACGGCGTCATTGGCATCGATGATATGCCAGCGGCGCTGGTCCTGAGCCTGCTTCGGCAGAAAAGTCTTCATGTCTTCCCAGAAAAAAGGGAGGCGAAGGCTACCAGCGGAAGCCCCTCCGTCAACAGACATTTCTGGTTCGTGAAAACGGGCTTGGAACGATTCAAGGTTCCGGACGATGGACCGCCTTTCCGAGGAATCGCACATCGAGCAGCCCGGTCTGGCGGTACAGCTCGGGGCCGAAGCCGGGGACGCCCGGAACCTCTTCGAATTCGACGGCGAGATTCAGCGATTCCAAGTGATCCCGGAGGCGGCGGGAGTCCGCGAGGGCTGGGGATCGTCCACCGGTCACGATCCGGAAACGGGCGATGGGCCGGAGGTCTTCGGCATGGCGGGTCAGGAGTCGGAACGGTTCTGTCTCGGTGAAGAACCGCGAATTCGTGTTGTAGACCGAGACCCAGGCGTCCGGGTGGCGGGCGGGAAGCGTGGCGAGGTCGGGTAGGATCGGATTATGGAGCAAAGCCGCGCCGAAGACGGCGGGCCGCAACGCGGCGAATCGCGCGGCCCCGAATCCGCCCATGCCCCATCCGTCGACGGCCCGTCGCCAGGGGGAACCTCCCAGATTCCAGCGAGCTTCGATCCGGGGAATGACCTCTTCGAGGAGAACGCTCTGGGCGGGGACCCGACCGTCCGCGGAATCCATGAACCAGCCATGGCGTCCGCCGCAGAGCCAGACCCAGGCGAAGGGTTCGACTTCCTGGAGCTTGAGGGCGACGTCGAGGTATCCCGTGGTTTCGATGTGGCTCGACTCGGTTTCGCCGGCGCCGTGGAGGTGAAAGACGACCGGCAACGGATTTGCGCGCTGGGCGGGCGGAGGATCGGGCAGGTAGATCGAATAACCGACCGAACGGCCGAGGAACTCGCTGTGGACGACGTGATGCCGGAGTCGTGGGGGCAGGCGGGCGGGCGGGTTGACCCAGGGGCCGTCGCGACTCGGGGAGCGTGCGAGGCCGATCCAGGAAGCGGTGAACTCCAGGCCGTCGAGCGCCGTTTCCGCGGGAAGAGGTTCGTCCAGCGGAATGGGTTTTCGACACTCACTCCAATTCGGGGCGAGCCGCGTGGAATTCAGGGCGTCGCGGAGGGCGAGGTTTCCGGCTCGCCGGGGATCCGGGTCGCCGACGACGAGCCGAAGGCCTGTGCGCCCGCGAACCCGATCCGCCTCGCGCAGCGCGAGGAACGAGGGATGGTTGGTCGCCGCGCGTTCGAAGTTGGAGCCGAACGCCTCCTGGAACGTCGCACGAAGCTCCTCCCGGGTGGCGAGGTCCGAGGCGGTTGGAAAGTCCCCGGAATACGCCACGGCGGACCCGAACATCTCGGGTCGATCCAGGGCGAACCGCACCGCTCCGAATCCGCCGCGGCCAATGCCTTGGAGCGCTCGGTGCTCACGGTCGGCGATGGTCCGAAAGTCGCGGTCCACGGCCGGGATCAGTTCATCGAGGACCACGGAGGCCCACGGCGCCAGCCCGGACGGACCGTCGGTGTAAAAGGTGGAGGCTCCTTCGGAGAGGTAAACGACGAGGAGGGGCGGAAGGATGTGTTGGCGGATCGCGTCGTGGACCAGGCGCGGGTCAAGGGCGGGGACCGGGGCTGCGTCGGCGGCGGCGACGGCGTCGGGCAACCAATACAGGACCGGGAACCGGTTGGTGGCGTTCGGCGCGTCGTAGCCGGGCGGCGGCAGAACGCGGAAGGCCACGTTGCGATCCAGGATCCGACTGCGAAATCCACCGCGTCGCACTTCCCCAGCGGTGTCGGGCGCGGCGCCGAGGCAGCGGTCGAAGCCAGGAAGGAGTCCGAGGAGGACCGCGAGCGCGAGCGCGAGCGTGACGGGGAAACGGGAGGTCAATTGGGAGTGGGAGTGGGAGTCGGTCTGCCGGGTCACGGTTTCAGGACGATCTTACCCGCGAGTGTTCCGCTTTTCCCCAACGTTGACTCCTCCTGGAGTTGGTGGGCGAGGGCGGTCTCCGCGAGGGGAAGGACGCGGTCGATGCGCGGTTTCAGATGTCCGGCGGCGAGCCAGTGGCTGATGTCGTGGGCGGCGGCGTGTTGTTCCTCGGGCGTCGCGGCGAACATGACGAATCCGTGGAGTGAACAGCCTTTGACGTAGAATGGGCCGACGGGGAAGGGCGGACGGGCGTCCCGACCGGCCATGAGGATGAACCGTCCGCGGGGCGCGAGGGCGGTCGTGGCGGCATCGAAGTCGGGATCGCGGGTTGTTTCCCACCACACGTTGACTCCGGATGGGGCGACCTTCCGGAGTTCGGCGGAGACATCCTGGGTGGTGTAGTTGAAGGCGGCTTCGGCGCCGAGTTCACGGCACGCACGGACCTTTTCGTCGGAACCCGCGGAGCAGAACACGCGGGCGCCGAGGGCTCGGGCCATTTGAAGCACGGTGGATCCGACGCCCCCGCTGCCGCCGCGGATGAAGAGGGTTTCACCCGGGGCGAGGCGCGCTTCGCGGACGAGTCCGAGATGAGCGGTGATGGCGACGAGCGCGGCGGCGGCGGCCTGTTCGTGGGAGACGTCCGCGGGAAGCGGGTAGGCCCACGCTTCGTCGACGGCGATCAACTCCGCGAAGGTGCCCTGGCGTCCGAGGAGTCCCTGATTGCTGCCCCAGACGCGGTCGCCGACCCGGAACTGGCGGACTTCGGAGCCGACCGCTTCGACGACCCCGGAGAAATCGCAGCCGACGATGAACGGCTTGGGGAGTTCGACCGGGATGAGGCCAGCGCGGATGTAGGTGTCGATGGGATTGACGGCGACGGCGTGGGTGCGGACGAGCAACTGACGCGGCTGCGGGCTGGGGGGTGGGAGTTCGCCGAACCGAATGACATCCGGCGGGCCGGTGCGATCGATGAAAGCGGCCTTCATGGGCGGATCTTGGAGGAGGGGGGCGTGGACGGCAACGGGGTTTCCTGGGGACAACCTCGGCTCGCGCGCCAAGGCGCGGCGCGCTACGATGCGGGCATCATGAATCGCGAAGCGTGGTTGATGTTTTTGGGGTTGGCCGTTGCGAGCGCGGTGGGGGTTCTCGGTTTTGCCGCGTGGAAGAAGAACCAGGAGCTGGACGAGGCGCGCGTGGCGCTGGCGAGCGC
Organism: Limisphaerales bacterium; assembly: GCA_050250555.1. Lineage (GTDB taxonomy): Bacteria > Verrucomicrobiota > Verrucomicrobiia > Limisphaerales > CAIMTB01 > CAIMTB01. The sequence continues at coordinate 7,164 of JBFWOK010000241.1, forward strand.
GCGACAGGCGGCCGAGCAGCGGGCGGCGCATTTGGCGGAAGCCTCCCACGCCCTGCAACTTGAGCGCCAGCGGGCGGAGGCGCTCGCCCGTGACTTCGCGACCATCACGAATACCCAGAAGCGGCTGGAATCGGAGATGCGCGCGGCCCTCGAATCACGCGACGTCGCAATCTCGGAGCTGCGCGGGAATCTCACGGTGAACATCCTGGATCGGATCCTCTTCGATTCCGGCGAGGCGACGCTCAAGCCCAGCGGCATGCAGGTCCTCGACGAGGTCGCGAAGGTCCTGGCCCGATTCGAATCCCGCCAGATCCAGGTCTTCGGCCACACGGACAATGTCCCCATCCGCTTGAAGTATCCCAGCAATTGGGAGCTTTCCACGGCGCGGGCGGTCTCCGCGGTGCGCTACCTGACCGAAAAGGCCGGCGTGGATCCCCGAAGCCTTTCAGCCGTGGGGTGCGGAGAGTTCCAGCCCATCGCGGACAATGCGACCGCCGAAGGCCGCGCGAAGAACCGACGGATCGCCCTGGTCGTTCTTCCGGAACAGTTCTCGCCGACGGATGTGGATCCTTCCCAGCCTTCGAGCGAGTCCACGGTCCCCGCGACGAATGAATCGGTTGTGACTCCGGACGGAGGCGCGACCCCCGGTGAACCTGTTTCAACACCGCCGGCTGACGGGAAAACGCCGCCGACCGAGAGCATCCCGTCGGGAACGGAGAAGGAGACGGGGACCGCGACCGGAACGGAGTCGACAACGGGTTCCGATGGGAGTGCCACCCAACCGCCGCCTTCGGGTGCCGACGCCGGGGGCGAAACACCCGGGAAGGATGCCGAGGCGAAACCCGAAGGTGAAGGTGTGAACATTCCCCTCGCGGAGGAACCCAGGGACCGTTGATGAAGCCGGCCGAAGTCGGGAACGGACGGTGGCCGGTTCGAGGGTAAAGCGATGGCTTCGGAGTTCCGCGGGAGTCCCGGCGCCAAGCGTTGGAAGCCGCCTCTCGTCCGGGCGTTTCTTCAACTCCGTTCCCCAGGCCCATCCGTCAGGCCTTGGGCAGGGGTTGCCGGGGATGGACGGATCGAATGCGGCGAAGCACGGCGATCGCGTTCGGGGAATCTCCGTGAACGCAAAAGGTGTCGGGCTCGAGCGTGACCTGGTGTCCGTCGACCGCCGGCCAGGAGCCCTTCAACCGCCAGGCGTGGAGCCTCGCGAGAACCTCGTCGGGTTCCGCGAGCAGGTCTCCGGGTTGGCCCCGCGGAACGAGGGTTCCGTCGGCGCGGTAGCCTCGGTCGAGGAATGCTTCCCGAACCCACCGGAGCCCAGGCGGCCAGGGCAAAGTCAGAAGGCCGCCGTTGGCGCGGGTCACCAAGGCAAGTCCCGGCCAACGCGCCGCGACGTGGTGGAGGTAGGCGGCGCCGAGGGCGGGGTCCTCGTCGACAAGATGGTACAGGGCGCCATGGAGCTTGATATGGTGGAC
>JBFWOK010000242.1:0-8634 GCA_050250555.1 Limisphaerales bacterium
AGGCGCCCGGACGTTCCCGGATCAGGTAGAGGATCCCCGCCAGGGACGCGAGGCCGAAGGCCGAGTAAGCCAGGAGCACCATGGAGACGTGGAGGCTCACCGCGGTATGCTCCAGATCGAAGTTCGGACCGGGCTCGTCGAGGCGTGGTTGAAGGGCGAAAAAGCCCGCGGCCAGGAGTCCCGGAGCCAGAAAGACGCTGACGGAACGGGTCTTCGGCCAGATTCCGCCCGTCACCAGGTAGGCGCCGCAGATCGCCCAGGTCACGAACATCAAGGCCTCGAACAGGTTCGTCACCGGACATTGCTTCAGGGAAAATCCTCGGCCCATCAGCGCCGCGGTGTGGGCGCAGAAGCCGACCGCGAGGGTCACGTAGTTCCACAACTCCCCCCGGCGCATCCCCCGCCGCCACAGCAACACCCCGTGCGCCGTCGCCAGCCCGTAGCAGGCCACCGCCAGAGCGTACCAGGTGCGATCCGGGAAAAAATCCACGGGCCGACTCTACGCCCCCGGGCCGCCCGCACAACCGGGAAGGCGGGTCCCAAAACCCCGCGTAAGAAACCACGAAGCGCACGAAGAGCACGAAGGGAGAGGCGGAAGCGAGTCCTTGATCGGGATTGACCTGGAGCGGATTGCCGAGGCCGGAACGAATCATGCTTCCTTCGTGTCCTTCGTGCCTTCGTGGTGGGATCGCTTTCTCCCAGGCGCCCCTCTCCGGAGATCAGGGCGGGTCGCAGCCCGGACCGGCAACCGTAGCCCCCAAAGTTCCGGAGGGGCTGTAAGCCGAATTCTGTCTGCCCGCGTTGCCGCGGGGAGGGGACCATTTCTCTTAGCGACCATACCCGGGACCCGTTCCGCCCGGCGGAACCGGAGCGGGCCGCTCCAGGGCCCCCTATTTGGTCTTGCTCCCGACGGGGTTTTCCGTGCCGCCTCGCTTGCGCTCGGCGCGGTGGGCTCTTACCCCACCTTTTCACCCTTGCCACCCGGACCTTACGGACCGGGTTCGGCGGTCTGTTCTCTGTGGCACTTTCCGTCGACGGGCCTCGCGGCCCGGTCTCCCGCGCGTATCCCCGGATCAAGCCGGGGTTGCGCGGCGTCGCGCCCTGCGGAGTTCGGACTTTCCTCCCCTGGCTCGCGCCAGGAGCGATCCCCCGCCCCTCCGGAACCCCTTCACTCTGCCCGTCCCACCCCGGCTTCCGCAAGGCCCGGGACCGCCCGGGACCGCGTCAGGGTTCGTTCACCCCGGGAATCGTCAGTGGAAAAACGGGATTCTCGGACACTTCGCGCCGGAGCAGATCGACCACCGTGGCCAGGAATTCGGGTCGCTCCGACGCCATGTCCTTCGACTCGCCCGCATCGGCGGCCAGGTCGTAAACCTCCCAGGCACCTGGCGATTTCATCTTCAGTCCGCCCCGAACCGCTTTCATCGATCCGATCCGGACCGCCACCTGGCCTCCGTACTCCGGAAACACCCAGATCATCGGCTTCGTCCGCTCACGGGTCCCGCCCCCGACCAGCGCCGGCCAGAGGCTTTCTCCGTCCATCCCCGAGGGCGCCCGCAATCCGGCGGCCTCGCACAAGGTCGGAAACCAGTCCGCGAAATACCCCGGTGTGCCGTTCACCGTCCCCGCCGGGATCCGACCCGGCAATCGGGCGATCATCGGAACCCGGATACCCCCTTCGCGGACGCTGCCCTTGTAGCCGCGCAGGCCCGCTGTGCTTCCAAAGAAAACCGGATCCGCCCCTCCGACATGAAACCGTGAATCCCCGCGTCCGGCGTGCGTGCTCCCGTTGTCGCTCGTGAACACCACCAGGGTTCGACCCGCCAGGTCGTGGCGATCCAGGGCCGCCAGGACCCGGCCCACGTGGCCGTCGAGGTCCGAGATCATCGCCGCGTAGGCCGCCCGTGGACGTGGATGCGGCAGATAGCCGTTCCCGCCCCGGTACGCTTCGAGGTCCCAATCGTCCGGGAATCTCTCGACCGATTCGCGCGGCGGATGCATCGCGACGTGGGGTTCGATGAACGGCAGATACAGCAGGAACGGCTTGTCGCGGTGGGCTTCGATGAAGTTCTCCGCCTCCGCGATCATTCGCTCCGGCGCGTAGGTCTCCCCGATCCAATCCTCCATCCGCACGAGACCTTCGGGTTGCGTCTTGTGACCAGGAACCGGCCTTGGGTTGATCGGAAGCTTCTCGGCGTTCCGCCAGAGATGCGGCGGATAGTAGCTATGGGCCACCGACTGGCAGTTGTACCCGAAGAAAAGGTCGAAGCCTTTCCGATTGGGATCCCCCGTGCTCCCCACGGGACCCAAACCCCACTTCCCCATCGCGCCCGTCGCGTAGCCACCCTCCCGGAACACCTGGGCCAGCGTCCTCGCGGATTCCGACAAGGGGTACTGTCCCTCGTCGAATTCCGGCATTCGCGTCTTCGCCTGGAGGTTGCCCCGAATTTCCGCATGACCCAGGTGCCTGCCCGTCATCAGGACACACCGGGATGGCGCGCAGACCGGAGCACCGCTGTAGTGCTGGGTGAAACGCATCCCCTGGGACGCCAACCGGTCGATGTTTGGAGTGGGAATCTTCGCCTGCCCGTAGCACCCGAGTTCCCCCCATCCCAAATCGTCCGCCAGGATGAAAACCACGTTCAGCCGACGAGCGTCCGCGGCCCGCCCCCCACCCTCCGCGAAGGCCCAAAGCACCACACCCAACAGGAACGGAAGGCGGCGGATGAATCGCGTGGACGGGAATCGGATCAATCGCATGGGAATGGAAGGGAAGGGAATGGGATCTCGAAGGTTGGATCTTGGACTCGGTGACGGCGGGCACGATAGCGGTCCGCAAACGGAAAGGAAGCCGCCACGGGAAGAACGATGCGGAACCCCGCGCCCCCTACCCCATCCCGCTCGGAACCTCGACCCGACGCCGCGTCCCGTTGCCTCCCTTTGAACTCGAAGTCGCGCCATCGCCGTTCCGGTGGCATCGTCCCGGCAGCGTGAGTTCACTCGAGTCCGAACGACATGTGCGCCGGCGTTCGCCCAAGGCCCGGCGTTCCATCCTTCCCGCCGTCCTCGCGGGGGCCTCCCTCGTCGCGGCCATCGCCGGTCGCGCCGAGGAAAACGTCCACCTCACGGAAGTCCCCGACTACGCCTGGCACGTGGGCTGTTTTGGAACCGCCACCGGCAATCTCTTCGGATACTGGGACCGGCACGGCTTCCCGAATTATTACACGGGACCGACCCAGGACGGGCTCGCTCCGCTGGACAGCTTCGGATCGAACCGCGGTATTCGTTCGCTCTGGTCGTCGCGAGCCGGCCTTGATGGGCGCCCGGACTCGGTTCCCGGGCACTTCGACGACTACTACATCGACTACGAGGTCACCGCCCCCGATCCCTACCTCACGGCCGGACGTCCGGAGCATTCACCGGATTGCTCCGGGGATTTCGTGGGCCTCAGCCAGCGAAAATGGGCCAGCCTGGCCGGCGAATGCGCCGGGAACATCGACGGCTACGCCTTCAACTACTTCGATCCCGACGGCGACCGCCGCGTCAACTACCTGCCGCCGGGCGACGGACAGTTCCCCGTTCGGGACGTTCAGTCCGGCATCCGGGCATTCTCACGCCATCGGGGCTACGACTCGGACTCCTTCTCGCAGTTGTCGGATTTCAACCCGGACAAGCCCGCCGGACGGGGGTTCACGTTCGCGGACCTCAAAGCGGAACTCGACGCCGGCTATCCGGTTCTCCTGTTCATGCAGGCCTTCGGCGATTTTTCGCGCGAACTGGAGGGTGTGCCGGGCTTGAATCCCAACATCCACGCGATGCTCGCGTACGGTTACTACGTCACCGACGGAGGGGACGCGTTCGTCCGCTACCGAACCAGCTGGGCCAGCGGCGACCTCGAATTCAGTCGGTGGGACGCCGGAAACTGGACTCCCGACGAAGCCCTCAATCTTCCGCTGCGCGGAGTGATCGGATTTCGCCCCCACCCCAGGATCGTCGGAATCAACCGGGTTTCAGGGGGCCTTCATTTGAGCTGGCATGGACCCCGGAGTGTCCTTCGCGACGAAGTCGCCGATGTCGAATACCCCGTGCACCGCTATGTCGTCGAACAGACCGATCGTCTGGAGGCCTCCGCCTGGACGCGGGCCACCGAACCCACCACCGACCTTTCCGCCACCGTCCCGATCTGCTGCGCCGAAGCCCGATTCTTCCGCGTCCGCCTCCTCGAGGCCTCCGATTGATTTGATGGAACCCAGGGTCCCTCGCGGACACGCCAGGACACGGAGATGAACTCATCGAACAAGGTAAGGGGGCCCCTCGACGTTTCCGGTGGGTCATCCGCCAAACCGAATCACGCCGGAGGGTGGGTCGCTCCTAGCGGAGCTTGAGATGTTCAAAAGGCCGCGCGGCTATAGACCGGCCGGCCCTACGGGCCTTGGATTGGTCATTTTCCGACCAGGAGATCCAGAACGAAGAGGCTCAACGTCACCATGCATGGGGTGAACCCTGCGGAATCAAAAAGATCCGCGTCCCTGAATCAAGGTCCGTAGGACCGGCCTGTTTGTAGCTAACGCCCCGCAATGCACCCCAAGCCCCAGCGGGGCGGCCCTGTCGAGCGACCTGTCCATCCCGAATGCGGAGGGTCGCCCCCCGCAGGAGCGGCTTGATCCGAGGCCGTTTCGCACTGAAATCGGGGGAAGGTGCTCTCGATCATCCACCGAAATCATCGAGGAACAGGTTGTTCCCACATTCCACCCTCTGAAAACGTCGAGGAGCCGGTAAGGGACGGCGCCCGTCGCTATTCACCGCGCACCCGGAAGAAAACGCCGCCCGCGCCCGCCCGATCGACTTCGATCCGACGACCGCCCGGAATCCCGTCGACCACGGCCGCCTCGGTCCACGTCTTCAGATCGTTCGACACATCCAGCGCCACCCGAGTGCCGATCACGCCGTGGACCCGAACTCGCGCCTTTTGCCCCACGACTCCATCGACCCGGACGAGCGGCAACTGATCCACGGGCAGAAGCCAGTGACCCACCACTTCATGGGCGACGAGTTTCCCGCTTCGCTTTCCCTCGCGATTGTCGAATTCGAAATGGAACCCCCCGTAGATCCGGCTCCGTCCCACTTCGGCGGCGCACGCCGAAAAGCTGTCGTACGTCCAGACCACGCCGGGCAGCGAATCCGACGTCACACTGAACGTCACCGCGTCGGTTCCAAAAAAGTGCGTCAGGACCTCCGCGCTCGCCTGGCTGAAAGTCGAGTGCCCGCTCGGGTAGGCGGGAAAAGGAGGCGCCGGAAGCGCGTGGCTCCATTCCGCCTCCTTCTCGGTCGCGGGATTCCCGTCCTCGTCCGCCCGCTGCACGGCGGTCACGGGACGCCAAAGGTTGTACCGGTACTTCCCTTCCCAGCAAACGATGGCGCCGTCCGCCTGCGCCAGACTCAGCAGGGCCATCAGGCGCGCCGTTCCCGCCAGATCCGTTCCCGCCTTGGAAAGGATCGTCGACGCGATCTCCTGCCAGTGACCCGGCGGCATGGCCGTGTAGCTGAAATCCGACCAGAAGATCGCGATCTGCGTCTGCTTTTCCGTGCGTTCGACACTCAGGCTCGACCCGAGACGCCGGACTTCGTCCCAGGCCTTGGCGTATTCCGGGCTGTCCATCGGAGGCGGCGGCGGGACGACATACGGATCCACTTCCTGAATCGCAAACGGCCGCACGTACCGCCATCCGGGGGTCAGGGGAGGCCGGAAAGTGGGAGGTGTCCGGCGCCACGCGCCCGGCTCGTTGCTCGGGATGTAGGGCACGTCGGTCGAGGCCCCGTCCCCAGCCCGATTCGCCAGCACCCGCTTCGCGACGTCCTCACCCAGTTCCAATCCATCCCGCGCCGACGCGTCATCAGGAACCCCGGCCCGCCACGCCTCGAAGGTCGCGTCCGCCCGCGATCGCAGTCCGGGATACAACGCCTGGAGCACCGCGTATCCCGCGCCCACCGCCGCGGCTTCGGCCGACGCCCCAGCGGGCGCGTCCAGGCGGAACGCGTACGGTTGGTGCGTTCGAACCACCGAATTCACGGCGTCGAACATCGCGAGGTTCAAAATCGCCAGGCTCCTCGTCGAAAGGGTCGGCGCCGTGGTCTCCAATCGGATTCCGGCCAGAATGACGGCGTTCCAGTCGAGAATCACATTCCCGCGCGCCCCCAGGCCTCCCGCGACGCCCCACGCCGTCAACACGACCACCCTCCATCCGTTTCTGTAGTTCATGTCGAGATGACGGTTCCTTTACCCCACCTTTCCCGAGATTCCCAGTCCCGGATTCCATCCCGCCGCTCAATCCCGCTTCCGAAGCCCGGTCCGCCCCCCCATGCTCGGCCTCGCCGGACTCTGCCATGATGCTCTGGAGAACCCGAACCCCCGTGTTCAGCTTCCCCCGCCCAGCCCTCGTCCTGGGGGTCGTGAACGTCACGCCCGACTCCTTCTCGGACGGCGGACGCTGGGCTGACGTCGACGACGCCGTGGCGCATGGACTGAACCTCGCCCGCGAAGGTGCCGACATTCTCGATATCGGAGGCGAATCGACGCGGCCCGGAGCGACCCCGGTGTCCGAGGAGGAGGAACTCCGTCGCGTCGTCCCCGTGATCGAACGCCTGGCCGCCGCGACAACCGTGCCCCTCTCGATCGACACCATGAAACCCGCCGTCGCCGACGCCGCCATCCGGGCCGGTGCCTCGATCATCAACGATGTCGCCGCCCACCGCGCCGATCCCGCGCTTTGGGAGATCGTCGCCCGGACGGGCGCCGGCTACATCGCCATGCACATGAAGGGAACGCCGTCGACCATGCAGGAGGCGCCAACGTACGTGGATGTCGTTGGAGAGGTCCTGGCGTTCTTCCAGGATCTTCTCCCACGCCTCGCGTCCGCCGGAGTTTCAGCCGAACAGGTCGCCCTCGATGTCGGAATCGGCTTCGGAAAATCGTTGGAACACAATTTGGAGTTGCTGGGCCGAATGGCCACCTTTAGACAGCTTGGCCGACCGTTGGTGGTTGGGGTTTCCCGGAAATCATTCCTCGGACGGCTGACGGGTGCGCCCGTCGAAGGACGACTTCCGGGCTGCTTGGCGGTGTCGTGCCTGGCCCGGGCCGCGGGCGTGGAGGTTTTCAGGACCCACGACGTCGCGCCGACGACCCAGGCACTCCGAGTCGCCGAAGCCGTGCTGGCCCACGGCCACAGGTCCCAGGAATGATTGAAACGCTCCAGGCGGGATGGCGCGCGGTGTTGGAGGTGCTCCTCCTCGCCGTCGCCATCTATTACGTCCTGAGCTTCCTCCGCGGCACCCGGGCCGCCCCCGTCCTGATCGGATTCCTGATCCTTCTCCTCGTCCTGTTCACGCTCGCCGCCGTCCTGAACCTCGAAGTCCTCGGCTGGATGCTCGGCGCGGGAACCGCCTTCATCGCCTTCGCGGCGCTCGTGATCTTCCAACCCGAAATCCGCCGTCTCCTCGCCCGCGTCGGCGATCTCCCGCTCTTCGCTTCGGTGCGCGAACAACGCGAGAACCTCGAAGTCATCGTCCAGTCCTGCGCGCGCCTCTCCGAGGTGCGGATCGGTGCCCTTCTCGCCATCGAGCGCGCCATCAACCTCCAGGAGGTCGTCGAAGTCGGAATCCGGGTGGACTGCGAGGCCACGCCTGAGATGCTCGAAACCATCTTCTTTCCGAACAACGCCATCCACGACGGCGGCGTCATCATCCGAGGCGACCGCATCGCCTTCGCCGCGTGCATCTTTCCGCTCACCCAACGATCCGACCTCAACAAGTCCGTCGGCACCCGCCACCGCGCCGCCATCGGACTCAGCGAGGAAACCGACGCCATCCTCGTGGTCGTTTCGGAAGAGACAGGCGCCATCTCGTACGCCCACAAGGGACAGTTCCAACGCAACGTGTCCCTCGAAGAACTGCGCCTTTTCCTCAGTTCGGTCTTTGTCCGTCAGTCCGACTCCAACCCCGACTCCTCCCTCGAACAGATCAAGCTGTTCATCCCCACCTGGCTCCGTCGGAAACCCGCCGACGTCCAACCGCCGCCGCCCAAGTAGACAAGGCCGCCGCCCCGCCATGCGACTCTGGCACAACACTTTCGACAATCTCTCCTGGAAGTTCCTTTCCCTTGGGCTCGCTGTGCTCATCTGGTACGGAGCGCACCTGTTCATGCATGACGATATCCGTCCCATGGTGGGTTCCCTCCAGGCCTACGGAACCCGCGATTTCCCCACCATCTCCGTCCGTGTCCTCGGTCCTCCCAACCCTGTCCAGTCCGTCCGCATCACCCCCGCGACGATCCTCGTCCGCGTCGGAGGCGACCTCGCCCTGCTCGAACGTCTCACCGAACAGGACCCCATCGTCTTCGTGGAACTCCCGGACGTCCCCATCGTCGACGCCATCACCAATCGCCTCGAAATCCGCCTCCCACCCTCCATCCGGCTCGTCGGCGCCTTCCCCGACCGGGTCGTCATCCGCCCGCCCACCCCACGCTGACCCCCTCCACTCCAACGGGACTCGTGCCGATAGAACGTTGGACATCGCCGGCACCAACAATTGCCGGACCCGAACCATTTCATTTCCGAATGGCCCTCGTGAACATCGCCC
>JBFWOK010000243.1:0-8570 GCA_050250555.1 Limisphaerales bacterium
CCGAAGTTGAGGCGGCGCTGCGCCAGTTGAAGGCCTGGGGCAATCTCGATGACGCGCCCGACACGTCGGAGGCGGCGACGGTGGAGGACTTTTATCGCGACCGCAGGCTCTACCAGCTGAGCGCCGCTGGCGAAGCCGTCGAGAAGGCGCTGGACGTCTTCCATGAGTACCTGCACCGGCCTGGAGAACTCCAGACGACCGCGCTGCACGATGTCATGGAACTGTTGGACGCGCTCCCGCCCCTGATGGCGGGGGAACCACCGGATGACGCGAAGCTGCACTTGGCACTCACAACGTTGACTCAGAGGTTCGATGAGCTCACGAGCCGGGCGCAGTCCTTCATGCGTGGATTGCAGAGGACCGTCGACCTGTACGGGATCTCGGTGGAAGCCTTCCTCGGTTACAAGGAACGGCTGATCGAATACCTGGAACGGTTCATCGGCGAGCTTGTGGTGGCGACCAACCGGACGGCGGAGGCGTTGCTGCGGGTGGAAGCCTCGGGACTGGCCGGACTCCTCTCCGCTGTGGCGCGAAGGGAGACGGCCGATGCCTTGGAGCCGAACCCCGAACGGCGCGAGTCGGCGGAAGCGTCCTGGCGGCAGCGATGGGAGGGACTTCGCCGTTGGTTCATCGGGAATGCCGGACAGCCATCGCAGGCGGAATTGCTGCGTGCTCGGGCCAGGTCGGCGATTCCGGCGTTGCTGACCACGGTGATGCAGATCAACGAGCGCCGGGCCAGCCGGGTGGATCGCGCCGCGGATTTCACGACACTGGCACGATGGTTCGCCGAGGCGCCCGACGATGACGACGCCCATCGGCTTTGGCGGGTTGCGTTCGCGTTGTCGTCGTCGCGGCATCTCCAAATCAACGACGAGACGCTGGCGGCGCGTTCGCGGGTGGCTGAATCTTCCCGAACGAGCTGGCTGGAGGGTGCGCCGATGTGGATTTCGCCGCGCCTTCGGCAGACGGGCCGACACCTGGTCCGCGGCCTGGCGCCCGCGACGATTGATCGTTCCGGGGAACGGGCCCGTCTAGAGGCGCTGGCGGAGGCGGAGGCGAGGGAATTGGTCCGGGTTCGTGAACAACTGCTCGCGAAGGGTCCGCGGCGTCTGGCGGAACTTGGTCCCCTGTCGCGGGGAGAATTCCGGCTTTTCCTGGAGTTGATCGGACGAACTCTGGCCAAAGCGGGAAGTGGGAACGGCCTGATCGAAGGCGTCTCGTCGGATGGATCCATGCGGCTGCGACTCGAACCCGCGGGATCCGGTGGGGTCGCGGTGCTCGAGACGGAGGATGGCGACTTCGCGGGGCGGGACTATTGGGTCCGCATCGAGCCCGCGGCAGCGCAGTGGGAGCCGTCATGAGCAATTCCCCAGTGGCCGCGGGCCAGGTTCGAAGGGCCCGGTTGGAACGTCTTCGGGAGGAACTTGATCCGCTGGCCGCGGCGGAGGTTCGGTCGGCGGTTCGGGCGCTCCTCCGGCGGCCGTTGATCCTGCCGGAAGGGCGAGACGCGGAGGCGTATCACCTGATTCGCCGCCACCAGGAGTGGATCGCCACCTGGTTCGCGCACCATGCCGACTGGAGTCTTTCGGTGACGGCGGAAGTCGCGAGATTACGGAAGGTGCCGGCGTGGGTCGGCGACGCGAGTCGCGGGGCGGTTGAACCGCGAAATGACGAGCCCTTCACCCGTCGACGCTATGTGTTGATATGCCTCGCGCTGGCGACCCTCGAGCGGAGTGACCGGCAGGTGACGTTGGGCAGGCTGGCGGAGGGTATTGGCGGCGCGCTTGCGGCGGATCCGGCATTCGCGGAATCCGGGGTCGTGTGGTCTTTGGAAACCGCTTCGGAGCGGCGGGATTTCGTGCAGGTGGTCCGCCTGCTTCTGGAACTGGGGGTGCTGCGCCGTGTGCAGGGTGACGAAGAACGGTTCATTGGGGATCGCGAATCCGACGTCCTGTACGGCGTGGCGCGCCCGGTGTTGACGGTGCTCCTGGCGAGCCGACGGAGCCCATCCCTCATCACCGAGGAGGAATTCGCGGCGCGGTTGCGGTTGCTCGTCGCGGATACCGGGGCGCCGGACACGCCCGAGGCGCGCAACCGGGCCATGCGATGCTGGATGGTGCGGCGATTGTTGGATGATCCCGTGATGTACTACGAGGATCTCGACACCGAATCGCGAGTCTACCTGGATCGACAACGGTCGTTCATCCTCCGGGAGTTGGGGGAGGCCACGGGCCTGGAGGCCGAAGTGCGGGCGGAGGGTTTGGCACTGGTCGACCTGGACGGCGACTGCACGGACCTTGGATTGCCGGAGGAAGGCACGGAAGGCCACCTGACGATTCTGTTGGCGGGTTGGTTGGCGACTTGGCTGCGGGAGCGTCCAGACCCAAGGGTGACCGTGGAAGCGGTTCGGCTGCAGACCGCCAAGCTCATCCGCAGGCATCGGCACCACTGGCGGAAGGAAGTTTCCGAGAAGGGAGCCGAGACGTGGCTCGCCGAGGTGGTGCTTGGGAATCTGAGCGGCCTCGGGCTCATCGAGCGACGCGGCGGAGAGGTGATACCGCGACCGGCCTTGGGACGCTTCGCCTTGCGATTGACGTCCGAGCTGGAGGAAGCGGCGGAGTCGGTGGACCTGTTCGCAGCTGAAGAAATGCGAAGCTCGCCCGGACGGGAAACGGGGGGAGTCAGCGCATGAACGAGGAAGACCGTGGAGCCGGATTCGGCGTCGGCGTCCGGGGCGATGCGGGCGACGAAGGTGGGGGCGGAGACGGGCTCGGGCGTGGGCGTGGGCCCGAGCCGCGCCGATCGGATCGGTGGCAGCCGCTCCGATGCGGATTGCTCAATCTTTATCGCTACGAGGATGAGGAATTCCGCTTCGAAGACGGAAGGCTGTTGTTGCGGGGTGATAATGGCACGGGGAAGTCCCGCGTGCTTGCGCTGCAATTGCCGTTTCTGCTGGACGGCGATGTGTCGCCCTCGCGGGTGGAACCCGACGGAGACCCGGCGAAGCGAATCGAGTGGCACCTGTTGATGGGCCGGTGGCCGGAGAGAACCGGGTACACCTGGATCGAGTTTGGGAAGAAGACCGAGGACGGGGGGGAAGCCTACCTCACGTTGGGATGTGGGATGCGGGCGGTCGCGGGGCATTCCGGATTGCACAGCCGATGGTTTTTCGTGACCTCGCGGCGCGTCGGGGTGGACCTGTCCCTGCAGAACGCGGAACGCAGGCCTCACGGGCGGGAGCGGCTGGAGGAGGCCATCGCGGGGGATGGGCGGGTTTTCACCGAATCCAGCGAGTACCGGCGTGCCGTGGATCAGGCGCTGTTCGGGCTTGGCCCCCGGTTTGATCGGTTGGTGGAGCTGCTGATTCGCCTGCGTCGCCCGAAACTCTCGCAGAAGCTGGACGAAGAGGAACTGTCGACAACCCTGAGCGACGCGCTTCCGGTGCTTCCCATGTCCCTGATCGACGAGGTCGCGGAGGCGTTCCGCGGCTTGGAATCCGACCGGGACGCGTTGCGGGGATTCGTCGAGACACGGCAGGCCGTCGAGGAGTTTCTGCGGGAGTACGGGGTCTACGTGCGGATCGCGGCCCGCCGTCGGGCCGGGGCGGTCAGGAGCATCCATGGCCAGTACGAAGAGGCGCAGCGCGCGGTGCGGGATGCCGAGCGCCGGGTCGCCCAAGGGGAAGCCCAGATTGCGACTCTGGTTGCGACCGTTGCCACGCTGGAGCGAGATCAAGCGGCGGCGGAGGAAGCGGCGCGGACCCTGCGTGCCAGTCCGGAGATGCAGACTGTCGCTGAGCTGGAGCGCGCCGAGCAGGCGGCCCGGTCCGCGGAGCGGGCGGAGCGAGATGCGCAATCCGATCTCAATACCGCGCGCGCCGCCGTCGCCCGGGCGCGTGAACACTTGGCCCAGGCGGAACTGCAGCACCGTGAGATCGCCGCCGCGGTCGAAACCCAATCGCGCGCCGTCAAGGCCGCCGCCGCTTCGGCCGCGATGTCCCGGGCGTACGACGAACACCTCGGCGACTTTTCCGAGGACGGCGCTAAGTGGCAGTCGCCGGATTTCGTCCGGCGCGGCGAGGCCGCCATGGAGCGCGCGTCGCGGAAACAAGCCGGTTCGGTTCGCCACCTTCGCGGTCGGGAGCGGGAAGTCGAGGAGGCCCGGCGCGCCTGGCAGACCGCCGAGGCGGACAGACGCCGGGCCATCGATGCGGGCGTGGCCGCCCGGGAAGCCGAACACCTGGCGCGCGAAGGTCTGGAACAGGCCGGTGCGGCTTTCCGATCGGCTTACGACTTCTGGCGCGCGGCCCTGCGACTGCTTCCGGTCAACGACGGCGCGGATGCCGCCGACCTGTCCGTTTGGATTGAGAGGCGGGAGGGGATGAACCCGTTTCGGCTGCACGCGCAGGCCATTCACCGCGGAACGGTCGAAGGTCTGGCCAATCGCGCCGCGGATCAGAGGCAGGTGATTGTCCGGGAGTCGGAGATCATCGACGGCCTGCGTGAGGAACTCGCGCGGATCGAGCAGGGGAAGCTGGAGGGGCCGCCGGTGATACCAGGCCGGCGGTCGGAACGTTCCGGCCGCGCGGGGGCGCCGCTCTGGCGGCTCTGCGATTTCCGTAGTGACGCCTCGGAATCCGACCGCGCGGGTATCGAGGCCGCGCTGGAAGCCTCGGGCCTGCTGGACGCGTGGGTGCTGCCGGACGGGCGTCTGGTGCATCCGGAAACCGAGGACACATTTCTTGGAGCAGGTGGACCGGAAGCGTTCCTGGAAGCCGGCGCGCACCTGGGCCGATGGCTTGTGCCGGCGCCCGATTCGACCGATCCCGAGCAACAGAACGTCAGCATGGCGTCGATCGAGAATGTGCTTCGCCAGATTGGTGGCGGGCGGGACCAGGGGCGGCATTGGATCTCCGCCGACGGTTGCTGGCGGCTCGGCCCGCTTTCAGGCCGCTGGACCAAGGCGTCCGCTTCGTTCGTCGGAGAAGGCAGTCGAGCCGGGGCTCGTCGTCGTCGGATGGAGGAGTTGCGGCGGGAACTGAGCCGACGAGAGGCCGCGCGTTCCCTGGGGGAGTTGGAGCTGCGACGGCTGGAAGCGGACCTGGGCGTGGCGGATGCGGAGTTGGCGGACTTTCCCGAGGACCGACCGATTGTCGAAGCGGGGGTCCGACTTGGCATTGCGACGGCCGCGTTGGTGGAAGCCTACGCCGCGCAGGAGCGGGCGGAGACCGCGGCGGCCGACAGGAAGGGGATATTCGGGCAGGCGGAGGCGGCCTTCACGAATGATCTGGCCGACCTCGGACTGGAGGAATGGCGTGGGCGGTTGGAGGCGTTGGACCAAGCCCTCGGTGAGTTTGGTGTTCGACTCGCGGGCTTGTGGCCCACCCTGCGGCATTGGCAATCCAGTTCCGCGCGGCTCGAACTGGTCCGGCGCCAATCGGACGACGCTGACGGCGCCGCCGCCGAGCGCGTCGCGCGTCACCAGGCGATGGCGGAGGCGTTCGCGGCCGCGGCGAGTCGCCATGAAACGTTGCGGGCCATGCATGGGGCCACGGTGGCGACCGTGCTGGCGCGTCTCGCCGAGGTGGAGGGTCGAATCTCGGACCTTCGGCAGGCCCTGCAAGCCCGGCGGTCGGAGCATACGCTCCAGGTCGCCGCGAAAGCGGCGGCCGAGTCGGATGGGGAACATGCGAAAGCCGAGCGCGACCGTCACGACGCGGGCCGCCAGGTCGCGATCGAAAGCCTCGGGGCGTTTGCCGAAAATCGATTGCTGGCGGAGGCGGATGCGCGGCTCGGGAGTATCGAGGCGGCTCCCTGGTCGGTCACCCGCGCCGTGGAGGTCGCGCGTGAGGCGGAGTCGCTCCTGTCCGAAACGGCCGCGGACGAAGCCACGTGGCGTCGTCGGCAGGATTCCATTCACGTCCACATTCAGGAGCTTCGAGACCAGCTTCTCGCTCGCAATCACCGGCCTGAGACCCATCAGTTCGAAGACTTGCTCCTGGTCCGCTGTCATTTTCAGGCGCGGTCGCACTCGATGACCGAACTGCGCGACGCGTTCGCGGCGGAGGTCCAGGAACGGGAACGCCTGTTGGAGGCCAGGGAGCGGGAGGTGATCGAGAACCATCTCCTGGGGGAAGTGGCCGTTGAACTGCAGCGACTGGTCCGGGGCGCGGAGGAGTGGATCGCCTCGGCGAATCGAGAACTGGTGGCGCGGCCCACCAGCACCGGCCTGCGTTTTCGTTTCGTGTGGGAAGTCGCCCTGGAGGGCGCTTTTGGGGAAACGAGGAGGTCGTTTCTGAAGACCAGCGAGCTCTGGTCCCCCGCGGAGCGGTCGGGCATCACTCGATTCCTTCAGGACCGCATTCGCGCCGAGCAGGCGGCGGATGAACAGGCGTCCTGGCGCGACCATCTTGGGGCCGCCCTCGACTACCGGCGCTGGCACCGATTTGTGGTGGAGCGACAACAGGAAGGCACCTGGCGTCGCCTGGACCGACGCACGTACGGCACGGGATCGGGTGGGGAGAAGGCGCTGGCCCTGACCTTGCCCCGTTTCGCCGCCGCCGCCGCCCATTATCGGAGCGCGCGCGCGGACGCCCCGCGATTGGTGATGCTGGACGAGGCGTTTGCCGGGATCGACCCGACGATGCGTTCGCAATGCATGGGCATGTTGGCCCAGTTCGACCTGGATGTTGTGATGACCAGTGAACAGGAGTGGGGGTGTTATCCGACCGTTCCAGGTCTCGCCATCCATCACCTGACGGCACGCCACGGGATCGATGCCGTCGCTTCCACTCTTTGGATCTGGAACGGGCGCGAGCGCCGGCGGATGGCCCATGCGCCCCCTCCGTCCTCCGGGAGGGAGGACGCAGCGAATCCCGGGCCACTGCTCTAGGATGGGCTCGCTGGATCCAACACGCCTCCGGTCCTCCCTCGGTCAACCGGTCCTCGGTCGGCTGGTTCGGGCTCTGAGACGGAGACTCGAACTCGGGCGTCCGCTCCGGGGGCGACTGACCATGTCGGGGACCACGGACGCGGAGCGGGCGGCGTTGGATGCGATCCTGGGCCGGCGTCCAACTTCTGGAAGCACGGTGTCGGTGGACCTGGATGCGCTGTCGGAGAGTCTGTCACGGTCGGGGGTCTGCTCCGACCTTCGCGTCGGGATTGAGGCACTTTCGGGCCCTGTTCCGAACCGGGTCGCACTGGCCGAGGAACATGCCGCCGCCTGGGAGGCGATTTGGATTGAGTCGAGGGCCGCGGGCGCGTTCGCGCGGGATGCGAGGCTTATCTCCTGGCTCGACGATCAGCGGAGAACCGGGGCGCTGAAGCGCCTCACCGAGGATGATCCGGAACTTGCCGCGAGCCTGCTGCGCGATCTCGCGGGATTGGCAGCCGTTCTGCCGGTGAAGGCGGAACCTCTACCCTTCCTCGCGGCCCGTCTTTTTGGCGATGCCCACGCGCTCGATCCGGGAACACCCCGCGCCACGCTTGCCGTCCGGGTGGCCAGCGCCTTTGGGGACGTTCCGTTCGTCGACAATGCCGAGGGACGGCGAGCCGCTTGGGCGGGTGTCGGAGTCCTCTGCGACGAATTAAGCACTCCGGTCCTTACCTTCGGTCTCCGCCCGGAGCTCGACACTCTGCTTGGTCGGTTGCTGGGTTGCGCGGCGATGGACGGCGAGCCGATCCATCTCACCCTTCGAATGCTCCTGCGGCATCCGCTCGACCGGGATCCATCGCTGCAAGGGCGCGTGGTGTATGCGTGCGAGAACCCGACCGTCGTCGCGATGGCGGCGCAAAGGCTGGGCGCTCGCTCCCAGCCCATTGTCTGTGTGGGCGGGCAATTCGCGACGCCCGCCCTGGTGCTTCTCCGCCAACTGAGGGAAGCCGGCGCACGGATCCTCTATCATGGCGACTTCGATCCCGCCGGGCTGGTCATCGCGAGGCGTGTGATGTTGGAGGCTGGGGCGGAACCGTGGCGATACGGTGGCGCCGATTATGAGGCCGCGGAGAAGGGGGTGCCATTCCTGGGTGAACCCGGTCCGACGCCCTGGTCCCCGCGGCTCGCCGACGCCATGCGCGCGTCGAGGCGCGCCGTCCACGAAGAAGCGGTCTTCGAATCGCTCTCCGCGGACCTGGCGCACTTTGGATGATCTCCGCGGCGGCGGCAGAATACTAAGGGACAGGTATTTAGTTATACGAGATGTTCCAGGCCGCCCACGATGCCGAGGGTCTGGCGGCGTACCTGGCGACGTTCCACGCGCGAATGTACGACGTGTCGGCGTTCATGAAGCTGGTGAAGCAGCGCTTCACGCAGTGGTACAACCGCCGCGTGGGCCGGAAGGGAACGTTGTGGGAGGACCGCTTCCGGAGCGTCTTGGTCGAAGGCGCTGGCGATGCCCTGGTGACGATGGCGGCGTACATCGACCTGAACCCGGTGCGGGCGGGGCTGGTGAAGGACCCGAAGGACTACCGGTGGAGCGGGTACGGGGAGGCGCTGGCGGGAAGAAAACGGGCGCGGAACGGGCTGCAGTTCGTGGTGACGGCGCTAAGGCATGGGAAGGAGGAAGCGGCGGG
>JBFWOK010000244.1:0-8541 GCA_050250555.1 Limisphaerales bacterium
GTGGGGCAGGTATTCCTGGAGGTAGGAGTAGCCCGTGCCGACGATGGCGGGCCCGTTCGGTCGCGCGGCGAGAAGGTGCCGGCGATCGGTTCGCGTGGCGGCCAATTGGCGGGCGACGCCGACCAGGGGGTCTTCGGGCGGTTGGTAGCCGTCGCTGGGGGGGTACGCGGCGGGACGCTGGATGTGGGGATTGTAGTAGGGCGACCCCGCGCTGAGGTCGAGGAGACGGACCCCGAGGTCGGCGCAAAGTTCCGCGAACAGGAACGCCTCGGTCAGATCACTTTCCACCGGGTTGTCCGGGTTCACGCCGAAACCGAACCGGTAGGGCAGACACGTGCTGGTGTCGGCGGGGATGCCGGGTCCGGGTTTCCCGGGCTGTGAAGCGGCCGGGTCGGGTCGGAACGGAACGAAATCGAACGCGCTCAGGCGGACCCCGAGGTCGATCGGGTTTCCGTCGGCGCGGATTCCGGAGACGATGGTGCGGAGAAGGCGGGTGCGGTTTTCGAAACTGCCGCCGTACCGGCCCGGGCGCGTGTGGGCGCCGAGGAACTCGTGGAGCAAGTAGCCGTGGCAGTGTTTGATGTCGACGAAATCGGCGCCGGCGTTGAGGGCGACGCGGGCCGCGCGGACGAAATCGCCGACGAGATCGTCGAGTTCGGAGTCGGTGAAGACCTGGTCGTCGCGGGTGACGCCGAAGCGTTCATCGAGGATGGGATGGCGGAACGCGACGCGGGGTTCGTACCGGCGTTTGTCGGTTGGCCGGCAGAAGCGGCCGCTGTGGGTGAGCTGAAAACCGATGACGAGATCCGCGGCGGAGCCGTGTCGCTGGGTGTGGGTGTCGACGAGTTGCGCCCGGAGCCGGGCGAGGGAGTCGGTGTTGGATTCGGCGAGGATGAGCTGGTTCGGGTTGGCGCGCGCGTCGGGGCGCACGGCCATCGCTTCACAGCCGAAGATGAGCTTGGCGCCACTTTCGCCGAACCGTCGCCATCGGCGGAAGACGTCCTCGGAGGGAGTGCCGTCCGGGTGCGCGTCCCAACCCTCCATCGGTTGAATGCACCAACGGTTGCCGGGGGTCTTGCCGTTGACGACCAGGCCCGGGAGGGGGTGGGCGAGAGGGGAAGTCGCGCCGGCCAGGATGGCGTCGTCACAGGGCATCGGGGCGCCGAGTGTGTACAGTTGGGCACGGAAGTCGGCGACGGATTTCAGGGTGGGGATGCGGATCAGTTTCACGGGAGGGCGCGCGACGGGACTGGGCTGGGAATCGTGGCGGCGAGATTTGCGGAGCCGGCTGGGTTTGGCGAGCGCCCGGTTCGGGGAATTCTCTCACGGAGACTTGGAGGCACGGAGTGGGACGAGAGTGAACGGATAGGGGGCGGATGAAGGTCAGCGCCCCGCTCGATTCGAACTGGGATTCCGTGCGGATTTCCACGAATTGAACTCCGTGGCGACATCGAATCTTCGGCGGGAAGCCGCCTCCCTTTCTCCGTGTCTCCGAGTCTCCGTGAGAGTGTCCCTCTCCCTGACGGATCTCCGCCTGCCGGTAGCGGGCCCCGGTTTCGGTCTTCCCGATGCATCGCTCGGGATTTTCGATTCCTGGTTCCGGGGTGCGCTGGCGTATCAAGGCGGGGTCCTGGGCGCCTCGTGGCAACGGAGCCCCCGGGTGAAAGGCCACTCATGAACGCGATCATGCTGGTGTGGGGATGTGCCGTGCTGCTGGGAATCGTCCTGGCGTTGGGATGGCTGGTGACGGCCCATTCCATCAAAGCGGCGAATCGGCGATTGGCGGCCCTGGAAGCCGACCGGACGGAATTGGAGAACCGGTTGAAGGCTCTCGAGGCGGGCTGGAGCGCCGGGAACCCGATGCCGGGCGCGGTGGAGCCGGATGTCCGAAAGGCGCGGGAGGAGGGGCCCGTCCCTGAAGCCGGTGCTGGCGCGACGGTTGCCGCCGTCCGACGAAAACTTCTTTCACCGGTTCCTCCACGGCTGGTTTCGGGCCCTGTCGCGGGTCGGGAAGTTTCGGCGGGAACAGAACCAAGGCCGATCGAAACGTCGTCGTCTCCGTCGGGCGGGACGACGGAGCCGGTTCGTGAGGCCGGGGCGCGTCCGGCCGTCGGCGAGGGATGGGATTGGGAACGGTTCATGGGGGCGCGGCTTTTCGCGTGGCTGGGTGGGTTGGCGTTGTTCCTGGGGGTGGCGTACTTCGTGAAGTACTCCTTCGATCGGAACCTGATTCCACCGTCGGGGCGGGTGTTGATCGGACTGATGACGGGCCTTGGGCTTCTGGTGGGCGGGACAAGGCTGAGGGCCGCGGCCTACAAGGTGACGGCCCAGACCCTGTGCGCGACGGGCGTGGTGATCCTGGATGCGTCGCTCTTTGCCGGGCATGCGTTCTACCAACTGGCATGGCTGCCGACGTCGTTGACCTTCCTGGGAATGACGGCGGTGACCGTGGCGGCGTTTGTCCTGGCGGTTCGGATGGACGCGAAGGTGATCGCGATCCTGGGAATGCTCGGCGGATTCCTGACGCCGATCCTGCTGTCGCAAGGGCGTGACCAGGCGCTGGCGCTGTTCCTCTATGTCGCGCTGCTGGACCTGGGATTGGTGGCGGTGGCGCTGAAGCGGCGCTGGGATTCCCTGGCGGTGGGCGCGGCCATCGGGACGGTGGTGATGCAACTCGGATGGGCGGGCCGATTCTTCGATGACGGGAAGATCTGGGGCGCCGTCCTGATCTTCGGATCGTTCAACATTCTGTTCGTGGTGGCGCTGGCGATGGCGGCGTCACGGAGGGCCGCGAGCGACCGGTGGGGCGCGGCGTTGATCCTGGTTTCGATGGCGACGTTGGGGTTCGCGGGCTGGCTTCTGGGTCCGGGTGGATTCGGAGATCGCCCAGGGACCGTGTTCCTGTTCGTGCTGGTCGCGGATTTGTGCCTGATCGGACTGGCGTTGATCTGGGAACGGATGGCGATGGCGCAGTTCGCCGCCGGGTTGGTGGTGTTCGGGATGTTGGCGGCCTGGATGTCGAGCGGGCTGAGCCCGGAGACGCTGGGGTGGGGGTTGGGTTGGACCCTGGTCTTCGCGGCGTTGCACAGCGCGTTTCCCCTCGCTTTGAAGCGATGGCGGCCCCTGGCTCCGCCGGTTCCCTGGGCGGGAGCCTTTCCCGCGATCGGTGTCGCGTTGCTGCTGGTTCCGTTGATGAAGCTGGAAACGCCTTCGTTCGCGGTGTGGCCCACGCTGATGCTCCTGAATCTCCTGGCGATGGGGTGCGTGGTGTGGAGCGGCGGGACGCGGGGCGCCCTCGCCGCGGTGCTCCTCAGCGGGCTGGTGATGTCGGCGTGGATCGGCGGCATCCCGATTGGGACGGGTGAAGCGGGCGGATCGTGGATCTGGGTGGTGGTCGGGTCGGTGGTCCTGGCGGGGATGGGCTCGGGAATGCTGGCGTGGGATCGGGCTTCCAGGGACGGGGCGAAGTGGGAGGCGGGACTGGTCCAACTTCCCGTGGCGGCGATTCTCATGCCGTTTCTCCTGCTGGTGCAGATCGTGGCCCGTTTCCGCATGGAGGACCCCATGGGAATGCTGGGTGCGATGACATTCCTGGTGGCGGCCTTGTTGGCGTTGGCGGCCTGGCTTCGGCTCGGGATGCTCCCTCTCGTCGGTCTGGTCGGCGCGTCGTTGGTCGAATACGCATGGTGGGGCACCCAGGACATGGCCCTGTCGCATCCCTGGACCGCGGTGGTGTGGTTCGTGGTGACGGGCGCGGCGTTCGCGGTCTTTCCGTTCGTGGTGCGGAACCGACTCCGGGGACTGCGACTGCCCTGGGTGGCGGCGGCCTTGGCGGCGCTGCCGGCGTTTCATCTGACCTACCAGTTGGTGAAGGCTGTGTGGCCGGTGAACCTGATGGCGTGGGTTCCGTTGGCGTTCGCCATTCCGGTCGGGGTGATGCTGGCGAAGGAGGTTCGGCGTGGTTTGGGCGAGGGTGATGATTCGGGAGACCGGCTCGATCGACTCGCCTGGCTTGCCGGTGTGCTTCTTTTTCTGGTGACCGTCGCGATTCCCATTCAGTTCGATCGCCAATGGCTGACCCTTGGATTCGCGCTGGAGGGGGCGGCGCTGATCGGGCTGTTCCGGCGGATCCCGCATCCGGGGTTGCGTCGGGTGGGCCTGGGTCTGCTGGTCGCGGTTTTCGTTCGTCTCGTGCTGAATCCCGCGATCATGACCTATGCCGTGCGCGGGCCTTGGCCCCTTTGGAACTGGTGGTTGTACACCTACGGACTGGCCGCGACGGCGATGTTCGTCGGCGCGCGTTGGATGCGGGTGCCGGAGTCGTCGAAAGAGGTGGAGACGGGCCGAAAAACCCTGCTGACCCTGGGCACGATCCTCGTGTTTGTGCTGGTGAATGTGGAGATCGCGGATCTCTTCACCGTGCCGGGGAACACGGTCCGGTGGGAGTTCACCGGGCACTTTGGTCGGGACATGACCTACACGATCGCGTGGGCGGTGTTCGCGCTCGCGCTGGTCATGATCGGGTTGTGGCGGCGGGTTGCGGCCTGTCGATGGGCGGGGCTGGGACTCCTGGCCGTGGCGGTGCTGAAGCTTTTCCTCCACGACCTGGCGCGCCTGGACCAGCTCTACCGGGTCGGGGCGCTGATCGGGGTCGCGCTGGTGGCGATCGCCGCGTCGGTGATGTACCAGCGCTTCGTCGCGCGGGAGGACGCCGGTCGTCAGATGTAGTACATCCGGTCCTTTTCGAGACCGGAGTCAGCGAGCTGCTGGAAATTGACGGCGTCGAGGCGGGCGTCGACGGCGCGTTGGATGTCCTGCCAGGCGTCGCGGAGTTCGGGCGGGCAATGGGGATCGGCGATGGCGGGCGTGTCGAAGGCGTGTCCGTGGACGCAGCGGACGATGTCGCCGAGGGTGATTTCGGAGGGGGGACGGGCGAGCTGATAGCCACCGTCCTTGCCCCGGTGACTTCGGACGATCTTCTGCGCCTTCAGTTCGAGCAGAATCTGAACGAGGTAACTCGACGGGATGTGATGGTCTTCGGCGAGGGTTTCGACGGGGACGGGAACTCCGGCATGCGCGCGTCGGGCGAGGGCCAGCACCGCCCGGGCCGCGTAATCGCTTTTCACCGAGAGTTTCACGCGGGGAGGCTACCGACGCGGGAGCGGGGCTCCAGCGCAATTGCCGTCCGTGGACCCCGGGGAACCCGTGGGATCGGGGGGCGGGGAAGGGGATGCGATTGGGGACGGGGTGAGGGGTGCGGCGCCTTGGCGGGCGAGGACAATTCCGGCGAGGAGGATCAAGCCGCCGAGGAGTTGAGGGCCGGTCATCGATTCGGAGAGAAGGATCCAGGCGGCGCCGGCGGCGACGAGCGGTTGGACGAGCAGGACGAGCGATGAGTAGCCGGCTGGAAGGTGGGCGAAGCCGTGGGTGATGAGTCCCTGACCGAAGACCTGGGCGGTTGCGGCTAGTCCGATGAGGACGCACCAGCCGCGTGCCGTGTCGGGAAGGATCTTCTCGTCAAGGGCCAGGGCGAAAAACCCCAGAAGGGGGATGCTGGTCAGGGATCCGAAGAAGAGGATCCGGCCCGAGGGATGGCGTCGGCGGAGTCGCGCGACACAGAGTTGGTAGGCGCCGTAGAAGGCGGCGGTGATGAGGCCGAGCACGTCTCCTTCCGCGCGCGATGATCCGCTGAAAAAGCTGGCGCCCGTGAGCAGCCAGGCGCCGCCGAAGGCGACCGCCATGCCCGCGGCGAACCGGGTTCCCACGGGTTCGCGGAGGAAGATCCAGGCGCCGGCGGTGACGAAGATCGGGGCGAAATTGGCGAGAAGCGTGGCGTTGGCGACCGAGGTGAACCGGATGGCGAGGTGCCAGGCGGCAAGATCGAGCGCGAAGAACGCGCCGGCGGCGAGCGTCCAGAGCCGGTCCGCACTCGTCCAGGGGACGGACTTCGCGGAGCGATCCCGGGCGGCCCAGACCGCGAGAACGGGAAGCGCGAGGAGCAGGCGGTGAAAAGCGGTCGCGACGGCGCCGGTCTCGCTCCAGCGGACCCAGAGCGGGGCGAAGCCGATGCAGACGGCGCCGAGGAGGAGTGCGGCGAGCCCCCGGGCCTGGGTCACGTTCATGGCGCGGCGAGCCGTTGAACGACCTCGTCGGGGGTCAGGCCGGCGACCAGGACGACCTTCTGGCGGGAGGTGGTTCCGCGGACGAGTTGGATGGCGCTTCGACGGACGCCGAGATGTTGGGCGAGGAGATCGAGGACGGCTTCGTTGGCGGCGTGATCGACGGGCGGAGCGGTGACGCGGACCTTGAGGAGTTCACCGTCGGGGGTGCCGATCTCATTCCGGGAGGCCCTGGGTTGGACCTTGAGGTGGATCCGGGTGCCGGCGGGGTCGGCCTGCAGGAACGGGTGGGGCGGCATGGCGGTTGCTTCGGCTCAATGGGGCCAGGGCGCGGGTCGGCACAAGCGAAAACGGATCCATTGTTTCAGGAACAACGGTGCGAACCACACGTGGGACCGGACGCACGGGATGGGGATGGGGGAATAGTTTCCTGTTCAGTCAAAACGTCGACGTACTCTGGAATCGGGTGATCCCGACTCATCCAACGAGGTCATCGAAGGGCGGGCTTTCCGTCCCATCTTTTCCGTAAGATTCAGGGGTTCGTTCGCGTTTTCCTGACGGGAGGTGAACCAGGAGGACACCATGAGAACAAGGAAGACACTGTTGGGAATCGGAGCCGGGATTGGAATTGGGTTGGGAATCGTGGCGCTCACGGCGTCGGAGGCGTCGGGAGCGTCCGCGTCGTACGCCTGGATGAGGCGCCTCTTCATCAAGGCGGGGGATGCGGCCGCGGACGCGACGGTGCGGCAGGCGATCAATTCGGGGGCGCCGCACGAGGAGTACGAGTTGAGGAGCCCGGAGTACTCCTACTGGGACATGTTCTGGGGAACGTTCCGGGGGGAGCGGATGCCGGACCAGTATCGCTCGATGTGGAGGGATCCGTTGAGTCTGACCGCGTACTACGAGACTTACACCAACATGGTCCTCCAGCACCGCCACCCGTTCTACCACGTGATGCACAACGCGAAGTTCGATTGCGCGAGCGGCGGTGATTCCTCGAACGCGTACGATTTCGGGATTCGCGCCCGGGCGACGTACCTGATTCAGGATCGGGTCGTGAAGACCGCGGTGGGGCACGAGGTTCTGCTTCATCCGGTGAACTATCAGTTCGGGCTGGTGAGCCGTCCGGTCTCGTGCGTGGGCGATCAGGGACGCGCGTCGTTCACCGAAATCGGAAGCGCCACCGTCGCGCGGGGTGGCGCGATCCATCGATCGCCCGTGTCACAGAGCGCGGATATCGACTACATCGTCGCGACGTATGACATCCCGCTCTAGTTCGTCGGGAGGTGACACCCCGGGTCCGGCCTTCGGGCCGGGCCGGGGCCTGGTCGTTGTGGCGGGCCTTCTTTTCGTGGTCGTGGTGGCGAATTTGTGGAGTTCGCGGACGCGCGGGTCCCGTGACGGGCCCGGGTCGGAAGGTTGGACGAACGGGCGGGGAGGTGTCGCGGGAGCGGCGGAGGTCGGCGCGCTGGAGGATCCGGGGAGGGGAACCGGCGCGAAAAGGCGGCCGTTCCTGCGGTCGGAGCGGCAGGCGCCGGTGAACGCTGGGGCGGTTCCGTGGCAGAGCCGCATCCGGAACAACGGATTCGTGGACTCCGACTTGTTGGCGACGGATCCGGATCATCGGCGGCGGGCGCATCAGAGCAACCGCCTGCGGGTGATGCTGGAGTCACCGGCGCGGGACACGCCGGAATTCGGGCAGGTGATGGCCTTCGTCGAGCGGCGGGGACTCCCGCTGGCCGCGACGGTCGACTTGTACAACATGCTTTGGGCGGCGCGTGGGCATGAAGTCCGGATGTCGGAGGCGACCGACGCGGGGACCAGGGACTCGATCGATCTGGTGCAGGGGATGGAGATGTCGGACTTCGGTCGGCGATTCCGGTCGGTCTTCGACGTCGACGTGGAACCGCTGTTCGAGGAGATCTCCGTGCTTGGGATCCGGCCGACGGTGTTCATGAGGCTTCCGTCCGCGGCGTTCGTGAGTGGGGAGCCGTTGTTGACGGAATGAGACGAACAAGGAAAGGAGCGAGGCCAAGTGAATCGAAACAAGTGGGTGGCGGCCGCGTACGGCCTGGCGTGTGTGGTGGTGGGTTTCCTTCTCATTCGGGAAGGGAATCCAGCCGTGGAACGCGAAGGCTCAAGAGTCGACTCGGGAACCGTCGGGGCGGAGGCTGGCGCGGGCCGGGGAGTTGGGTTTCCCTGGCACCCGACTGGGGAGACGGAGATGGCGGAAGTGGGGCCGGACGGCATTCGGTTCGTTTCGGCGGTTGAAACGAACGGGGAAGGGGTGGGTGCCGGGGGTGGGCGGAGGTCGGCGGGTTGGCTGCCCGAGTCAGGTAGGGAACTTCTGGCGCTGAACGATGCCATAATCCAGGCGGTGGCGGATTCCCTGAAGGCCGCCGGGGCGACCTCGGAGGATCTC
>JBFWOK010000245.1:0-8434 GCA_050250555.1 Limisphaerales bacterium
CCGTCCTGTTCCATCCCGACGACCAGCGGATCGTCACGGCTGGCGGCTTCGCGGGCACCTCGCACGAGCAGTTGAACGCTCCTGGACCCCATGGCGAGATCGTCCTCTGGGATATCGTCTCCGGCTGCGAACTCACCTCCCTGCCGGGTGTCGTCGACAATGTGTTCGGAATCGCCATCAGCCCGGACGGCACCCGGCTGGCCGCGGCGCTAGGGAAACGGTCTTCTCAATCTCCAGGCCAAGTGAAGCTCTGGGACCTTGAAACCGGTGATGAGCTGCTCACGTTTCGCGGATTCGCGGGACCCGTTCATGGCGTGGCGTTCAGCCCGAATGGCAAGCGACTCGCGTGCGTCGGCCCCAGCGGGCTGCGCATTTGGTCCATCGAGTGATTCTTCGGTCGCGGCGAGTTACCCTCCGCGGGATTTCCGTTAGCAGGTCACGGACCCGACCTGCACTCCCTGTCCCCGAACGTCCCACCCCCACCCTATCGCTTCACATGCTCGACACCCTCCTATCCCGGATCGGTTCCAGAAAACTCCTCACGCCAATCTGCCTCTCCCTGTCCGCGTTCGCACCCACGGCCCTTCCGGACACACGGGCAGACGTCCCGGAAGACAATCCCGTCCGATTGCCCTGGTCGACCACATCGGGCCCGAACTTCAACCGGATCACCTACGACGATGGGATCTTCGTTGCCGTCGGCGCCGGAGGCCACCTCGCCACCTCCCCGACAGGACTCGTCTGGACGCTCCGAAACACCGGCACCCTGGCCAACCTACGTTCCGTGATTCGTGGACACGACGGGTGGCTGGCGGCCGGTGATGATGGCGTCCTCCTGTTCGCCCCCGACGCAAAAACATGGTCCCTGGTCGACTCCGGCATCACCGAGACGATCCACGACATCGTCTACTCCCGCTGCCTCTACGTGGCGGTCGGTGCCAGCGGTGCGCTCTTCACGTCGCACGACGGGATTCGCTGGTCCCGCAAACGCTCGGGAACCTCGAACGAGCTCCGGCGCGTGATCGACCTCGGCAACTCATTCTTCGCCGCGGGCGCGCAAGGTGCCGTGGTGCGGTCCAAGGATGCCTCGAGGTGGTACCCATTCCGCTTGGCCGAAAGATTCGGCATCTCGGATCTGTTTCAGAGCTCTGAAGAGACGATTGCCCTTGGCTGCTGTGGCGGCGGAGTCCTGGTGGGAGGCATCCACGGGGTATGGGAGCCTCAGAACCTGCCGGGGTCCCCCCTGCTCCGCGCCGGGGCGGTCGCCGATTCCACGATCGTCGTTGTCGGAGTTCAGGGTGCCATCTTCACGACCACCGCGACGCCTGGGAGCAAGATGTGGATTCGCTGCCCTTCGGGAACCACCAGGACGCTGAACGACATCGCCTGGGGCCGGGGGCGCTGGGTGACCGTCGGTTCGGGCGGCATCGTCTTGGTTTCCGATGACAGCCGGGTATGGCGTGCCCTTCCAGGGTCCGACCCCACGCCCTCCCATCCCCCGCAGCGCACGACCATCCCCGCGGCCGCCAACCGCTAGCCCGCCGCCCGTCGCAGCAGTAGGCCGAGGAAACAGTTCAACTCTCGATCGCTCGAGGCGGCGAGCATTTCCGAGGCGAATTCTTCCTCTTCGCTCTCGGAGAATGGCGTCTCCAATCGGGGCCTTGCACGCCTTCGACGGGGTCCTCTCCTCGGATTCTGCGCGCCCCAGCCCGCGAGAGCCGCCCGGGGCCGCGTCATTCGCGACGACGATCGCAACAGCCTGCCCGAGGGCCCGAAACCCGGTGTCGGAGGAGTGAACATCCAACTCGTTCAACCCGGACAGCCGGATCGAAGCGCGACCACGGCCGGCGACGGACGATTCGAGCTCCCAATCCGTTCCGGAGACGTGGTCGTGGGCGGATTCCTGGTCTTGTGAAGTCGAAAGATCGGGGGAGACGTTGCGGACCACCGAGCGCGTCGGCGGACCTGATCCACGGGTGGAGGCAGGTACCTGGGTGGTTGCCAGCACGTTTTCGGTCCCTTCACGCCGAACACCTTCGCATCCATCGGCGAAGCTCGCTGGGACCTGAGGCAACCATGCCTGCACTTCAAACCTGCCTGGCGACATTCCCAAGAACTGCTCACCCGACGACCCCACGTCGCGATCGCGGTCGATGTCCCTCCGACGTTGCGGACGACGCCTGATACCACGGCGGGCCGATGCGGCGTCACGCAGCCCGACCTTCAGGCGATCCAAACGATCCAACATTCGTTCGATATCACGAAAAGCCCGCTTGAGTATCCTGTCGACGGAGTCGCATTAGCCGAAATCATCGTTCTGCCGCAGTTGATTGGACCTGCGTGTGTTTCAGGGGCGATCCCGAGGCCATACAAACACCCAAGGGCTATTCCCACCGGCGACGCGATCGGGTCGGTCTGCCCCTGAGCATGGGCATGGCGCCGGGCAATGCAGATTCAGCGCATGAGACCCACGCATGCTTGGATGAGTACGCTGGGCGGCGACCCGGTCACCGCCCGGCCCGCGTTTCCGGCCGCGCTGAACGAGCAGGGCATCGTGCTTTCCGAGCCGGACTCCGACCCCTCCCTCCCCGGCATGCTGCTGCTGTTGTCGGTCGATGAATCCACCCTCGCCGAGGTCGTCCTCCATGCCTCGAGGGCAACCGGACCGATTCTGGCCTTGGTCCCGCGGCGCTCGGACCTGGGCCAGGGCGGAGCGTGGAAACTGCTCCGAGCGGGAGCCTCCGATGTTTTCGTCCTGGAAGAATGCCGCAATCCTCCCGCGGCGATCGCCGCGCGCCTCCACCGAGTCGCCGAGGTCGAAGAACTGGTCGATTCCCCACTCGTCGCGCAGAACCTCATCGGTTGCAGTCGTGCCTGGCGTCAGGTCATCCGCCAAGCGGTGGAGGTCGCGCGCTTTTCCGATGGGTCGCTGCTGATCACCGGCGAGAGCGGTACCGGCAAGGAATTGGTGGCCCGCCTCGTCCACTCGCTCGACGTCCGCCCGAACAAAGGGAAACTCATCACCCTCGATTGCACCACGGTGGTTCCGGAACTGTCCGGCAGCGAGTTCTTCGGGCACGAACGCGGCGCGTTCACCCATGCCGTGGCTGTCCGCGACGGCGCGTTCGCGCTCGCGCACCAGGGGTCGCTCTTTCTTGACGAAGTCGGCGAACTGCCGCTCGCCCTGCAGGCGGAGCTGTTGCGCGTCGTGCAGGAACGCTCGTACAAGCGTGTCGGCAGCAACACGTGGCAGCAGGCCGATTTCCGGTTGGTCTGCGCGACCAATCGCAACCTCGAGTCCGAGGAAGCCAAAGGCAATTTTCGCCTCGATTTCTTCCATCGCATCGCCAGTTCCCGCTGCCACCTCCCGCCGCTGCGCGAACGCCGCGAGGACATCCTTCCGCTCGCACGGCATTTCGTCCGCCAGGCCCGACCGGAAAACCTCGACGCGGAGGTCGACTTCGATTTCGCCGCGGAGGTTCAGGAACTGCTGCTGACCCGCGAATACCCAGGCAACGTCCGCGAACTCCGGCAGTTGGTCCTGCGCATTGTCCGGCGCCATGCCGGTCCCGGCCCCATCACCCTCGGCGCGGTCCCTGAAGCCGATCGCGCCTCGACCCTTGGCCAACTCGATCAGGACTGGCGCGACGAGTCGTTCCGCAACGCGCTCCGCAGGGCCTTGGCCCGTGGCGCCGGCCTCCAGGCGATCAAGGACGAAACCATCGACGCCGCCATCGACCTCGCCCTGGCGGACAATTCGGGCAATCTCCAACGGGCCGCCCAAAAACTGGGAGTCACGGATCGCGCCCTCCAATTGCGCCGCGCCGCCCGCCGCGACAGCCCACGCGACCGCCCTTCCCCCAACATCGCGGGAATCGCCTCCCACGGTCCCCCGGACGTGCCGATCGTCCGCACGTCCTGACCCGGAATCGGAGGTGGACCGCGGCCGTCCCTACTCCGCTCGTGCGGCAATCCACGGATCGCGGTGGGCGACGGCGACGGCGACGGCGCCGGCCGCCCGGCGCTCGACGGTCGAGACGGGTCCGCGAGACCGCTTGCGAACACGTCGAAGGAGCCGAAGGCAATTGCCTCCCAACACCAGGGCCTCGTCCGCTGGATCCAGTTTCAACGCCCGCACTTTCTCCAGTTCGACACCCGGGTGCAGCCAGGGGCCATCGGACCCAAACAGGATCTTGCCGGCGCCGGCCCGACGCACCGCCTGCCGCAGGAGATCGAATCGCCGCACGCCCGAAGTATCGGTGAAGAGATTCGGATGCCTCGCCAACGGATCGAGAAACGCCTGCTGCGCGCGCCAGTCGTCCGCGAAGCTTCCGAGATGCGGAATGATGAACGGCACGTCCGGATACTCGGTAGCCAGCAGTTCGCAGACCGAGACTTCGCCCATGACATCGTAAAGCACCGGCACGCGGTAGGCCCGTGCCACATCACAAATCTCCCTCGTGATGCGGGCGTCATGCCGATGGACTTTGATCCCAAGGAACCCGAACTGCTCGACCGCCTCTCCCACCAACGCGCCGATGCGTCCCTGGTCCCGTTCCGCATGAACAAAGGCGAACCCGAGGAAGCGATCAGGACGGCCGGTCACGATGCGCGCCACCTCGCGGTTCGCCCTTCGGTAGTCCGTGTGGAATGCCGCGAAAAGAACAGTCCGCGCGATGCCGGCCTCGCGGCTCCAACCCAGAAACTCCCGCAAGGAAGCGCGGGTGTCCCAGGGTCCAGTCAGCCCATCGCCCTCCCCGGCGTGGCAGTGACAGTCGATGATCATGGAGTCGTTTCCTGAACTACCCGCAACCCGTGCGGTTCCGGGCATTCGCCAGACAAATATCCAGCGCCCTCAGGCACTCCTGCAGGCCTCTGTGGGTGCGCAGGAACCCGACGGCGTCCTGCATTCGAACTCGGGATAGCCGCCGATAGCCAGGAGCCATCGGCGGCCTGTAGGCGCCTCGGGGCCACCTTTCACATCCATCCCCGGACACGCGTCCAGAGTTGCGGCGTGATCAGCACCGCGCGGTTCGACGTCGTTTCGCGCCGCGTCGGTGTGTTCCGACATTTCGAAGGCCCCACCTCACGGCAGTCGGTTCCGGGGATGCACGATCCCGTGTGAATGCCCACAAGTCCGATCTTGGTGCCGCGGCGAATCCACACCGGGGATCCGCTATGCCCCGCACACGAGTCCATGGTGTAGTAGAACAGCTCCCGTCCCGCGGCTGGCGTGGTGCTGACAATCTGCCCCTTCGCTCCCCACTGCTCGCCGTCCGGTTTGTCGCCCGGATACCCGCCCAATGTCGCTCGCTTCCCCCGAAGGCGCGGCTCGCCCGGACGGGTCAGCAGGATCGTCGTTCCCGAGCTCGTCTTGCTCCAATAGCCCAAGGGCCGGCCCGCCAGTTTCCGCTGACGCTGATTGCCGATCGGCGTTCTCAGGGTGATCAACGCGAAATCGTGACGAGCACTGCCCGTGTTCCGGAATTCGTCCGTGATGCGCCAGGATGCAGCCAGGTGCCGGCCGAAGGGCCGGTTCCCCACGCCATTGCAGCCGGGTGTCACGTGCACCGAGACCGCCGGCGTCCGGGTGCGCGGCAGGAACAGGTTGTGGGAGCAGGTGAGCACGTGACGGGGGCTGATGAGCAATCCGGTGCCCGTGGCGAGAAACCCCGGGAATCGCATTTCCAGATAGCAGATCCATCGACACGGTTTCACCGTCGTTCGCGAAACCCGGTACCGTTCGTCGCCACCGAGGATTTCCTCATCGACCGCTTCATACGCCAACTCCTCCTCGCCCTCGGATTCGTCCATCGATTCAAAGTCCTCCGTGGTCTCGCCCTGGCGGCCCAGGGGAGTCACGAGTCCGAACTGTGGATGGGGAACTTTGCCGCCGGCCTCGGAAAGGTCCGCGGATTCATACGTTTCCATGTCCCCGAACTCCTGGCTCAGTGGAGTCACCATACCGAACTGTGGATGGGGCACCTTCGGTCCCGCCGCCACGGCCGTCTCCGCTTCCTGGTCCCCAAACTCCATGGCATCGCCCGCCTCGGGTTCATACTCAAACGTCTCTTCTTCGAATGTGATTTCGTCGTTCATATTGCCGTCCTCGAACTTGTGGTTGTGTTTGATGGTTCAGTCTCGAAGTCGATTTCGCCGCCTATCGCACGACGGCTCCGTTCGGGCGCACGATCGGCGCTCCGGTCCCACCCGCCCGGTCCCTTTGCTGCTTGAGCCTGCGAGCCTGGTGCACGGAGGGCTGCTCGTACCGGTCGGCCACGCGACCCGCATCAAGGGTCCCCGCGGTCAGGTCCACCCCGGTGACCGCCCGATAGCAGTGGACGTAGGACTGGATCTCGGTGCGCCAGTAAATCGCCCACGTGTAGGCCCCCTCCTGCGTGGCGTCATCGCTGTTCCAGTCCGCGTAGCGCACCGAAAGCAGGATCTGCTCCCCGAACACGCCAAGGTCGCGATAGTGGGAAACCGAAACATCGGACCAGCCTTGCAGCGTCTTCATCGAATCCGCGTGCGCCATCCAGCTTTCCTTGTACGGCACCATCGGTGCCCCACCGAGGAACTCGCGGATCTCGGGCCGCGAGAGCAACCACTTTTGGATCAGCATCTCGACCCGCGCCGTCCACGGCAGATCGCCGAACTGGTTGTGCGCGCCTTGCGCAAGTATGAGATGCAGTTCCTTCAGGGCATTGAGCACCGGGAAGGCGTCGGCCTTCACGGTCGTGTCGTCCGCGTCCTTGTAGAAGCGGTTCGTGACATGGAGAAGATTGTGGAACGCTTCGAGGAACTTCGAACGGCTGTCCACGGTCTGCAGATTGGCCACAACGCGCCCCATGAGGCGCAGACCGTACTCGTGATCGTACTCGTAGGCCCGACGCGCCACGGTCAGGCGGCTGTGTTCGTCCTGGATGTAGCCCCAGAGCAGCGTGCTCAGCGGCCGGAGTGGACTCAGGCGCAGCGTCGCCAGCGGATCGCGCACATTCGCGCCCCGCTTGTTCTGAAAACGCAGGCAGATGGCGTTCAGCGTCTGCACCAGCATCCCCTCCTCGTGCCAGTACGACCAGATGAGCTCCACGGGACAGAAGCAATCGCGCAGACCGTCGCAGAACGGCGACTTCACCGTCTCCAGCAACGCGGGCTTGATCTTCTGCAGGTAGGGGTAGCTCGAGGGACTGAGGAAGTTCGTGAACTTCGTCCAGTCGATTGAGTCGTTGCGCGTGGATTCCTCGGCCGCGATCGAGGATTTTGTGTCCTCGCTGTCGAGCACCCCACCGGGACTGCATGTGAACGCGAGGAAGGCCTCCGCGGTCGCCTTCAGGAGGTTGTAGGCCTCGGGACCATGAAAACAGGTCGCGTCGTCGAGGTCCCTTCGTTGGTAGGCTCCGGTGGATCCGCCGCGAATGCGGCTGCTCGCTTGGTCCGCGAGGGCCTTCTCCGATACTTTCAAGGCGCCGGACTCCTCGACACCGCAGCGGCCCAATCGCCGCACGACGTCTTCGAACACGGGAAATGCCATCCAACGGGCGCGGGTGCGAATGGCGCTCCAGAGCGCCTGCAACTCCGGAAGCGAAGGCGCTCCCGGGCTTTGCAGGGCAACTTGTCGAACGCCCGGCGAATAGGTCACTTCGGCCCGGTGGGCCTCGTCGAGGCTGGCGGCGACGAACCCGCCCTTCTTGTCGTTCTTTTTCAGGTCGATGCTGATTTTATCCATGGTAGTGAGGTGAGTAGGGTTGGTTTCGTGATCCGGCGACCCCTGGTTCGGCCGGTGAGGGTTCAAGGGCGGGGAGAGAGCCGGTGGCATCCAGGAACGCCCAGCGCTCGAGCAGGCGACCCAGCATCCGGCTCTCGTGCTCCGGCGAGATCGCTCCGTCGGCGCGGGCCTGCCCGATCACCGCGAACACCAACGAAGGCCGCGCACGCCGCATGAGCGCGGGTTGCGCGCGCCAGTCCCGCCACATCCGTCGGAGACGTCCGGGCGTACGGTCTTCCGTCGCCAGCGCCTCCGGAATCGATTGCCCACCCAACTTGGGCGGCCGATGACTCCGCAGCAGGCTCACGAACTCCGGCAGGGTCCGCGTCAACGTTCCGATGAGGTCGCGGCGTTCGTCGTCCAGGTTCGTGGTCGGATAGAACGATTCCCAAAGTTGCGAGAGGTCTTCCCATTGCGGATCGGGAAACAGTGCGCTCCCAATCGCGCAACTCAGCTTCACGCGGATCCATGGAAAGGGATGCGGGTCGTCCAGGCTTACGCGGAAGACAAACGCCCGAGGCAACGACACCACCGCGATCAATCCGGTCGTCGAGGCGATGCCAACGCGCGCAATCGCCCAGAAATCCGCCACGATCTCGGAGATCCATCGCTCCAGAAACCGCCATGCGATGGCCGCGTCGCCGGCGGCCGCCTGGCGCGCCTGCAACA
>JBFWOK010000246.1:0-8351 GCA_050250555.1 Limisphaerales bacterium
GATCGGGCTCGGGCGGAGAATTCGATTCACTCATCGGGTATCGGACGTTCGAGAACTGCCCGCGACGGGACGCACGTGACAAGGCCGGAATCGAAAACTCGCGAGGTGGCTTGGGTCAATCGGGAAACCGGCGTCACCTCCGATTGGGGCCAATCTCCATTCCGTGTGCTCCGTGTGCTCCGTGGTTCCAACCCTCGTTCGTCGTTCCGAGGTTCACCGCTTCGCCCTTGCCATCCCCAGCGGACCACGGTGCAGTTGCCGGGTCACGCCCCGCCCCAGACCGGATTCCGCGTCGAATCGTCAGCCGGCGGCGCCGACACCGAACAACGCCAGAACTCCGCCAATTCCACCCAATCCCAATCCCAATCCCAATCGTTCCGGTCCAACCAATCCATTTTCCATGAACTCCCGATCCTCCTCGTCTCCGTTCACGCGCCTTGCGCTGGCGCTCGCGACGTTCGCCGCCTTCGCGGCCTCCGTGGCCGCCCAACCCGTCATCCCCGACTCCCACCGCGTCAACGGCTTCGCCATCGGGTGCCAGGCGTACACGTTCAACCGCTTCACCGCTTTCGAAGCCATCGAGAAGACCGCCGAGGCGGGAGGCAAGGTCATCGAGTTCTACCCCGGCCAACGCCTCAGCCACGCGGATCCGACGCTCAAGGTCGGGCACGATTCCGCCGACGTCGACGCCGTCATCGCCAAGCTCCAGGCCAAGCTCGCCCAGCACGGACTCAAAGCCGTGAACTACGGGGTCGTCGGCATTTCCAAGGACGAGGCCGCCGCGCGGAAGGTCTTCGAGTTCGCGAAGAAGATGGGTCTTGTCGCCGTGACCACGGAATCCGCGGACGCCATCGCGACGATCGAGAAACTCGCCGTCGAGTACGACATCCAGGTCGCTTTCCACAACCACGCCGGCGACTACGGCAACCCCGGTTACAAGGTTTGGAATCCGCTCTACATCGCCGGTCTCGTCGAAGGCCGCGACAAGCGCCTGGGGGCCTGCGCCGACACCGGGCACTGGGTGCGCGCCGGAATCAAACCGGTCGAAGCCCTCCGGATTCTCAAGGGCCGCATCATCAGCTCCCATCTCAAGGACCTCACGGAATTCGGCAAGCGCGGAGCGCACGACGTCGTCTTCGGAACCGGAGTGTCCGACATCAAGGGGATCCTCGACGAACTGAAGGCCCAGGGTTTCCGGGGCAATATCTCGGTGGAGTACGAGTTCAACTGGGAGCACAGCGTCCCCGAGGTCACCCAGTGCATCGCCTTCGTGAAGGCCCACGGAAGCTGAAGCGAATCGGCCCACCCGACTCGGGTCGCGCCAAAATCCGCGCCCGCCGTCACGCGCGCAACCGGCGCGGACCTGAGTACACGTTGAAGCGGCCGTCGCGAAGGAATCCCACCAGGGTCTGGCCATTGGCCCGCGCGAAGTCGATGGCCAGGCTCGAGGGCGCGCCCACGGCGGCAATGACGGGGATGCCGGCCGCCAACGCCTTCTGCACGATCTCGAACGAAGCGCGCCCGCTCACCCAGAGCACGCCGCCGGCCACCGGCAGCAGGCCATCCAGGAAAAGGCGCCCGACCACCTTGTCGACCGCGTTGTGCCGGCCGACGTCCTCGCGCATCGCCAAAACGCGACCGTCCGGCGCAACCAACGCCGCCGCATGCAGTCCTCCGGTCGCCGCGAACCCCTCCTGAAGCGACCCCAACCGCCCCGCCAATTCCCTCATCGTCGCGATCGAAACCGGTGTCCGATCCACGACCTTTCGGAACTGCCGCCGTACCGCTTCGAGCGTCGCCACCCCGCACAATCCGCAGCTCGACGACGCGAAAACGTGCCGGGTGAAACGCGAAAGATCGACCTTCACGCCGTCCGCGAGATGCGCGTCGACCACGTTCCCATGCGCGTTGCGCGGATGCGGTCGCACGGAACGCAGCGCGGCGCGATCCCGCAGGATGCCTTCGCTGAGCAGGAAGCCGGCTGCGAGTTCCTCGTCGTGCCCCGGGGTTCGCATCACGACCGCGATCGATCGGGTTTCGACCCGGATTTCGAGGGGTTCCTCCACCGCCACACGATCCGGCCGGAGGACTGGGCGGGCGCCGGTTCCCCATCGGCGGACGTCGCGTTCGGTGACGCCCGGATGCGCGGACCGCGCGGCGGGTGGCTTCGCCGGGGGAACGCTCACAGACGTTCGACGCGGACCAGCGCGTTGTAGTCGGGCACGCCTCCGACACCATCGACGACTCCCCGCCGGATGATGACGTTCCCTTCCGGCCAGTGAACCTGGAGATTTCCGCGCGCGAGGATCACCGGGAACACGCGACCTTCCAGGCGGCCCGTTTCGTTGACCAGCGCGACGCGGTCGCCCCGCGCGAGATGCAATTCCGCGGCATCCTCCGGGTGCATGAACACCGCGTCCCGCGCGGCCCCGGTCAACGGGTCGATTTCCTTGTGGATGATCGTGTTGAACTGCTTGCCCCTCCGGGTGGAGACGTGGAAGAGGCGCGCGCCGGTGCCGGCCTCCGCCGCCAGCGGTGGCTGCGGGAGCGCGATCGATTTGAAATGAGCCCGTCCGTCGGGCGTCGCGCATTGTCCCCCCTCGCAGAGCCGCTCGCCACCCCACTGAATTGCGTCCCCTGTTTTTCTCAAATGCTGGACCCCGTCGTAGAACGGAATGACCCGGGCGATCTCCTCGCGGATCGAGTCGCCCGATTCGCATCCCAACCGGACCGCGCGCTCGGGGTGGGCCGCCGCCGCCACGTCGCGCAGGATGCGCCATTCCGCGCGGGCCTCCCCCACCTGGCGCGCCAATTCCGGGCTGAACATCACGCGGCGTTCCGTGCTCGTCTCGATCCCGCCGCCATCCTGCTCGTACCGGGTCTTCGCCGGCAGAAGGAGAACCTCCTCCCCCGGATCGAGCAGCATCTGGTCGGTCACCAGGATGTCCTGATGTATCCGGAGCGGCACCCGGCTCAGGGCCGCCACCACGTAGTCGGGTTCGGGAAGGGTGCGGAGGAAATTGCCCCCCACGCAGTAAAAGACGTCGAGCCGCCCCCGGGCGCAGGCCTCGACCATCTCGACCGCGGTCAGTCCCGGCGCGGCGGGAATGGGAAACCCGTACGCCGCCTCCAATTCCGCCACGTTCCCGGAGGTGATCGGTTTTCCGCCGGGCAGAGCCGTCGAGTAACACCCCATCTCGGCGCCGCCCTGGACCGAACTGTGCCCCCGGATCGGCATCAGTCCGTTCTTGGCCCGTCCCAGGTAGCCTCGCGCCAGACCCAGGTTCAGAATCATCGAGACCGCATCCCCACCCACCGAATGCTGGGTGATCCCCATGCTCCAGACGAACACCGCGTTCCTCGCGCCTTTCAGAAGCGCGGCGAACTCGGCGAAATCCGCCCGTGTGAGCCCGGAACACCGTTCCAGTTCGGCGACGTCAAAGCGATCCATGGCGGCGGCGAGCTCGTCCCAACCCGAGGTGTGCGCCGACAGAAACGAAGTGTTGATCCCCCCCGAGTCCCGCAGCGCGCGAAGCACGCCGTAAACGAACGCGATGTCCCCGCCCTGGCGCACAGGAAACCACCAATCCGTCACGGGCGTGCCAAAGACCGCGCTGTCCGGAGAACTGGGCACCCAGTAGCGCCTCATGCCCGGCTCCAGGTAGGGGTTCACCATGGCCACCCGCGTGCCGAGCGCCCGGGCCTCGTGCAGGTACTTCATCGCCACCGGCTGGTCGTTCGACGGGTTCGCCCCGAAAAAAACGATCAGATCCGTCCCATACCAGTCTCGGTAGCCGCACGTCGAAGCCGCGTAGCCCAGGGCGTGCTTCATCGCCCCGGTGCTGGGCGCATGACAAAGGCGCGCCGCATTGTCGACGTGGTTAGTTCCCAGAAATCGAGCGGCCTTCTGCGCCACGTAGTAGACCTCGTTGGTCACACCCCGCGAGGTGATGAAAAACGCGACCCGCTCCGGATCCGCGGCCCGCAACCGCGCCCCCGAAAGCGCCAGCGCATCGTCCCACGAGATCCGGTGAAATCCACGATCCCCGCGCCGACGAAGCATCGGGCACGGAAGGCGCCCGAGATCGCGAAGTTCGGCATTGGAGAATCGTCGCAGTTCCCGGACATCCGCCAATCGCGCGGGATCCAGGGCCGGCATCGTGTTCAACCGAAGAAGGCTCAGCCGGGTGAGGCAGAGGTGCGTCCCATCGATCGTCCAGTCGTGGAAACCGGCCACCCCCAGCGCGCACCCGTCACAAACCCCCTGGCTCAGCACTTTCCACGCGTACGGCAGGTTGTCCCGGTTCTGCCACGCCGCCCGGAGCATCTCACGGAAGTGCTTCGGCTTCGTACCCCCCAGCCCGAACGGCACCGCATCATGGCCGCTCCCGGACGCTTCCACCACCCGACGCCGAGCGGCGGGTGCCGTTTCCGGGGCCAATGCCGGGTCCTGGCTCAACGTTTCACTCCGTTTTCGCTTCGTGAGGGGACCCCGCACGTCGTGGGCCAAGATCCCGGGGGTGTCCGCGGAACCAGGTCCTCCGGTCACATCCCCGACCGTTTCTGCAACATCGAGACCGCGTGATTGAGGCTGGCATTCAGCGTCGCCGTGTCGGGACTTTCGGCGAGTTCGCCCTGGATGGCGTCGAACTCCCCCGCATCCAGCCAGATGCCGGCGCAGTTCGGGCACTCGTCGATCTGGGTCCGTTTGAGGCGGCTGAAAAAACGCCGGAACATGACCTGATTCTCACAGCGCGGGCATTCCCGCCGCGATTCGAGATCCACGCGCAACGAAAAATCGCGGTGAACCCCCCGGATCTCCTGGGCGCCCGCCTCGTCGATCCGGCGCAATTCGAAATTGTCGAACCACACACCGCCGCAGCCGCCATCGCACACGTCCACAACGATGGTCCCGGCCTTTCGACTGGCCAGGGAGTTGCCACACGCCGGACAATTCATGGGCGAAAGGCTAGCGGGGGCCCGGTGCGCCTGGCAACGCCAAGTCCGGGTCGACTTCCTCCGGCCGCCACAGCCACCGACCCTCCATCCCGCCCGCCACCGCCATCACCTGGCCCGTCACATGCCCCGCCAGCCGGTCCGACGCGAGAAAAACCACCGAATTCGCCACATCCTCGGGCGCTCCCAGCTTCGGCAGCGCCATCGTCGCCGTCACCCGCCGGATCGTTCCCGAATCCCCCAGTTTCGCCGCGCTGCGCGGGACAACCGTCCACCCCGGACAAACACAGTTGATTCGCCCGCCGCAGTAGTCCCGCGTCCGCGGCGCCAGACGCGCCATCTCGTTCTTCAGAGTACGCGTCAACCCGAACGCCATGCCCGCCTTCGCGGCCGCGTAGTCCGCGTGCCCCGCCTCCCCATGGATCGCCGCCGTCGACCCAATCAGGATGGCGTTCCCACGACCCTGCCGGGCCACACAACCCAGGAATTCCCGAAGACTGAGAAACGCCGACGTCAGAACCGAATCCTGTGTCGCTCGCCACTGCCGCAAGGTCATGTCCTTCAAAGCCACATCCCTCATCTCCCACGACCCCGCATTCGCCACCAGCACATCCACCCTTCCGAACCGCTTCACCGCCCGCCGGAAAACGCGCCGCACTTCCGCCTCGCGCCGAAGGTCCCCGGTCACCACCTCGGATTCCGCCGGCGCGATGTCCTTCGCCAGCTTCACCGCGCGATCCCTCCCGGTCCGCGCATGGACCACCACCTTCGCCCCTTCCCCGGCCATGGCCCGGACGATCGCCGAACCAATGCCGCCGGACGCGCCCGTCACCAGGACCACTTTGCCGCCCAAGTCCGTGTTCACCGCGCCACCCTAGGGCATTCCCCGGCGACGGTTGAACTTCCGTTTCCTCGTTTCCCACAACCACCGGCGCCGGGCCGGCGTTTGTTTCGATGACGGAGGCCAAGCTTGAGCCCCGGGGACCGATCGCTATCCTTTTGGCGTCGCCGACCCAGCCGCTCGGCCCCATTCATTGATCGTCGGATTGATTCATTCTTTCATGCGCTATCTCGAACCCCACGCCCACATGGTCAGCCGGGTCACGGACGACTACCTCCAGATGGCCACCGCCGGCTGCGCCGCCATCTGTGAACCCGCATTCTGGGCCGGCTTCGACCGTTGTTCTCCCGAGGGTTTCCACGATTACTTCTGCCAACTCACCGAGCACGAACCCCGCCGGGCCGCCCGTTACGGACTCCCGCACTTCTGCTGGCTCTGCATCAATCCCAAGGAGTCCGAGGACGTCGAGCTCGCCGAGGAGGTCATCGCGCTGATTCCCGAGTTCCTTGACCGCCCCAACGTGCTCGGCATCGGCGAAATCGGCCTGAACAAGAACTCCAGGAACGAACTCCGGGTGCTCGAACGCCATGTCGATCTCGCCGCGCGGCATGACCAACTGATCCTCGTCCACACTCCCCACCTCGAGGACAAACTCAAGGGCACCCGGCTGATCCTCGACGTCCTCAAGGCCGATTCCCGGATCCGTCCCGACCGCGTCATCATCGATCACGTCGAGGAACACACCGTCCGCATGGTCCTCGACCGCGGCCACTGGGCGGGAATGACGCTGTATCCCATCAGCAAGTGCACCCCCGCGCGGGCGGTCGACATCCTGGAAAACTTCGGCTCCGAGCGGCTCTGGATGAATTCCGCCTGCGACTGGGGCGAGAGCGTCCCGCTCGCGGTACCCCACACCGCCCTCGAAATGCGCCGTCGCGCGTGGAACGCCGAGGCCATCGACCAGGTCGTCTACCACAACCCGATCCGGTTCCTGAGCCAGTGTCCCAAATTCAGGCTCCCCTGACCGTCCCCCTTCCCCATGAGCAGCCCCCAAGAAACCGTCCTGTGGGAGGGCAACCCCTCCCATGTCGTCAACTTCTGGCTCAACGTCAGCTGCATTCTCGTGATCCCGATCCCCTGGGCGATCTGGCGCTGGATCGAACTCCGGAACGAACACATCCGGATCACATCCGAACGCATCCGCCTCACCCGGGGCGTCTTCACCAAACGCACCGACGAACTCGAACTGTACCGCGTCCGCGACACCTCCTTCTTCCAACCGTTTCTTTTCCGCCTCTTCGGAAAGGGCAACATCACCCTCACCACCAGCGACGCGTCATCCCCCTCGCTCACCCTTCCCGCGGTGCCCGCCGATCCCGAACTTCGCGACAACCTCCGGCGAGCCATCGAATCGTGCCGGGACCGCAAACGCGCCCGGATCGCCGAGTTGGGCGGCGTCATCGACACCGACGACGCTCCCCACGGCGCCTGATCCTTCCCCCCCCCCGCGCCGTTCCCACCGCTCCTCGCCCTCAGTCGACCCGGATCACCAGCGCCGTCAGGTTGTCCCGCCCGCTTCGCACCCGCGATTCCTCCACAAGCCGGTCCGCCGGACCCGCCCCCGGCTGCCCGTTGAACTCCGTCGTCCGCAGGACCTCCGCCAATGCGGCGTCGTCCAGGCCCTCGACAAGCCCGTCCGAACAGACCAGGAAAATGTCGCCGCTCTCGTGAATCACCGACCCGACCTGCGGGTTCACGAACTGGTTGCCTCCCCCCAGCGCCTTCTGAAGCACGCTCCGGCGCGGATGATTTCGCGCCTCGCGCTCATTGATCTTCCCGTTCCGGAAAAGCCACCCGACATGCGTGTCATCGTGGCTGAGCTGCAGCAGCGTCGAAGCCTTCGCCGAAAAGTGGTAGATCCGGGTGTCCCCGACGTGCCCAAACACCATCCGCCCCGGCATGAACCAGCAGAGGCTCAGCGTCGTCTCCATTCCCGAGCACTCTTCATAGCTCGTTCCAAGGAATTTCAGCGCGCTGTGCACCTGCGCGAAAAGCTCCTCCATCACATCCCCATAACCGACCTCCAGCCCCATCGCCGACTGACGGTACGACCGCGGAAGGAGTGTCGCGATCTTCTGGACCGCGATTCGGCTCGCGTATTCCCCCGCCATCGCTCCCCCCATGCCGTCGCTCACCGCGAACGCGAAATCCAAGTGACCCGTCCAGGCTTCCCCCACCGCTCCCAGATGGTGGACCTCCATCGCGTCGAATTGGACCCCCAGGAAGGCGTCCTCGTTGTTCGGACGAATCCGCCCCCGGTCCGTCCGTCCAGACCAACGAAGCCGATTCGACCCTGAAACGTGGTCGACGGAACTCATGCGGACTGACCCCGCCCTCCCCCGGCGTCGTCGACAATCATCGCGAACTCGAAATCGACCACGCAAAACCGGCCATCCGAGTGTCGATAGGTCACATTCCTCATCTCCGGGTCGTCGTGCCGCACCCCGAAGGTCTCGAGTTCAGCGAAAAGCTCCTTCCTCCGTTCGTCATCGAG
>JBFWOK010000247.1:0-8318 GCA_050250555.1 Limisphaerales bacterium
GAAGCCCGCCAGAAACGGGCGTCCGCAACTCCGAGCCCACAGGGGGTCGTTGTCCGTCATGCTGTGCGGATACCAGACCAGAGCGCCACGGCGATTACCCCGGCCAACGCCAGGAACAGGATGCCCGCCGGGATGAACTCCCAGGATCGTTCCACGGAAACCCTCTGGAGACTCCGCAACGCGAGGGCCGGGGTCACGAAGCAGAGCAAGGACTTGAAGATCATGAGCCACCCGTAAGCGGTGAGGACCACCGGCAGCCCCGACCAGACGTTGTGAAAGGCGACGACGATGGAGCCGAAACCCAGGCTGAGGAAACCGTGGACGAAAACACCGGCATGGCCTCGACCGCGCAACCAGATGAAGAATTCGGCCCAGGCGCGGCGGTGGACGATGTGGGAAATGCCCATCACCACGAAATTGATGAGGGCAAGGACTTCAATCTCCCGTTCCATGGTGCATTTCCTCCCGTCCCCCCGGGCGCTCGGGTTGGCGAACCGTCATTTCCGAGCGGCGTTCCGATCCCGCCGACGCAAACGGAGGTGTTCCCAGAGTCCATAGGCAAAGACGGCAATGCAGCCCGATTTGAGAA
Organism: Limisphaerales bacterium; assembly: GCA_050250555.1. GTDB lineage: Bacteria > Verrucomicrobiota > Verrucomicrobiia > Limisphaerales > CAIMTB01 > CAIMTB01. The sequence goes on from JBFWOK010000247.1 coordinate 590, forward strand.
GCAAGAGCCAAAGCGGACGCCACCACGCGCCGGTCCGCGTCTCGATCAGGTCGGAGATGCCGAAGGCGAGGAAGGACAGCGCCAAAACGACGGCGAGGCGGCGGTGTCTTCCCGCCGTCCTGAACGCCCGAACGAGGAACCCGACGCTGAAGAGGAACCACAGCAGCGCTTCGATCTGGTTGCCGGTTACGGTCAGGTCATCCATTTGGACTCGTTGGTGTTCCTAACCGAGCTCAGGTTCTCGGACCGCACGATGTCCAGCTCAGGGACTGTACTGCTCGTCGCGCACCTTCTCCATCCACTCGACAGTCTTACCATCCAGCGCCTCCTGAATCGCGATGTGGGTCATGGCGGTGGTCGCCGTTGCGCCGTGCCAGTGCTTTTCTCCGGGAGGGAACCAGATCACGTCACCCGGACGGATGGTCTCGACGGGCCCGCCCCAGCGCTGGGCCAGTCCACAGCCGGCGGTCACGATCAGGGTCTGACCCAGGGGATGGGTGTGCCATGCTGTCCGGGCAGCAGGCTCGAACGTGACGCTCACCCCCACCGCCCGAGCCGGCGCTTCGGCGCGGAAAAGGGGGTCGATGCGCACGCGACCGGTGAAATACTCCTCCGGTCCGTCGCTGGAGGCCTGGGAACCGCTTCGCTTGATTTCCATATCCAATGCTCTTTGTCGTTCATCACCCGTGTGTCCACAATTTCGTAGCCCTGAGGTCTCGATCAGAACTTCTTCATAGCGCGGGTGAGGGCCATTGGTTTCCGGGAGCGTTGCTCTTCGATCTGGGGCAGGTCGAAGTAATGCCCGCCTCGTTTCAGCTCCTCCGCAAGGTTCATGCGCACCGGCTTTCCCCAGTGGGGAGGACCGTACAGAAAGACCTCGCCGTTCTTGAGATCGAATACGTTGGAGTACTTGGTGGCGTATTGGCCCTCCTGCTTGCTCGCCCGAAGGATCGCGATGGCATTGGTCGGCGACGATTCCGGGCGATGGGTCAGCAATTCCTGGGCGACGCTCCCACGGTAGCCGAAGGCGCACGATTGCCCGGATCGTTCAACATGGAGACGGCCATTCCTGGCCCCGATCACCGCCGACGCACCCTTTCGATCCCCAACGAAGATTCGGGCGTAGGCGAAGCTTGGCTCCCAATGCGTCTCGAAGAAGCGGATGGCCTCGTCGAGGTTTGAGCACGATTCGAGCATGCGCTGGGCCGGGTTACCCCGCACCTGCTTGAGGGCGGGATCACGATCCCATTGTTCCTTAAAGCCGGCGACCCAATCGTAAGCGAGGCCCTCGGTGTTCATGCCACCCTGGCCCCAACCGTTCTCGAAGCCGACAAAGACGCAGCCGTGACGTGCCTCGTTGCCCGGAATGAACCAGATGCGGGTCTTCGGGTCGGACCAGTCCTCGTTGTTGCAGAACAGGACGTTGTTGCCGTCGGTGAGCAGGATGATCGTGCAGGCGCTGGCTGTTGGGACGGCGATGGCCGCAAGCGCCAGAAGCAGCACCATCGTACCCAGGTTCTGGAATCGACGGATGATGGTCATACCGGAGTTCACTCAGGTTGGTACACCGACGGCCCATGGGATGTCGCCGAGGATTTTGCTCCATCGGCGAGGTTATAACATTCGATGACCCACTCGTGACGGATTACGCACAGGGACAACCGGGACTCCGTCCACGCTCATGACCGTGGCGAAGGCGCTGCCGCGTCCGCGCTCACCATCTCAGGGTTCACGGTCGAACGAAGCAACCGCGGAAAATCCGCAGTTGAGGTTCGGACCAAGGGACTTGGAATCGCCCGGAACGCACCCCTACGTTCGTGGCCGTGAAGGACGCCTCCTCCGGGCAGACCCGACCCTCAACCCACGAAGCCCTGTGGCCAAGCGACCTCTTTGAAGCGGGCATTGGCTGGGTGATCGTCGCTCGCCTCAAGTCGGGAGGCCGCCGGATCGAAGCAGGCATCTTCCTGGTCGATGTGTTCTGCCTCGGACCCAAGCTTGCGGTGTACGAGGACTGCGACGACGACGATTATCGAAGCCGGATTCGCGACCATTACGCCTCCGAGTTTCCCATGATTCCTGCGGAGCCGTGCTGCGCTCGAAAGCTCATCGAGCAAGCCGCCACGTACAGGACTTCGCTCGGTTTCGCCCCGTGTGAGGATTACAGGAAGGCGGCGCGGGTTTTCGGTGGCCTCCGAGCCGAGGACTGCTCCCAGGAGTTCAAGTTTGGCCAGAACGGAAAGCCCTTTTACCGGCGCGGGCCGAGGGAGACCGAGGAGCAGGCCCGCCGCATCGTGACCCATTTGGGTCAGCGATTGGGGACTGGCAATTGTGGACTCTCAGAGGTGGACCCACGGCGGGACCCAAGTGCCCAGGCCCTTACTCGTCGTAATCAACGAGCGGCTCCGGTTCGTTGTCCTCGACGATGTTCGCGACACCACGGCTCATCACCACACCGCGACCGGCCTCCTGCACAAAACTGACGTGAAGCCGACGACCTGCCGGCATGATGATGATCTCGTTCGACTTCACCGGCAGGTGCGCCGACTTCAGCAACGCCCTGAATTGGCGCTTCAGCAGCCGACGATCACCAGCGGGCGCGTTTGGAGGGAGGGTGGCGCGGATTTGCCAGACGGGGTGGGAGGTGAGTCTTTCGATGCTGATCGAGGTGTAGCCGGCTCCGACCATAGCGTGGTGGATGGCAAGGTGCGGGGAGAAATAGTGGTCACTGAGGCCGAGGAACCAATCCTTCATTGCGTGCAGCTGGTCGGCGAAATCGCTGTCGGTCGGAGTTCGAGGACCGTCGTCAAGGGCCGTACGTATCGGAGTCATTGTCGGCACCTCCGGGGTGCGGGGAGTTCTAGAACAAGGCATAGCGCGGCATCTCCTTCACGGCCGATTTCGGGGAAAGCCTATCTCGCATTAGGATCGCGACTCCAGTCGCTAGCCGTGGGAAGCTTGTATACAACTCACTAATTCGCAGTATTTGCATCGAATCCTTCCGAAATTTTAGCCTGTTAGCACCTAGCGTTAGCACCTGAGTCACTTTTTCAATGCCCGCTTGGCGAACGTGTGGTTCTCCTACCACCACCACCACCACCCAGTTTTCGACTCCTGGATTTCTCCGCTTCGGATCCCTCGATGACTGGATCGTTCCGCCGTCCGTCGGCGTCAGGAGGTTTCGTTTGGTGAAACGCCCTTCGATCGAGTGAGAAAAGGACCCCCTCCCCGAACCTTCCGTCATCCATTAACCGCCGAGACAATTGGATTCCAACGCGCTCCACGATGCGCTGTGCTCACGGACGTCCCGACGCACTGCATTGACCGAAGCTTGGTCAATGGAACAACGATTTACTTCATTTGCGATACCCCATTGATCGCATCGGACTTGTGAAACATCGCCTCCGCAACACTCACCTCTGTGCTGAAAACACCCCAAGGACACATCGACGAATCCCTTGGAGCAGAAGTGGACCAAAGAGAGCCCAGAAGTGTCGGCTCACTTCCGGACCCGGATCAATCCTCACCCGACCCGCTCCCGGTCTCAGGGCGCGCGCAACCGGTAGAAGCGGCCGCCTGGGGTCGCGATGAGGTCTTCGGAATACGGAGACGTCGGCGCGGGGCTGATTGGGGTCCAGGGTCCCACGACGGTCGGGGCGGATTCCAAGGCGCCATTGCCCGTCCACGTGACCGTGATCCTTCGATTGGCGACGGTTGAACTCGTGAATCGCGGCGGTTCTCCCGTGTCGCCTGCCGCATGGATCCGCACGTAATCGATGCCCATCCAGTTGCCGCCACCATCACCGCTGTAGTTCACGCCGCGCAGGCTCACGATGTTGTCATTCCCCGACCCCAGCTTGGCGCCGACACTGGCGAGGGTGAACGGAGGCGTCGTCAGGGCGTCGCCCAACAGATTGGTCGTGACGATGATTTCGGGCTGGACCAGGACGTTGTTGAAGTAGACCTCCACGCCGTAGCGGGGGTTCTCACCGCTTTCGTCAAGGTTGAAGGCGTCGAAGGTGACCGCGACCTGGTCGGTCAGGTTGAGGGTCGATGGCAGGTTGAAATGGTAGCGGAGGTCGTTGTCGGCACCGGCGAAGGCGCGTTCGGCGGCCTCCTCGTTGCGAACCACGATTCCAACCGGTTCGTAGCCTCCGTTGGCGTCGATGATCGAGGTGTAGACGCCGGAGAAGTAATAGTCGTTGTCCGCCTGCTGATTGACCTCACGGCTGGTCGGGCTTCCCGGGAGCTCGTTGATCGACCCGTTCTCCTGGACAAACGTCGCATTCGCGGCGCCGCCATTTCCAACCGGCCAGCCATCGTCATCCGCGCCCACCGCCAGCGGAAAGACCGGCGTGGGCATCGGATCGAGCTGCACGTAGTCGATCCCCATCCACTGACCGCCACCGTCGGCGCTGTGATTGATGCCCTGGAGGGTCACGATGTTGTCCCATCCTGGCCCCACCTCGGCGCCCACGCTGCTCAGCGTGAACGGAGCCGTGGTGTAGTCGGTGTCCAGGTTTTCGTTTCGAATCAGGATCTCGGGCTGGATCAGCACACCGTTGAAGTAGATCTCGATGCCGTACTGCGGATCGCCGCCGCTCGTGTCCAAATTGTTGGCGTCGAAGGTGACGAGCAGCTGATCGGTCGGCTGGAGGGTCGCGGGAAGGTTGAAATGGTAGCGCAGAGCGTTGTCGCTGCCGGCGAACGCGCGCTCCGCGGTCTCCTCATTGATCAGAACCGGTCCGACCGGTTCGTAATCGCCGTTCGCGGCGATCACCTTCGTGTACTCACCCGCGAAGTAGTAATCGTCGTCCCCCTGCTGATCGATTTCCGGATTCGCCGGATTGCCGGGCAGTTCGTTCACGCCAGCCTCCTGGACGAAGGTCGCGTTGGGTCCGCCGCCGTTCCCGGCCGGCCAGCCGTTGTCATCCATGCCAACGGACCACGGGAAGGGCGCCGGGACGACGGGATTGAGTTGCACGTAATCAACTCCCATCCAGTTGCCGCCACCATCGGCGTTGTAGTTGATTCCCCGGAGGCTGACGATGTTGTCGAAGCCCGGACCCACCTGCGCGTTCACCTTGGTGAGGCTGAAGGGGGGCGTGTTGAACGTCACATTGAGCTGCTCCGGCCGGATGACGATTTCCTCCTGGACCAACACGTTGTTGACATAGACGGCGATGCCGTAGTGGGGATCGGGCGCGTCGTCCTGGAGATTCAGCAGGTCGAACCCGACCGAAAGCAGGCTGTCGGCGGGCAGGCTGGGAGGGAGGTTGAAGTGATACCTCAGATCGTTGTCCGCGCCCGCGAAGGCGCGTTCCGCGGCTTCCTCGTTCGCCTGAACGGGACCGACGGGCACATAGGTTCCGTTGCCGGGAAGGACGGTCGAGTAGACTCCGGCGAAGTAGTAGTCGTTGTCCGCCTGCTGATCCACCTCGGGACTGTTGGGCACGCCCGGAAGAGGGTTGATGGTCCCGTTCTCCTGCACGAAGGACGCGTTCGGTCCGCCGCCATTGCCGGTCGGCCAGCCATTGTCGTTCAGGCCGACGCTCCAGGGCAGGACCGACGGCGGGATGGGCTGGGCCACCGGGTTGAGTTGGACATAGTCGATTCCCAACGAAGTTCCACCTCCCGATGCGGCGTAGCTGATTCCCCGCAGCGTAACGATGTTATCGGTTCCCGCCCCCACCCCGGCGTTCACGCTCGCCAATGTGAACTGGGGAGTCACCACGGGTTGGCCCAATTGAGCCGCGCGAATCAGGGCCTCCGGCATGACCCGGACCCCGTTCACCAGCACCTCCACGCCATACCGCGGATCCGCACCGGTCGTGTCCAGGCTGAGCGGGTCGAAAGTCACCGCCATGAGGTCCGTGGGCTGGAGCGAATTCGGGAGATTGAAATGGAATCGGAGTTCGTTCTCTCCGGCTGAAAGACCGCCCTCGGTCGCGGTTTCGTCCGCGGTCACATTGCCCACCGGCTGATAGTCGCCGTTCGCGGCGATGACCTGGTTGTAAACTCCGGCGAAATAGTAGTCGTTGTCAGCCGCTGTCGCGGAACTCGTGGCGCTCCCGGGCAGCGCGTTGACGGATCCGTTCCCCGCGACAAACACCGCGTTCGAACCTCCCCCGGTTCCCGTCGGCCAACCATCGTCGTCCTTGCCGACGGCCCAGGGATACGAAGGCGGCGGAATCCGGACCGTTTCCTGGTTCAACTGCACGTAATCGATGCCCATCCAGTTGCCACCGCCGTCCGAATTGTAGCTCGTGCCGCGCAGGCTCACGATGTTGTCGGTCCCGGGCCCCACGACGCCGTTGACGCTCGACAGGGTGAACTGGGGGGTCGTGTAGTCGACGTCGAACTGCGGCGGACGAATGACAATCTGGGGCTGGACGAGCACCCCGTTGAAGTACACTTCAACGCCGAACCGTGGATCCGCGCCGCTTGTATCCAGGTTGAGCGCGTCAAAGGTCACCGACAGCAGTGTGTCCGGGGTCAGGCCCTCGGGGAGGTTGAAGTGGTAGCGAAGATCGAGATCGCCGCCGGCGAAGGCGCGTTCAGCCGCCTCTTCATCGATGTCCACGAGGCCGACCGGGTCGTATTCCCCATTGCCAGGGATCACCAGGGAGTAATCACCCGCGAAATAGTAGTCGTTGTCCGCCCCCTGCGGTTCCGAGATGCTGAAGGGACTTCCAGGGAGTGGGTTGATGGTCCCGTTCTCCTGGACAAAGCTCGCTTCCGGCCCACCCGCCGCCCCGATCGGCCATCCGTTGTCGTCCAGACCGACCGTCCACAAGACTTGCGCTTGTGCCAGCGGAGGGATCGCGAGTAAGGGAAGAAGCCAAGACGCCGCCTGAAGAGTGCGCCGCAGAGGGGACATGGCCGAGACGGTCGCAATCGCCTCCCTCTCGTGTCAACGAAAAAGACGCCACAAGCACCACGCATGAAGGGAGATACTCAGAATTCGCCCGCACCCCCGCCGTCGCGGCACGTTTCCGTTCGTCCGTGGATGCTCGCGAGCTTCGCGGTTCTCGGTGTCGCGGTCGTGGCCCTGTCGGTCCCGCGTTGGCTGCGTCGCGACAACCCGACACCGGCGGTTCCATCGGATTCCCGCGCGACGCCCGCCGCGTCGATGCCTGGACAGGTCGTTCCGCCCCCTCGAATTCAGCCTCAGCCCGACGACGACGACGTCATCCGGGAACTGGTGACCACCGAGGAAACCCTCTTGGCTCTGGCCCGTCGTCTCGACCTGCTCTCCCGCGGGCTCCTGGACCTTCGGCTTCCCGGACCATCCGCGGAAGCCACCGGTGTGTTCGCGCCGACGGTTCAGGTGCGAGACCTGGCGCCAGAAGCTCCTTCCGAGGGCTCCCCTCCTGTCGTTCGCTACGAATTGTCGGACTGGCCTTTGGCGGAAGCCTCCCCGGCGACCGCCGCCGGCGTCCAACTCTGGAAGCCCCTGCTCGATCGCGTCGCCTCCTTCGATCACGCCCGATTCACACTGCTCGCCGGCAACCACCCCAACGGAAGCCCGCTCCAATTCGATTCAACCGCCCGATTCGATGGACTCGCGCGCATGAAATCAGGCGAATGGCGGTCCATCGAAGCTTCGCTGACACTGTCGTGGGAGCTGGAAGCCTCCGGCGACGGACCCCCAGGTGAGTGGCGGATCCGCGCCTGGACGACGGAGTCGCTCCGGTGGAACACAACACCCAGGCGGCATTTCTCCGAGGTG
>JBFWOK010000248.1:0-8068 GCA_050250555.1 Limisphaerales bacterium
GAAACCACGCGGTAGAAGCGCGAGCCAGCCGGGAGCTGGGACTCATCCACCCACCGGGCGGAAGGCAATGGCCAACGATACCTGGTCGTGGCATCGCGCCAGGCACCGCTGAAGAGAGAATTCCGGGTCTGAACGGTGTAGACTTGGTCCGATCCCCCTTCCGACCACGAGAGCCGGACGCCATTGGTGGTCGAGCATTCCGGCATCTCGCCAGACCCACGGATTGCGACCTGGTCAGCGGTTGACGCGTCCCTCGCGGATGCGGGCATCGATTTCGCCCAGCGTGGGAGCGTGCCAGAAGCGGAGGGGGAGGCCATCCATCGTGAAACTGCCGACAACGAGAGTCGTGCCATCGCCGGAGAACACGGGAAAGCTGAAGCTTCTACCTCGTTCGGAGGAAATCAGCATCTCCTGCCCGGTCGCCACACTCCAGAGACGCACCGTGCCATCGTCGCTGGTGGAAACCACAGTGCGCGAATCGGGTGAGAAGGTCTGTTGCATGAGCCGCTGCCGGTGGCCGGTCAAAACCTTTGACGTCGGCGGATCCGTCCGCAAATCCCAGAGCCGGCTCCAGATCAGTAGGTGAGAGCCGTCCGGCGAGAAATCGAGTCGGCGCCCCACCTGGTCGAGGCGCGCACGCCAGGTCCTGGTGCCCCGGTCGAGGAGATGGGTGTGTTCGCCAACCTGCGCATCGCTCACACAAGCCGCCAACCACTTGCCGTCGGGTGAAAGGCCCAGCCGGATCGTGAGACCCGGCAGCGACTGGGTCGAAAGCAACCGGCCGGAAGCCGCCTCCCATTCCGCCAATTGGAATTGTCGCCCACGGTGTCCGGAGATGCCCGGCTCACACAACGCGCTTATGAACGTCTGTCCATCCGGCGAGGCGGCGAGCGCCGTGACCCGGTAATCGAGGCGGTTGGAGCGGATCAGTTGTCCCGTATCGAGACGCCACCAGCGAATCGTGTGATCGTCGCCGCCGGTGAGGATCAAACCGCGAGTTGGCATCGAGGCGATCGCACGCACCGCGCCGTCGTGGGCTCGCAGCAGGCGGGGGAATTGGCTTGAACCAACAAACCAGGAAGCCACCTGCCCGTTGTCGTATCCGACAAAGGCCGCCTGCATCTGATCGGTCCCGATCACGTGCACGTCGAGGGTCGCGGAATCGTCGGGCGGAATGCCGGCTGGCTTGAACAAGTGTTGAAGGACCCGGCCGGAACGCCGATCACGGAAAATGCCGTCGGCCGTTCCCGTCACGCTCAGGACTTCGCTGCCGTCGCGCGACAGCCATAGGGGATACCATTCAGGGGTGCTCTCCGGCTGGGAGTCCAACTGATCCAACCGCCAAACCTTAACGGGGTCGCGCCCCGTGACGATGCTTGAACTGATGATCTCATTCCTCCCCGGCACGAAGGTGACACACCAGGGTTCGCTCAAGTGCCCGGTGAGAAGGATCGGTTCCGTCCGACCTTCGGCGTCCCAGACGCGGATCGTCCCGTCGGCGCCGGCGGTCGCGATGCGGCGACTATCCGCCGACCAGGCCAGCCCGTGGACGCGCGCCAAGTGGCCGATCAACCGGCCGCCGTCAATGCGCCGTCCGGAACTCGCATCCCAGACGATCACCGGCAGGTCCCCGCGATCGTTGGCCAAGCCTGCAGCCGCGATTCGACGCCCATCGGGCGAAAAGGCCATTTCCCGTTTCAGGCTGCCGTAGCCGCTACCGTGAGCCAGAAGTCCGCGCGAGCTTTCCAGAAGCAAAGGGGAGGAACCGAGATCGTCCACGCGCCGAATCTCGAGGCCCGCTTCCGACCGGAGTGCAAGACGCTTGCCGTCGTGGGAGAGCGTAGGGGGGCCCGTGACGTTGGAAATCGTCGTCGAAGTCCGCGTCGGAAGATTCCAAACGACCAGCCCGTCCAAGCGCGTCGGATCTCGCATGTGCCCTACGGCGGTGGTCACGAGCGTATCAGCGCGTAAATCAATCGGACCGGAGGCATTGGTCAATGTCAGCTCGGAAAGCTCACGCCATGTACCGACCTCGAAGAACTTCACCCGGTAATGGCAGGCGGTCGCAAGCCACCGGCCATCGCCTGAGAAGACCGCTCCAGCGGAGTCTCCATCCAGGTTGGCATCGGACTCCAGACGTACCACCGGTTCCCGAGTCTCGAGACTCCAGACCGTGACGCCGGCATCCCTGCCGTCGTCGAATGCAGCCGCGAAAAACTTACCGTCTGGAGATGCGGTCAGGATCCAGGGCATGCCGACGTCGTCGGGGAGGAACTCATGCGGACTGCCCTGGCAAAGCTGCCAGAGGTAGCGCCATTCGAAACCCCGGAGATCCTCCATGCCGGGTGTGGCCGGGCGGTGACGCTCCAGGATGTCGAGGGCATTCCGGAGATCGAAAGCCGAGACCGACTGCTGCGCGATCTTCATATCGCTCGCGTACGAGCGCTGCTGGAATTCGCGGCGTTGACGTTCCGCCGCGGCGCGTTGCACCTCCACCTCGCCACGAGCGCGGGCCTCGCGCACGTACATCACCGAGGAGACGGCTACCCCCCCGAGCAGGGTCAGTATCACCGCACACGCGGCGGCAAACACGATTCGGTTTCGATAGACCCATTTCTGGATGCGATAGGCCGCGGTCGGCGGACGCGCGGTGACGGCTTCCTGTTTCAACCATCGCCGGAGATCCTGCATGAGACCGTTCACGGTCTCGCAACGCCGTGTGCGGTCCTTCTCCAGGCACTTCATCACCACCCAATCCAAGTCGTCCGGCAGCGGATCGGGACACCCCGGCGTGGCGTCGAGCGACGGTCCTTCCTTCGCGCAGCCCTTTGAAATGTTGGTTCGCTTAGCCGTTCTTACCTTTGCCGATGGCCTCTCCGGTTCAACCTCGCGAATCGTGCGCCGCATCTCATCGAGTCCCCGCGCCAGGAGGTCCCTGCTCTCGAACGGGGTTTGGCCCGTCAGCATTTCGTAAAGCAACACGCCGAGGCTGTAGATGTCGGCGCGGGTGTCGACGTCGGTGCCCCCACCCGCGGCCTGCTCCGGACTCATGTAGGCGGGCGTGCCCATGATCTGGTCGTTGGCCGTGTACAGCGTTGCGTCCGTGAGGCGGCCGGCGATGGCCTTGGCAATGCCGAAATCGATGACCTTGGGTGCGGCGAGCGGTGATCCCTCCGGTTGAGCGATCAGGACGTTCGACGGCTTGAGATCGCGATGAATGATACCCTTCTGATGCGCGTGATGGACCGCCTGACAGACTTCAAGGAAAAGTTCGATGCGTTGCCGCAGATCCAGCCGGTGAGCGGCGCCGAACTCCGTGATCCTCGTCCCCCGCACCCATTCCATCACAAAGAACGGTTGTCCGGAGTCCGTCGCGCCGGTATCGAGAACGCGCGCGATGTTGGGATGGTCCATCATGGCCAACGCCTGGCGTTCGGCCTCGAAACGCGCCACGACCTGGCGCGTGTCCATGCCGAGTTTGATCACCTTCAGGGCCACCCGCCGCTTCACCGGTTCATCTTGTTGGGCAAGAAAGACCGTGCCGCACCCGCCCTCGCCGATGGACTCCAAGATGCGGTAGCGGCCGATGCGCTCTGGAGTTCGCGGTGGTAACGGGATGGAGCGGGCTCCGGCTGGCGAAGCTTCGGCTATGACATCGGCGCCCGGGCATGCGGCATCCGCGGCGAGCAAAGCGTCGACCCGCGCGCGCAACGCGGTGTCGTTCCCGCAGACGCGGCAAAGATACGCCTCGCGGGCTGCCGGGTCGTTCAACTCGGCGGCCTCCAGGAAGATGTCCCTCAGCGATGACGGTGGATCAGCCGCCATGGGATGGGATGCTCCGGGGAAGCGGGAGCAACATGGTTATCGAGCTCTCATGCGAGAATTGCGGACCAAATCGGCCACCCTCCTGGAAATTGCGAACGCCCCCAAACGTTCCTTGCGGTCCGACCCGTTGGCTTGGCAGCCCGTTGGATGATTGTGAGTATCGCCGTTGCCCCGGAAACCGGCCGATTGCAGGGCGTGCCGACTGAGCATACCTCAGCGGATCCTCAAGGGAGGCGCAACGCAGCGAGCGGCCGCTCTCCGGGAGACCTTTACGGGCTGAGAGTCTTTGGCTTTGAGCCTCCGTTGTTCTTCGATCATTCCTCGGCCGCGGGACTCCCTTGTCACGCCTCCGCCCAAAGCCAGATCCTTCTCAGCGGCGATGCTCATGGTTTCTAAACGGGCTACCATCTTAGGTTCCACCCCGGCTGAGCGCTACGCGCAGCCAGGCCCGAGCGAAGCGCCAGCATCGACGGGCGGTGCTCTCGGAGATGCCCATGGTGAGGGCCGCCTCCTCGACGCCCAATCCGCTGAAGAACCGCAGTTTCACCAGCTCCGCGGACCGGGGATCGTCCCGCGCCAATTCCTCAAGCGCGTCGCTAACCCGGAGCAGAACGGTATACCCCGCGCGTTGCGGGATTTCGAGTTCGTCCAACTCGGCGCGATCCAGCCCGCCGCCGTGACGGACGGCTCTTTTGCTGCGCGCGCGATCGATCAGGATGCGTCGCATCGCCTCCGCGGCCGCGCCAAAGAAATGGGCGCGGTTCTCCCAGCGACTCGTCCCCGCCCCTGCGTCGCCACCCGTGAGCCGCAACCACGCCTCGTGGACGAGCGCGGTGGGCTGAAGCGTCATGCCGGGTGCCTCGCGCGCCATCTTCGCGGCCGCGAGTTGACGCAACTCCGCGTAAACGAGTGGAAGTAATTCCTCCGCGGCGCAGGCGTCTTGCCGGGGCGGTGCTTCACCGATGCGGTCGGTCTCGCTCACGCCATTCACGGTACCAGATATGGCAAGCCGGGGGAATCATCCGCCAGGCGGACCAACACCAACGCGCAGGGGCGCCCGCTGCCGTACTTCGCCGGCATCGCGAAGCTGGGAGTGACGTGGATTTCCAAGCCTTGGGATGTCCGCTCAAAGCCCATCAAGAAGAAGGTCGGCAAAAAGAAGGAGACGGTCGGCTTCAACCACCACGCCCGCGCCGCTTCGCGGTAGCGAATGGGGAATCGGGAATGGCGAACAGGGGTACTCGGCTGCGGTGACCGTAAGAAATCCTCCACCAAGGCCGTTCTCTGACCGTGGGAACGATCAACGACTACCGAGATCTTGAGGTTCGGCAACGGGGACGAGAGCTCGCCAAAGCCCTCTACGAGGCGACCAAGGGATTCCCTCCTTCGGAGAAATTCGGACTGGCATCCCAGCTGCGTCGAGCGGCCATCTCCATTCCTTCGAACATCGCCGAAGGCTGGGGCCGCAGGTACACGGCGGAGTACATCCAGTTCCTCAGGAACACGAACGGAAGCCGCGCGGAGGCCGAGACCCAGTTAATCCTGAGTGCCGACCTCGGCTTTCTCGAGCAATCACGAGTCGACGAACTCTTGGAACAGACTGGAATCCTGGGTCGGATGATCGTCAGCCTGGAACGGAGCCTCCATCGACGAATGGACTCGGAGCGAATTGCGAAAGGTCCGCATCACCGAGCTTACGGTCGACAAGCCCGACTCGCCCGAAGTGGCGATCCGTTGGAAAGCGGACCGGGGCTGGCTGAACGCCATCCCGACCGCCGTCGCACCCGACGACGTACAACCCGAGGGCGAGTACTCGGCGCAGGCGCTTCTGGCCAACGTCGCGCTCGAACTCCCCTACGGCTACCTGCGCGAGACCAAGCCGTCCCTCATCTTCCTGCCCGTCCGGGGCGACCCGCTGACGAACGGGTTCCACGCCTGGTGGGAGCGCACCGCCGACTCGTTCCTCCAGGTCGCCGGGGGCTCTGCCTTCGCCATGAAGGGCACGCTGAATGCCGCCCTCGATTCCGAGACGCTGGCCGACGCCTCGATCGACAGCACCTTCACCGGCGACGACTGGGACCTGGAGGAAACCACCCTCGAAGAGGCGACCACGACGCAACCGCTCCAAGTATTCATCGGGGGCGAAATCCTCGCCGGCTACGGGGCCAAGCTCACCGGCGCCAAGCGGTACACGCTGAAGGTCCTCCGGGAGTGGTTCGGCACCCGGGCGGAGACGCACGCCAGCGGGGCCACGGCCGACGTGCTTCAGCTGGGCCTCGAAAAGCCCGTGACGTGGACCGCTGACCTGCCCGAGGGCACCGCCACCTTCAAAGAGCAGCCGAACCTGCTGGCGCAGGAACTCGACCTCGCGACGTGCCCCGAGATCGCCGTGACGATCCAAAAGCGGGCGCAACGGCCGGCCGCGCCGACCAACCTTCGAGTGTTCGAGGACGGCGCCCACCCGACCTACACCACCGGCCAGGACATCGTCGTCAACTGGACCCCGACCAGCGAGCTGCGGTTCGGATTCAACGTGACGCAGAACCTCGAATTCAGGGCGGACGCCACCTTGCTCCAGGTCCTGACCACCGGCGGGACGCTGAAAAGCGAGATCGCATTCGCGGGCAATACCGGCCCCGTGACCATCACCAACGCGCAACTGATCGCCCTGCTGGGCACCAAGACCGACTTCAAGTGGCGCGCCTTCTACGCGTTGGCCGGGTTGCGCAGCCTCAGCTTCGACGAGATCACCGTCATCAAAGGCGAATAGCGAGTGGGGAATGGCGAATAGGAGGAGACCCCCGACCAATCAAAATCCGGCCCCCCATTCCCCATTCCCGATTCCCCATTCCCCGCCAAAATGAGCACCATCGCCCCCGGACGCCTTTTCAACGTGACCGACGCCGCCAGCTTCGTCGCTTTGTTCCAGCAGAACTGGGTCATCGCCTCGGAGGAACTATTCGCCAGAGTTCCCTCCTCCCAGAACGGCAGCCCGAACGCCCTCAACGGTCCACCAACCTCCGGGACGTGGAATGTCGGCGACTTCTGGCGCGATCAGAACCGGGCGGAGTTCGTATGCACCGCGGCCGGCACGCCCGGAACCTGGCGCCAGACCGCTCCGGCAACCGTGACCGCCGACCCGGCCAGCGGGACCTTTCCTACGGGCTATCTGATCCTGAACACGACCGACAGAGGCTTGAAGCGCCACGCCGGAAGCCTGTCGTGGGAGGTTCAGGTGAGGTCCGGCACCTCCTCGAAGGTCAGCATCCACGGGGCCACGCCACCCCTCCAAAGGGCCAGCTCCGATCAGGCCATCGCCACCGACCTCGCCAGCGTCATCACACTCGCCAACGAGCTGCGGGTGGCGTTGATGGAGAAGGGGTTGATCAAGGGTGGGTCGTGACGCAAGTCCAGGTGCCGGGACTCACGACCGTATCCGTTGCATCGCACACCGATCGCGCTATGCCCTCAACTTCATCCGAGCAACCTGGGACAGGAACGGCCTCATCGTCTTTTCTGCCCGAATTTGCCGCAGGTGCTCAAGAAGGCACGTGCTGAATGCATTCTCAAGGTCGCCACCGGCATCAACCGCCTGATTGATCAAGGCCCCAAAGCTCCGCAACTGGGTTTCGGAGAAACCTTGCAGCCCGCCACCAAAAAAACCGGTGAATCCCATGAGCGTCGAATGGAAGGTGGGAGCGTCTTCATGTATGGGGCCCCTGTAGGCATCTTGGTAACCAGGGAAAATCGCAAAAATCTGTGCCAACAATTCGGCCGGCGAACGTGGAAGCAGGGTGTCAGGAACCTCATTCACAAGAACCTCGCAGAGCGAATTCAACAGCTTCGTATCCCGGCGAAAAATTTTCGCATCACTCTTCCGCCACATCTCCCGCCGCCTCATCCTCGTCCACCTCCAAAAATGTATCAATATGGAGTCTTAGCTGACGGCGTGCGAGCTCCCCAAGCGCAAACGGCGACAGATCAAACTCCCTATTCCACGTGCGCATGCGTAGTACGATAAGCATTCTGGTCTCATGCTCAGAGGATAGCTGTCGCCACAAGGCTTCGTCACCTGGGAGGCTCCGCACAAAATCGTCAAAGCTCGCCTCGCATGACTTGCCGTTCCGGAACTCTATGCGTCCGGTTCGAGTCGCCCACTGGCCATAACTGTACTCCCGAGCGCGAGGGCCAAACGTGTCTCCTTTGCGATGGGCTTCCGTCGGCGGCTTTCCAAGCAGAGATC
>JBFWOK010000249.1:0-8022 GCA_050250555.1 Limisphaerales bacterium
CAAAAAGGGCCGGCTGGCTTCGTTGCTCCTCGGTCACAGACCGCTTTCGGGTATGCTCCCTCGTCGCGCCTCGCCATCCAGCCCTTTTTGTGAAAACAGGACCCATCCGATTTTTCAGACAGGCTCTTAAGCTCCGGTAGGAGCGACCCACCTCCTGACGTGGTTCGGTTTGGCGGACTACCCACCGAAAATGTCGAGGAACCGAGAGAATCGCCGGGGACAGCGCCGCCGTGCCAGATCACGGCGGCGTGGCGGGTCCGGGACCGAGGGATGATGGCCAGGGATCGTTCCGGAGGAGGAGGTCGGGGGACGCGGTCGTCTGAAGGCCGAGCCCCGACGAGGCGTCCTTGCTCGTGGATCTTGCTTCGGGTGCTTTGGCGGATCGGAGACTTCGGGAGGCGGTGGGAGTCGAAACCTGGGTCGCCAAGGGGGAAACGCCCGCGGGCTGAGCCATGGTGTCCGCGCGGCGCGCCTGCGGCGTGGCGAGCCACGACCAGGTAGGAAGCACCGATACGGCGACGGCGGATTTCGTGGGCGAACCGGTTCGCTTCGCCGTGGAAGGCGTGAATTCGATATCCGGTGGGCGAAGGACTTCCGAGCGATGCGAGGTCGCGGAGTGGAGCCAGGCGGGGATCGGCCTCAACGAGACGATTGAAGCCGGTGTCTGCGTCGCGGTGACTTCGGCAGCGAGGCGAGCGGTCGTGACGCGACGGGGTTCGGAGCGTTCCATGGACGACACCGTGGACGAGGTGATTCGAATCGGCGTCGCGGTCGAGGTCGATGGCGCGACGCTCGCGGCAATCCGACCCGGCGCGGTGAATGCGGTCGGACGGCCCAACGCGAAGTCCGTGAAGACGGCTGGCCGGTTGTGCGTCCGGGTTTCCATAGCCGGGTTGGAAGATTTGGGAGCGGTGGCGGGCGGCTGGAGTTTGGCGGATTCCGCCCGGCGCAAGAGCACCGGGGATGAGGCGGGCAGGGACGAGGGCGCGAACGATGGATTGCCACGCCTCTCCGCGAGCTTGCCTCGCGTCGCCTCGCTGGGCGTCGCAGCGGGGACGAAGCGGGTTCCCGGAGGCAGGGCCGGAAGGAAGGTCAACTGGCGGATCTGGAAGGCGGAAAGATCATCCGCGCCCAGGGCGCCATCCGCGGCGCGGTCGAATATCGCGAGGCTTGCCGCGGTGGATCCGACGTTCCGAAGGACGTCGCGGAGTCGGAAGGCGTCGAGATAGTCGACATCGCGATCGCCATCGGAATCCCCGAAGTACCGGAAGAACGCGATCTGGATGTCACCCGTCAGGGAGTTGCCCGCGGCGTCGGTGATGCCGGCATGGCGCAGGGCGAGGATGTAGTTGCCATCGCCGAGGGAACCTCCCGTGAGATTCGGGAAAGTCAGGAGGACGGAGCCACCGGTCTGGGCGTCCCGGCGGATGAGCGAGGCATCGACATCCAGACCCGACGTGAAGTTCCGGAGGACGAAGTCGCCGCCGTCCAGGCTGCCGAAGACGTTCTCGGAGAAACGGAGGGCCACGCTCGACACCATGGAGCGCTGAGCGGCCCCGCCATTGATTTCCGCTCCAATGAACGTCGGCGCGGTCCGGTCGAGCACGATGACCGTTTCGAAGACGGCGGAATCTTCCGAGTTGATGGCCTGGATTCGAATCGGGTTCTCGCCGTCGTGGAGTAGGATTCCCCGGAACTGGAACCGTCCGCCGTCATCGGCGACGACACTGCCGTCGTCGAACCCGTCGCCGTCGAGGTCCAGGGTGACCTGTTGGAGGGGTTGGGTGGTGCCGACGAGGATCACGGGCGACACGTTGGTGAGATTGTCGCCGAGCACGCCACCATCGGTCGACGGGTCGAGACCCACTGTGAGCGACGGGCCTGAAACAAGGCGGACGTCATCGACGGTGACGGAACTTCCGGGGGGGCCGAACGAGATGAGATTCAGGACCAGCGTGGCGGCGGTCCCGGGATCGATCGCGGTGAGATCGATCGAGACGTTGAGCGTGGTTCCGTTCGGGCCAGTGACTGTGGTCGAGTTGGCGGTTCGGCGGGTTCGGTCCGCTTGGAGATTGAGGAGGGCATCCGAGTGGGTGAGGTCGCGTGCGGTTCCGGCGAGGGCGAGTCCGGACTGGGCGTCGAGCAGGGCCACTTCGAACGCGTCGCCGGGAAGGCCCAGATCCTGTCCAAGCTGATCGATGCCCAGGGTGAGCGTGAGGCGCCGGGCCCCGGCGGGAATGATGAACGTCTGGGACAGGCCTGAATAGAGGCGGCCGGCGGACTCGGCGAGAACGGCCCGGCCATTCACGACGGACACATTCCCGGCCCCGGTCCAACCGGAGGGTTGTCCACTGGTGCCGACCGCGTCGAAGGCGCCGTTCACGATCGCATCGACGGCGGAGGGCAGGTCGACAAGGACCGCCTCGGCCAGGTCAGTGAACCCGAGGCGGGCGGCGGCACCGTCGAAAGGCGCGATGGAGGAGAATGCGGACGCGGACACGGCCGCCGCGGGCGCGAGGGATGGGGAGATGGCGGCGATGAGCGCGGGCGTGTTGACGCGACCTTTCGGATCGGATGGGACCGAGGCGAGGCCGATGCCCGCGGGTGGCGCGGGAGGCACGGGGACGGATGCGCCGCCGCCCGGGGCGAATGGATTGTGTTCACTGAAGAAAACCCGGGTGTGGGAGACGGCGGAATTCAGCAGGCCGAAAGGCGCCGTGATGAGATTGGCGGCGGCACCGACGAAAGTGCCGACGCCGCGGAGGTAAAGTTGGGCGAGGCTGGAGTAATCCCGGAGGTCGCCGGAGGCGAACCATTGGTTGGTGGACTGGGAACGCTGGGCGAGATCGTTCCAGAAGTAGGGGACTCCCGCCGTCCACCAGCCGATACGTTCGAGGTTTTCAACGTTGAACCGGGACGAGATCGCGGCCTGGGGCACCTGGTCGATGCCGCCGCGGCTGAAGAACTGCGGGAAGTCGCGGAGGATCGCGCCGCCTTCGCCGTAGATGACGGATTGGACACGTCCCAGGAATCCGTACGACCCGGTCGCTTCGTTGTATCCGAAACGTGCCCGGCCCCGATAACTCGTGTCAAAACCCCGAAGGACTTCGTTCTCGTACTTGGCGTAATCGAAATCGGCGGGGAGCCGCCGTTTGTTGGGAGGGAGGATGTCGCGGATGAGTTCGGCCTGGACCACCTGCTGGTCCTTGTTCCAGACGACGGCCTCGTTGCCCGGGAGCGAATTGTCGCGGCCACGATAGACGGCGAAATCAAAGTCGCCCTTGTCGGAGAAGGGTCCGCCCACTTTGCCCATGTCGGGGATGATGCGTCCGAGGACCATGGCTTCGCCGCCGCGGCCGTAGGCGGACATCAAAGTGCGCATGTTGAGGCGGCCCTCGCGGGCCGCGGTGACGAGCATGTGGCGGTTGGCGAAGGTGACGAGGTCGGTGCCGAAGCTGCCGAAGACGGTGAGTTCCTGGCTCTGGCCGAACTTCTCGGCGGCCTTTTCGAGGGCTCGGAAGGTGCGGGTGTCGACAGCGCCCATGTCCCGGAATTCCTGGAGCGTGCGGCCCTCCCGGATCTGGGCCATGAGCGTTTTGCGAAGCGGGGCCCAGTCCTTGGCTTCGCGCAGGAGGTAGACGAGGGAGCGAGCCGTGGGATCGCCGTCGCGGATTCCCTTGAGGATCGTGCGGTCGGCGCCAAGGACGTTGAGCAGCCCGTGGTCGTCGAGTTTGACACGAGCCGGCTGGTCGAGCTTCGAGATGTACTCGGGATTCTTGACGTTGGCGTACTGGTTGTTGATGTCCTTGAAGGTCTTGTCCCTGGCCTCCTGGGCTTTCCGGCGAGCCTTGTCGAGGTCCGCCTGGGTGCGGGCGCCCTTGATCTCGTGCGTCCAGACGTCGTTGTACTTGAGCGCCGCCGCGTCCCGCGCGACCTCGGCGCGGATCGCGTCGGGCATGATTTCCTTCCGGTAGGTGGCTTCCCGCATGGCCATCTCCTTGCGGGCGACCTCGGGCGAGTAGCCTTCCTGGATCCGTCGCGCGTAGAGTTCCTCGTAGCGTTGCTTCATCCGGGCCTCCACGCGCTGGGCGGGCGTGTTCTTCTCGACGGCGGCGAGGTGCTCGGCCTTGCCGAGCGCCTCATTGTCGACGGACTTGAACACGGCTTTGACGCGATCCACGGCCGACGTGTAGCCGCGGTGGATGAGTTCCGAGAGCGGTGGGGCGGCTTCGAGTCGCTGGTAGGCGTTCTTCAGGCCCGCGCTGATCTTGGAGCCGGCGGTCTCCGTGACGTTCCGCACCACAAAGCCGAGGCCGAGGGTGTGATACTGGAACACCGCGAGGCCGAGGGCGTCGCGCGCGTCGGGCACGCGTTTGGCGATGGACGATGCGAGTCCGCGGATGCCGCCGGCGACAGCGAGGGATTCGTTGATGAACGGCGGCTTGAGGTTGTCGACGAAGGCGCCGCCCGCGCTGCGAAGGAAGCCGGTGACGGTGGACAATTTGGCGGCCGGCCGGGTGATTCGCCCGAGCCGTGTGGGAAGTGGGAGGTTGCCCGCGAGCTGTTCGCCGGCGGCCTCGGGATCCCCCGAGGCGATGGCTTCCCCAAGGCTCCAAATGCTGATGAAGGGCGCGGCGATGAGTCCACCGGCGGCGCGAAGGGCATCGTTGAAGCCATGGATGTTCTCCGTCATTCGGAACAACTGGCTTTGGAATCCCTCCTTGGTGCCGATGCCGAAGAGCCTCGGCACATCCAGCGCCATGGTGAGCAGTTCCTTGCCAATGCCGTAGAGGCCCTTGTTGACCAGTCCGTAGAAGAAGAGTCCCAGATTCGCGAGGTTGTCCTCGCTCGAACCCTTGACGATGGCCTGGTCGGTGACCCCGACCAACTGGAACTTGCCATCGGCGCCTTGGACGGTCTGGACGTCGTAGCTGGCGTGGCCGAGCGACCAGAAGGAGATCCAGAACGCGCGCGAGCCCTGGGCATCGGCGTCGACGAACCGGTTGTCGCGTCCGGTGAGGGTCTCCTCCTTACGCGCGAACAAGCCGGATGGATCCGAGCGGTTGGACGGGTTGTTGCGTCCGTAGGCATAGCGATTGGTGCCGTCGGCGAGGCCCAGGGGATCCTGGCTGATGAAGCGGCCGAGATCGGGATCGTAGAATCGGGCGCGCAGATGGTAGAGGTTCGCGATGGAATCCCATTCGCGGCCGATGAAGAAATGACGGTTGTCAAGGGAAGGCTCGGTTCGGGAAACGATGTTCCCATAGGCATCGAGGCGGATTCGGTCGGCCAAGGAACCGGCGCTGGTGATGACGTCGCGGATGCCGCCCTGGGAATCCGCGAGGTGCCAGAGGACGGACGCGGCGGCGCCTGAATCCTGGGCGAGGATCATGTCGGGCACCGGTCCGCGCAGATAGGCCAGCGAGGGCAGGGGCGTCAGAGGACCTTCGACGCCGTCGCCGTCCGTGAACTCGACGAAAACCCCGTCCCCATCGAAAGCGAAGTAGCGGGTCGAGGTTCCATCGGCGGCTCCGATGATCCGGACGGTCTCCGAAACGCGTCGGTCAAGGGCGTCGTAGCCGTAGGACACTTCGCGGAGCGGGACGCCGGCGAGATCGCTGACGCGAACCTCGGTGAGTCGATTCCGATGATCCCAGGTGTACTCGGTGATGAGACCGGTCGCCGTGTCCCTGCGCCGGGTGAGATTGCCTTCGTCGTCGTAGAGGAACGCCGCGGTGGAGGTGGACACGACCTGATTGTCGACTCCGATGGCGTAGCCGGCGTGGCGATGGGAGGCGATGCGATTTCCGGCGGGATCGTAGGTGTAGGATTCGTCCGGGAACGCGGGGTCGCTGTGTTGGACGGCGGTGAGCTGGCGGCGGACGTCGTAGCTGTGGGCGGCGGTGTCCGTGGAGGTCGTGATGGTGCTGACCAGTCCGTCATCGGTGTAGACGAGGTCGTAGGAAGTGACCACGGAACCGGCGGCCAGCCGGTGTTCGAGGCGGGTGATGAGGCCGCGGTTGTCGATGGAGTACGAGGTCGTGGCAACGGGTCGCGAGGCGTCGGAGCTGGCGTACCGAACGACGGAAGCCAGGGCGTTGACGTCGGGTTGGTAGGTGAAATCGATGCGCTTGGTGGAGGCGAACGCGCCATCCTGAACGATCCTGGCGAGGCGATCGGACGGGGAGTCGTAGGTGTAGACATTGCGCGCCAGAAGGGTGTCGCCCTCGAAAAGGGACACGATGGATGGGCGTCCGATGTTGTCGGGGGTACGAACCAGGTTCGTGGTGAGCGCGCCGCCGCCGTAGACGATGGTTTCTCCGGTTAGACGACCGGTCACGTCATCCGCGTACTCGCGGGTGACCTTGGCATCCTCGGTTTCGGCTTCGACCAGGCGTCCTGCGAGGTCGTACTGGAAGGAGATCTCCGCGACAACGGCATCCGTGTCGTCGCGCCACTGCTCGGCGATCCGGCGGTTGGCGCGGTCGTATTCGAAGGTCCGGAGCCGGTTGTTGCGATCGGTGAGCGCGATGATGTTGCCCGCCTCATCGTATTCGAAGGTCCGAACGCCGGTCCGGGTGGTCTCCGTGGCAAGCCGGTTGGCGGCATCGTGGGTGAAGGACGTGGCGTTGCCGGCGGGATCGGTGACGGAGGTGATGTTGCCTTGGGCGTCGTGCGCGTAGGTGGTGGTACCGCCGGCGGCATCGGTGGCGGTGACCTGGCGTCCAAGGGCGTCGTAGGTCGACCGTGTCACGTTGCCGAGGGGATCGGTCTGGGTGAGGACGCGTCCCTCCTCGTCGTAGGTGAACGCGGTGGACTTGCCCTCGCCGTTGGTCGAGGCCAGGACCCGATGGAGGGCGTCGTAGGTGTAGGTGACCGAGAGGCGCCCGTTGACGCGGGACAGAACATTGCCGGCGGGATCGTACGCGATCTCGGTGATGCCGGTCCGGGGGTCGTCGACGCGGACCGGGCGGTTGTGCTGGTCGTGGAGCGTCGTGACCGTGACGCCGACAGGGTCGGTTTCACTGATCTTCAGGCGATCGGCCTCGTACTCGTAGTCCCAACGCCAGACCAGGCGGCCTTCCGGGGTTTCGGGGGTGACGCCGGTCTCGACCACGCGTTCGATGATCCGGCCGACGCGGTCGTAGGTGAAGGTGGTGACGTGGCCGAGCGCGCTGGTTTCCTCGATGAGCTGTCCCGCGTCGTCGTAGTCGCGCAGGACCGTGGCCGTCGTGGGGGCGTCCTCTGGGCCATCGGGAGTGCGGATTTCGATGACGAGATTGCGGGCTTCGTAGACGTACTCGCTGCGGAAGCCTCGCGCGTCGGTTTCGGCGATCAGATTCCCGACCAGGTCGTATTCGCGGGTGATCTCGGCCGTTTGGGGTGATTCGGGAGTTCCGATTTGGATGACGCTCGATACGCGGCGACCCAGACCATCGTAGGTGTGATCGCTCTTGTAGAAGGCCCCGCGGAAATCGGTGGCGGAGATCAGTCGGCCGAGATTGTCGTAGGTGTAGCTCGCGGACGCCGCGATCTGGGTGCCCACGGCGCGGCGTTCGGCGACGAGAAGATTGCGGGCATCCCAGTCGAACTCGGTGCGGACTCCGAGACCGTCGACACTGGCGGTGATATTGCCGGCCGCGTCGAAGGTGGTGACGCGGGTGACGCCGAGGGCGTCGGTCTCAGCAACGACGCGACCCAGGCCGTCGAGGTGGCGTTCGGTGGTGTTGCCGTTGGGGTCGGTGAGTCGGATGGTGGAGGACGCTCCGGGATAGTCGAGGCGTGTTTCAGCGCCGGAAGCATCGCGGGTGACGAGGAGGCGGTTGAGCGGATCGTGGGTGTACGTGATCACGCCGGAGGGGGACGCATTCTCGATGAGATTGCCCCAGCGGTCGTAAACGAACGTGGCGGTCTGGCCGGCGGGATCGATGGCCTTGGCGAGGCGGCCCAGGCGGTCGTACTCGAACCGGGTGACGTAATCCTCACCGCCCGGGCCCTGGTGCGTCAGGAGGTTTCCGACCG
>JBFWOK010000250.1:0-7988 GCA_050250555.1 Limisphaerales bacterium
AGCGCCCGGTCGCCTTCTCGCCGACCACGAGCGCCCATCCCACCGGGCCCGCTCCGCAGAAATCCTCCAATCCTGCCAGCCCATTCGTTCAACGAATAGATGCACCCCGCTTACCGCTTACGAAGAACTCGCAGCCGAGCTGCTCGATGGTCGAAACAACCAAGCTGCGGTCCAGATACCGGTTGAACTGCTCGCAGGATGTTTCGGAGATGTAGAGACAGCCGTGACAGGCACTGCCCGAGAGCCGCTCCACCGAGCCGTGTCCCGGGATGTGGGAGGAGCAGACCGGATCGTTCGAGCAGAGCGTGGCGAGCTGGCATGCGCGAGCCAGATGCCGTTTGATGTCGCGTGCGGCGTACACCAAGCCACCTAAAGTCCCCTGTGCGTCACTTGATCCCGTGAAAATCAATACTCCATAGCACCCGGTCATCTCGGCGCGTCCGGGGATGGGGGCGTAAATGCGCTCGCGCAGCGACGAGGCAGGATAGCCGCACTCCAATGAAATGGCGGTGATGAGAAGGTGAGCCAGCGAGTGCAGCATGACGTAGGCGGTACCAGGGAAGGCGACCTGGACGCCTTGATGGTCTTCGAGCCAAGCGTCGAAGCCTGCCTGGAGTTGCTCGGTCCGCTCCTGGACTCTCGCTCGGGTCAGCCAGCCTTCGATGGCTTCCTCCCGAAACTGGAGAAAGACGCCTTCGCCGCGATTCTCTGTGGCAGGCATCCATTTCGGGTTGTCGCAGGTGATCGGTGCTCGCTCGACCTCGATGTCCAATTCCCCGGAAACATCGGGCCCTGCGGAGTCGAAGCGTGTAAACCCGACCAAGGCGGTCACTTCACGAAGCCGATGCACAAGCACAACCTTTTCTAGCGCCTCAAGCCAAGGGGCCTGCCACCGGGAGGGCTCCAAGAGGCGGGCAAAGAAATCGCCGTCAGGCTGATCCGTGGTGGCTTCGGCTTTGGCCCGCGCGAGCGCCTCGAACTCGATATCCTTGACCGAACGGGCAACCGCTGCCGCCGCCTGTCCATTTCGGATGCGTTCTATTGAGGCTAGGATTTCTGCATTGGTGAACGGTTTGAGGAGGTCTCTCAGGAGAGGCCGCTGTCGCTCTTCATTGAGCCGTTCTTCGGTCTTAACAAACTGCAGGAAGTTGTCCCATTGCTCCAAGACGACAACATCCGTCTCGGCCATGCTGTCCGGGATCGAGATGACCGGCAGGATCTGCGGGAAGTAGGCGTTGCTCGCATTGCGGAGGAGTAGCCGATTCGGCTCGCCGCAGCCTGGGTCCCGGTCGTCGAGCCAAGGGCGGCTGCCGTTGCAGAGCCCCAGTGGCTTCGACTCGTGCTGGGCGGCTTCGCGCATGCATCGCGTGTCCCCGCATTCGCAGGTAATCCACATTTCAGAGAGATCGCCGGTGGTACCGCGCTCCTCAATCCAGAGCTCTTGCAGGCAAACCTTCGCGTTGCGATGGACAAATCCCCTCCAGTCGACGTCGCCCACATGCCCTTTGCAGCACGCACGAACAAAGCGGATCGGAACCACGGACATATCCCTCCTCTCGTCGGGATCATGGAAACGGCCAGTGCTCTTGAGTTGGTCGCGATGGATGAGTCGCCGACACCGATGTCCGGCCTTTGTCTTGCTGGTGTTCTGGACGATGAACCAGTGCGGGAACACGTAACCGGTGACTGCGGGCTGCACCTGCCCCTTCTGGAAACGGAGGTCTTCAGCGGGCGGGGGAGAACGCAGCTCCACCATCGGGCGACCGAGGAGGCGGCCGACTTTTGCCGCCAAGCGGGGTTCCTTGATGATGCAGGGTTTGTCCGGCTTGTACTTCCACTCGTGCAATCCGGCGATGATGACGGACTTGTCGGGCAGGTCCACCATCGACCCCGGGCCGAAGGTCGTGATGAGCTGATTGGACCGGACCTGGGATCGCTCGCTCATGAGTTGGTGCCTACCTGGGAAGGTTTCGGGAAGATGTCGACGGGGGGCTCGACATCACGCATCGAGCGGTTGGCGCGGAAGCGGCGATACACGGCTGGGAGGTTCGCGAGCTCGGGATCCATGAAGTCGCGGATAAGGGCCGATTGGCTAACGGTGTCCTCGTATTTTTGGTAGTTAAGGCCCACGCCCTCGTTCAGTTTGCCGATGACAATCTTGACCCAGTCTGCGAGCAGGGCCTGCGCTCGATTGGTGACGTGCGCTTCAAGTTCAGCCCCTTCACCGTTCGTTGATTTATCCACGTCGTGCTCCAGGGCCCGTCGTCCAAAGTGCTTCGCGAGTTCGAGCAGCGCTGCGTAGTGGGTTTGCACGATCGACGCCCCGGCGCTCGGAGTGAGCTTTCCGATCTCATGGCGGCACAGCCCAACGAGGGCCGCGGCCAAGGCGCGGTCTAGGGCGCGTGGTGAAAACGGCGTCACGCTCGTCGCCTCCACGGAGCGGTAGAACGTTTTGTGATAGGCTGCGAAACGCTCGTAATGCGAACGGTCCCGCGGTCGGTGGATGTTGAGCAGCGTGACGATCAGGCCCGGCTTGTCCTTCTGCCGACCAACGCGGCTGGTCGCCTGGATGTATTCCGAGCTCGTTTTGGGTTGGCCGAAGACAAGCATCAACCCGAGGCGCACAATATCGAGACCCACCGAGATCATGTTGGTCGCCAACGCCACATCCACGCGCTCGTCGGACGCAAAATCCGCCGCGAGCCTGTGCTTTGCCTCGGCCACGGCATCGGTGTCGACGCGGGAAGTCAATTCGAGCGGCGTGTGGAGGATGTATCGGCTGGAGAAAAGCTGCTCCTCGGGCTCAATCCGACGACGCTTCCAGTAGAGCTCCAAGCGGGACTTGATTTCATCCTCCACGATGCGGCGGCTGCCGCCGAGTTCGCGCAAGCTGTTGAAGTACGAAAGCAGCGTCATGTAAGGGTCGGCTGGATTGTCCAGCACCCTTCCGCCGTTCCGCTGGTAGATCGTCTGGGCGCCGGAGAGCAGGGCCAGGGCGGCGCGCAACAGGATCACCTTCATGCTTCGACCCTGCGCTGCAATGCCAAGGTAAAGGCGTCCCGGCGCGTCCGAGGTCACCGGGGTGGCTCGAGCAAAATAGGAATCGTTCCGATTCGGTCCTGGGGGCGGGAAGATGGCGGTTTGTGCGCGTCCGAAGAGGGCTCGAATCTGTCGGTCCGCGCGGCGAACCGTAGCGGTGGACGCGACAATTTTGGGCCGACGGACGCCGCCGCCGGGGAGGGGGCGCGAGCAGAGCTGCTCGATGGCAACCTCGTAGATTCCGGCGATCGTGCCAAGCGGCCCCGAGATCAGGTGCAACTCGTCCTGAACGATGAGACCCGGCGGAAGCAATCCTCCTTTGGGTAAGGGATGACCCTTGTTCGGGTCGCAAGGTCCGTAAAACCCTTCCTTGTCCCAGCGTTGGACGTGGCCGAACAGGCAACCGACCCGTCCCGTCCACGGCAGTGCCGCGAATTTGTCCACGGTCGCAATCAGGAAGCAGGGAAGGCGCCGGTAGATCGGTTCATCCACCCCGACAATCGGTAATGTTCGGTTCTGTGCCGCCGAGAAGAGGCACCTCTCGTCGGCACACGCCACACGCAGGTCAACGGGATGGGTTGAGCCGATAGGGTGCAGCTCCCAGGAATCCGGGGTGAACTTTGTTCCGCACCACGGACAGGATTCGATCGGGATCGGCGCGGCATACCGGTCGCTCTTGCCCTTGAACCGGGTCGTCCGGGTGTAGGCCGTCTTGTCGGCCCCGGCCGACTTGTCCCCGGCAAAGCCCATCCGGTTTGGCGTGGCTGCGGAGCCTACCCACAGGCCGATTTCGAACGGCCAGTCTCCGAGTTGTGAACCCGCCTCCGCCCGTTCGATTTCCAGCGCGCACATCAGGGCGGCGGCACGTCCGAGCTGGTCCAAGGTGAGCAGCCGCAGCGTGTACCGCATGATGATGCTCACTCCTGCCGATGCTGGACCCGGATTCCGCAGGCGGCGAAGGACCAGGGTGAACGCTGCGAGTCCCAAGTATGCTTCCGTCTTGCCACCGCCGGTCGGGAAGAACAGCAAGTCCACAATCGCCCGCTCGGTGTGCGCCGGATCCGCGATCCCCTGCAAGTTCATCAGCACAAAGGCGAGCTGGAAGGCTCGCCACTGCGGCGATGGCACATCAGTCGGTGGTACGCCCTCTTGAATCGCGCCCCTTTGTCGGGCGGCACGGGCCATCGCGCGATTGGCCATCTTGAATGCGTTGAGAATCACCGGATCGCCAAGCTGGGCGATGCCTGCCTCGATTCGGTCCGCCGCGACCTTGGCGGAGCGGACGAGATCATCCGCCGTGTCGCGCTGTGCCTTCGGCAGGTCCAGGGCATCCATGCCTGCTTCCTGAAGGGCAATCCATTCCCGGTACGCCACGGCAAGAGGACTCAAACTGGCCACGGCGGAGGTCGAGTCGGCAAGTGATCCCAATGCCTCCATGTTGAGTTCCAACCCGGGTGGATTGAAGTGGTCCACACGCTCCACCTCCGCGCTCGGAATCCAGCAAGTCCTCACTGCCGTGCACGCACCCTCCACGTCACCGACCGGCTCCGCAGCGACGCCGTGACCCACAGCGTATTCAAGAACGTCGCGATAGTGCAGGTCAGCGACCGATTCATCGAAGTCCGCCTTTTCAACTTCGATGACGCCGCGGAGGTCCGGACGTCCGAGGAATCCCCCCGCGCAGCGCAGGGCTATCTCCGTCTGAAAGACGAAGGCACGATATGTTTCGCGTCCTTTGACCACTCGGTCGTTGACGAGGAAGACCGACACGGCGTGAGAGCCCGATGGAATTTGGCTCCCCGCAATGTGAGGCAACGGTCGAACGGAACCCACAAGGTGGAGTCCGCGGCTGTTGGGGACTGGAAACGAGACCTTGCCGCCTTCTGCGGAAATCGGGATTAAGAGCGTTTCCTCACGAGACTCCCGGCGGTAGCCGATGCGTGGGCGCCCCTTCTTGCCGACTGTGGGGAGATCCGGACCGTTTGGGTCCGGCGGCGCGTCGAGCTTGCCCGCTTCCTCCTCGTAACGACGGGCGACTTCGTCCTCGTCCGGCTCCGGAATAGCCTCTTCGGTTTCCCACAGATAGTCGCCCCAGCGGACCACCGCTTCCAAGGCTTTGGTGTCGGGCTTGAGCAGCACGCTCAGCCCCATCGAGGAAGGCAGGAAATTGACGCGAGCCTGCTGCTCCGAGGTTTCGGTGTCGTCGGCATCGCTCACCTTCTCGGGGGCCTCCTCGGCCATCTCGTCGTCGCCGGAGGACTTCACCTGCTGGTCGGCTTGGCTGGGCACCAGAAGCCCGGTCAAATACCAGCGGCGCGGCGATTGCGGAAGCAGTTCGCGAGCGAACGGGTGGTCGTTGGCTGGCCCAACAAGATCGATCCTCAACGCCTCAACAATCTGGCGGCGAACTTCTGTCGCAGTGCCTTCTGCAAACCCCTGGAGGAAACGGCCCATCATCAGGTCCTTCCAAGCCTGGGCAATCTCCTGGTCGGACTTCGCGAGCTCCACAGTGGCTACGTGAAGAGCCCCTCGATAGGCATCTCCCTCCTCTAGGAACCGCAGGACCTCCAGCCTTAGAAACGGGAACATCGTGAAGTCATCAAGCCGCCTGCGTAGAATTGACTGAATATCCGTCTTCGCCCCGCACAAGGGCGGCGCGTCCGGGAACTGAAACGCATGTAGTAACGGCTCTCCGGCCTTCACGAGGCGCGATTCACCTTGGCTGTGGACAACGGTCTCGATGCGTGTTGCGCACGGATGAAAGCCGCAAACAAGCCCATCCCCCAGACTGTCCTGGATCCACAGCTGCTCGGGCGTGCCAAACACGGGGACCAGAAACGCAGGAAGCTCTCCGCGAGGGTTAACGAATCCACGGAGCGGAAGTTCCGTCGGAATGCTCATACGAATTTCCAGGTGCGGTAAAAATCGAGAATAAGCTTGCGGACTTCTCCGTGGAACTCGCTGGGCCTCATCCCCACGGTTGTATCGTAGGTGAGAGGATGGGCTCGCCAGACCTTCAACAAGGTGTCGCGGAATTGGGCATCTTCCAGAAAGCTTGTTGGCAAAACCACGGCCATTAAGTCGCGTGTCAAATCAGCCGCAAGCTCGGTCTGAATCTCGATCGCAGAACAGCGATCGTCACACTTCGGATCGCCTCCCCCGGTAATCAGTCTGTGATAGGCCTCTGCATCACCGTCCTCCGGGGCGAACGCCAAGGCGGTCATGGGCTTGACTCTCATGTATCGCTCATTTGTCTCGAAGAACCCCGCGATGATTCGCTGGGCGCTCTCCATCACGGCGCGCACGGCGAACTCGTTGAAGGCGGTCGTTCGGGAGACCTCAGGTTCGTAGTAGCCCTTCTGCAAGGCTCCGGTGTCGAACGGGTGCATCCGTTTGATCGCGAAGTGTCGCTCAGGTCGAAACACAAAGCACACCGGGCAGAACGCGATGTCCTTGATTGGCGTAGTCTTCTCTGGATCGCGGTAGGCGGGACGGCCATAAAATAGGTACAATAGCGGCTCGCCAAATACTTTGCATGGGCGTGGTTCGATTCTGTGCGAGGCGTGAATCGAGGACAGCCTTTCGTACTCGGTGGTGTGGACCAGAGGAAGTTCCGGTTGAACGGGCGCACGAGCCTCAACAAACTGGGCGTACGCGCGCTTCGCGGAGGATGTAGGAGACTGGGGCATTCTTCCTGAGGATTGATCGCCTCAAACGTAAACTGCCAAGCTATCCGAAGAGGTCTGGTTGTGGTGGATCGAGGAGCTCACCTTGGGCAGGTGGAGCGCTGCCGGACGTGTTTCGCGACGATTTCCTTCCGGGCGGTTTCGTTCCGGTCCCCTTAGCACTCTGCTTGGCTGGCTGGGATCCTTCAGCAGCGGCGCGTTCAGCGTTGAGCTTCAGGAGGCGCGCGAGGACCTCGTCACGGGTGGTGTCGGGCCAGCGGTAGCGGATGCTCTTCGGGACGGGGTCGCCGCCTTCTTGCTCGGGTTCGTCGTAGTACTCGGGGATAAATTCGCAGGCGCAGCGGCCGGCTTCCACGAGGTCGCTCCAGCCGTAGGCGGCGAGGACGGCATGGTCGAGAGCGGCGTGGAGGCGGCGCAGGTTCACGATTCCGGAGGCGTCTTCGGTTGGGTCGTGGAAGCGATTGTAGGTCTTGGTGAGCCCCTCGGTGTTCGCTACCATCAGCGCCGCGCGGGCCTCGTAATACTCGCGCCCCGCCGCCTCCAGCGCCGCGTCCGTCTCCCACCCGGCGGGGAATGGGAATGTCTCGAAGCAGTCGCTCGGCGTGTAGACGGGACGGTCTTCCAGTGACGAGCCAAAGAAGCGCATCCACTCAAGGTGCGCCGTGCTTTGGACGATAGCGACGAGCGCGCAGTTATCGTCAGGAAATACCACGAGCTTGTGGCTGAAAACCGTGCGGGTGGGTATGATCGCGAGCGCTAGGTGCTTGCTCGTTTGGGAAAGCGCGAACACGCTGTTCCGTCCGGTGCAGGCGGCGTAAAGAGCTGGTGTGTTCTCAGCATATCTCCACCAAAACTTTCGTCGCACGTCGCGATTATCCTTGTCCCGCTCAGGCTTCACTTTCCGCTCCACGATGTCGAGCAAGTCTGGCCAATCTGCCGCTACGGGTTCGGGATAATCTTCGGGGACGATTCCACTCCGCAACCACAGCGTCTGCTGGTCTTCGCCGGCAGCATTCCATATCCGGCCAATGGTCTTTTCGCGCCGAAGCGGAAAATTGGCGAAGTTTATGGCATATCGGTGGTGGGTGTGCGTGGGGCTGTCGTTCAACTCCTCGCCGCCAAGATATGGAAAAATGCGCTCCGCATTGCGCGGGTCTTCACCGATGAGTCGGTCCATTTCGGAAAGCGAATTGGCAACACCTTTCTTGTCTGTGTCGTCAAAGGTGAAACCCAGGCCAAGTTTGTAACTTCCAATGAAGCTTC
>JBFWOK010000251.1:0-7986 GCA_050250555.1 Limisphaerales bacterium
CCCCCGAAGGAGGCCTCCGGGGAATCCTCGGGCAGTTCCAGACCCTGCGCCAGATCGCCGGCCAGCAGCAGGAGGAGCAGACCCGCGCCGCCCGCGCCTTCGGCGACCGCCTCCAGACCCCCCTCGGCGCCGCGCTCAATGAATTCATGGCCATGCTCACCCCCGCGCGCTGGGCCTACGACGACATCGTCAGCCGGTTCGATGAACACGACGATTCACCCAGCCTCGATTTCGTCCAGGACGGCCAACCCGCCCCCCTCCGTCTCAACACCGCCCAACTCAGCGCGTTCGCCCTCGCGTTCTTCCTCCTCTGCAATCGCGCCCGCGAACATCCGCTCCGCCTCGGAATCCTCGACGATCCGTTCGAAAACATGGACGAACTCACCGTCACCACCGTCGCCCGTGGACTCGGACGCTTCCTTCGCCTCCGCGATCGCCTCGGCGACGGCCCCGATTCGTGGCAACTCCTCCTCTTCCTCCATGGCGAACAGAACGTGGAACGGGTGCGCCGGGAAATCCCCTGCGC
This sequence comes from Limisphaerales bacterium, assembly GCA_050250555.1. GTDB lineage: Bacteria > Verrucomicrobiota > Verrucomicrobiia > Limisphaerales > CAIMTB01 > CAIMTB01. The sequence goes on from JBFWOK010000251.1 coordinate 527, forward strand.
CACCTACCTCCTTCCCTGGCTCTCGCCCGGCGCCGAATTGGGACGGGAACCAACGATCACGACCGAACCCCTGGAAGGGATTCGCGAACCGCTCCAGGACCTCGGCCCGATCCTCTCGGACGTCTCACGAACCTAGAACTCCCGCTCCGGGATAGCCGAGCGGCCGGGTGTTCTGCCAGCCTGCGCGCATGCCCGATCGTCGCGCCTTCCTCTCCGCCTCCGCCCTCGCCCTCGCCGGCGTCTGCGCCGGATGCGCCTCCGCGTCCCGCGCCCCGCGGGCACCCGGGATCCTCGACACCCACACCCATTTCTACGATCCGACCCGCCCCCAGGGCGTCCCGTGGCCGCCCAAGGACGATCCCCTCCTCCACCGCACCGTCCTCCCCGCGGACTGGCGGGAAATCGCCCAACCCCTCGGCGTCACCCACACGGTCGTCGTCGAAGCCAGCCCCTGGATCGAGGACAACGCCTGGATCCTCGAACTCGCTCAAAACGATCCGTCCCTGGCCGGCCTGGTCGGCCATCTCAAACCCGGCCAACCGGGGTTCACCGACGACCTCGCCCGCTTCGCCGCGAATCCCCGCTTCCGGGGCATCCGCACCGGCGGCTGGGATGTCCGGCTCGCCCCCGATCGGCCGGCGTTTCTGAAAGACCTGGAACATCTCGCCGACCGATCCCTCACGCTCGACGTCCTGATCGGTCCCAATCAGCTTCCCGCCGTCACCGAACTCGCCGCCCGCATCCCCCACCTCCGAATCGTGATCGACCATTGCGCCAACGTCCGGGTCGACGGCGAGGAACCTCCGGCCGCCTGGCTGTACGGCATCGAATTCGCCGCGCGCCATCCCAACGTCCACATGAAGGTCTCCGGACTGGTCGAAGGCACCGGAAAATCGGACGGCACCGCGCCGGACGACGCCGTGTTCTACCAACCCACCCTCGACGCCCTCTGGGACTGTTTCGGACCGAAACGCCTCCTCTTCGGCAGCAACTGGCCCGTCAGCGCCCGGTTCGCCTCCTACGCCACCACGCTCGGCATCGTTCGCGATTATTTCGCGAGCCGGGGCGCGTCCGCCTCGAACGCCTACTTCCGCGGCAACGCCGAATCCGCCTACCGCCTAAAACCCAGCTGATCCATGAAACCGCTTTCACTCCGCCCCAGGGCCCGCCGCTCGCGGGTCGGGAAAGCTCTTCCCACCGGTCGCCGACGGCCGACTGGGCCCTCGGCGGTCCCGCGATGGCTCCTGGTCGGGATCTCCCTGCTCGCCGGATTCGCATTCCCCGCGTTCCCGCAAAACCCCGCCGGAGCCGCCGCACCCAACGCCGCGTTCGAACCGACGCCACGGCCTCCGTGGACCGGAAACCGATTCGCCGGCTCCCCCCTTCCACCCTCGCCGTACACCGTCGAACGCGTTTTTCCCAAGGCGGAGTTCCGCGATGCCACCGACCTCGCGTTCGCCCCCGGAACTTCACTGCTGTTCGTCGGGCAACAGGACGGAAAAGTGCTCGCCCTCGACGCCTCCAGGCCCGACGCCGAACCACGTCTCGCCCTCGACCTCCGCGCCACCGGACGCGCCACGGACAATCTTCTCGGTCTCACCGTCCATCCCGGGTTCGCCACGAACCGATACGTCTTCATCAACTACAACGGCCCCGGAAACGTCCCCGACAGTTCCCGCGTTTCCCGGTTCACCGTTAGATCGCTGAATCCGCCGACCATCGATCCCGACACCGAACGCACCGTGATCCGCTGGCCCGGCGGCGGACACAACGGCTGCTCCCTCGCCTTCGGCCCCGACGGCATGCTCTACATCTCAACCGGCGACGGCGCCGATCCCGACCCGCCCGACGGCCGTTTCAAGACCGGTCAGGACCTGTCCGATCTGCTCGCCGCGATTCTCCGGATCGACGTCGACACCCCCGAGTCCGGGGCGCCGTACCGCGTCCCATCCGACAACCCGTTCGTCGATCTCCCCAAGGCCCGCCCCGAGATCTGGTCGTTCGGTTACCGGAACCCGTTCCGCATCGCCTTCGGCCCCGACGGTTCGCTTTGGGCGGCCGACGTCGGGTGGGAACAGTGGGAAATGGTCTACCGGGTCGCCAAAGGCGGGAACTACGGCTGGCCCCTCACCGAAGGTCCGAACCGCCGTGTCCGAAACGATCTCCCTCCCGGACCCGGACCCATCCTGCCCCCGATGCACTCGGTGCCCCACACCGACGGCGCCAGCATCACCGGCGGCCAGGTCTACCGTGGAACCCGCCTCCCGGGATTGACCGGCGCCTACGTGTACGGCGATTGGGAAACCGGCCGCTTCTGGGCGCTCCGAAACGACGGCGACCGTCTCCTCGCCAACCTGGAACTCTGCGACACGCCCCTCAAGCCCGTCGCCTTCGCGGTTCAGTCCGACGGCGACGTTCTGATCCTCGACTACCACGCCGGCCTGTACCGCTTTGTCACCAACAGCGCTCCGGATGCGAACCGGACCTTTCCGAGGAAACTCAGCGAGAGCGGCCTCGCGGCCTCGCTCGTACCATTCACTCCCGCCTCTGGCGTCGTTCCCTACTCCGTCCGCGCCCCCATGTGGAACGACCACGCCGTCGCGGAATGGTGGATGGGAATTCCCGGCAACGGCGCGATCGCCACCGAAGGCGGCGTCGGCAACATCGCCGGCGCCACCTGGTTCTTCCCCAGCAACACCGTCCTCGCCCGAACCCTGAGCCTCGAAATGCGCGCCAACGATCCCTCGTCGTCCCGCCGCATCGAAACCCAAGTCCTCCACTGGGACGGCCAGGCCTGGAATCCCTACTCGTACCGCTGGAATCCCGAAGCCACCGACGCCGACCTCGTCGACGTCGCGGGCACCAACACGGTCCTCACCGTCGCCGATGCCGGGGCTCCGGGCGGCGTCCGCCCCACCCCGTGGCGGTTCATGAGCCGCGGCGAGTGCCTCCGATGCCACAACGCCTGGGCCGGCGAGGCCCTCACCCTCAACCCGCTCCAACTCGGCGCCCCCACCCCGCCGCCCCGCCCACGCGGTCGCCCCCCCCGTTCCGCCCCGGCCACCAACCCCACCACGACTGGTCCAGGCCCGGAGACTTCGGAGTTCGTTCGCCTCACCCGAATCGGCGCCCTTCGCGGCGAGGCGCGTCGCGGCCGGCCCGTCACCCTCGTCGATCCCCACGACACCGACGCGCCCCTCGAGGATCGCGCCCGATCCTGGCTCCACGCCAATTGCTCCGCGTGCCACCGTTTCGGCGCCGGCGGAGCCGCCGCGCTCCGCCTCAATCGCGAAGAGGCCCCGGAACAGCTCCGCATCTTCGACGTCCGCCCCACCCGCGGGGATTACGCGCTCGCCGGTGCCCGCATCGTCGCCCCGGGCGACCCGTGGCGTTCGACCCTGCTCTACCGCATCGCCACCGAAGGCGCCGGACGAATGCCCCACATCGGCTCCCGCCTCGTCGACGAACAGGGACTCGCCCCCGTCCGCGATTGGATCCGGTCCCTTCCCGAACCCACCGCGGATCCCAAGCCATCCAGCGACGACCGGATCGCCCTCGCGCGAACCCGCGCCCTCAAGGATCTGATTCGTGAGAATGCGGTATCCGACCTCGAATCCATGAGCCGACTCCTCGCCGATATGAACGGCGCCCTCGCCGCCGTCGTCGAACCCGGGCGCGCGCAACGACTACCGGCTCTGCAAAACGCCGCGAACGCGCACACGAACGCGCTCGTCCGCGACCTTCTCCAGCGTTACCTCTCCCCGGACCGTCGCCGCGAAACGCTCGGGACCGACATCCAACCCGGGTCGATCCTGGCCCGCGCCGGGGATCCCAAGCGCGGTCGCGAACTCTTCGAAGGGCCCGCCCAATGCACGCGCTGCCACGCGCGCGGCGGCGTCGGGCGCGCGTTCGGCCCCGAACTGAAGGGACTGGGGACCAAATACTCACGCGCCCAGTTGCTCGAACAGATCCTGGATCCCTCGGCGATTGTCGCTCCCGAGTTCCGCACGGTCTCCGTCACCTTGCGGGACGATTCTGAGGTGATCGGCTTCGTGACGGATCGCGCCCCGGGGCGCCTCGTCGTGCGGGAGGAATCCCTGACCGAGCGAACCCTCCTGGCGGCGGACATCGTGGAGGCGCGCGACTCGACGCTTTCAGCGATGCCCGAGGGGATGCTCGCCCCGCTCACCGCCCAGGAAGCCGCGGACCTCCTGGAGTACCTGCTCAAGGACTGACCCGGGTTCCGCGATGAATTCGGTGGAGGGGTCGAGATCACATGATTTCGGTGGTTTCTCGAGATGCTCGGACTGTCCTTTGGCCGGGATCGACAGGCTGGTCCGGCCCACCGCCCCACGCGTCCTCTCCCACTGGAACAGTTCAGGAACTGGCTTCCCCGACCCATCGGCTGCGCTTGGGCTCGAATTGGCGCAGTCACACGCGCGAACCAAAAAAAAGGCCCCCGAAATGCATTCGGGGGCCTTTCAATAAATTAACTGGCGGCTACCTACTCTCGCGCAAGCTATACAGGCACTACCATCGGCAACGCTATGTTTGACGGCCGAGTTCGGGATGGGATCGGGTCGGACCACAGCTTTACTGCCACCAGAAAAACCGTATGAAAAAGAGCGGAATCCGGGCGGGATTCGCTGAAAACTATACATGGACCAGCAGGGAGTTAAGGAATCGCCGTTTGAAATCGTCAAAAGACGATCAAGCCTCACGACGTATTAGTATCAGTCCGCTGAACGCCTTGCAGCGCTTGCACGCCTGACCTATCAACCGGGTAGTCTACCCGGAGTCTTTAGGGCCTTGCGGCCAGGGAAACCTTATCTTGGGATGGGCTTGGCACTTAGATGCTTTCAGCGCTTATCCCTTCCGCACATGGCTACGCAGCGATGCCCCTGACGGAACAACTGCCACACCAGAAGTGCGTCATTCCCGGTCCTCTCGTACTAAGGAATGAACCCCTCAAGTTTCCTCCGCCCACAGTGGATAAGGACCGAACTGTCTCACGACGTTCTGAACCCAGCTCGCGTACCGCTTTAACCGGCGAACAGCCGGACCCTTGGGACCTTCTCCAGCCCCAGGATGCGATGAGCCGACATCGAGGTGCCAAACCGGGCCGTCGATATGAACTCTTGGGCCCGATCAGCCTGTTATCCCTAGCGTACCTTTTGTCCGTTGAGCGATGGCAATTCCACATTAAACCATCGGATCATTTGGGCCTGCTTTCGCACCTGCTCGACTTGTTGGTCTCACAGTTAACCTGGCTTCTAGCCATACCCTCGTCGCACGGTTGCCAACCGTGCTGAGCCAAGCTTCGCGCTCCTCCGTTACGATTTGGGAGGAAGCCGCCCCAGCCAAACTGACCGGCAAGCACTGTCTCCCGTCTGGATGACAGATCGGGGTTAGAATCCTAATTAACGAAGAGTGGTGTTTCACATTGCGACTCCCCGCGGACCGAAGCCCGCGGTTCAAAGTCTCCCACCTACGCTACGCATCATTAACCAGAACCCAATGCCAGCTTACAGTGAAGGTGCATAGGGTCTTTCCGTCCTACTGCGGGCATGCGGCATCTTCACCGCAATTACAGTTTCGCCGAGATCCTCTCCGAGACAGTCGTTCAGTCGTTACACGATTCGTGCAGGTCGGAACTTACCCGACAAGGAATTTCGCTACCTTAGGACCGTTATAGTTACGGCCGACATTCACGGGGACTTGGGCTCACCGCTTCGCCTTGCGGCTGACAGCTTACCTTGATCTTTCCGCATTGGTCACGTGTCACACCCTATACGTCGTCTTGACGACTTAGCAGAGTGCTGTGTTTTTGTTAAACAGTCGCTAAACGCAATTTACTGAGACCCACCGAAGTGGGCACCCCTTCTCCCGAAGTTACGGGGCTAATGTGCCGAGTTCCTTAGAGAGGTTTCTCTCGCGCGCCTTGGTGCACTTACACCCACCCACCTGTGTCGGTTTACGGTACGGGCGGCTAGGACACGACGACGGGCTTTTCTCGGCAGATTGTCCGGTGCTGCGCTTCGGCCGAAGCCTAGGCTCGGTCTTTCAATGACCCATGCACTTTTCTCTCTGCGTCACCCGTCGCCTAATTCCCAGCCGGTGCAGGAATGTTGACCTGCTGTGCATCGGTTACGCCTTACGGCCTCACCTTAGCTCCCGACTAACCCTGGGAGGACGAACCTGCCCCAGGAAACCTTGGGTTTACGGCGACCGGAATTCTCATCCGGTTTATCGCTACTCGTGTCTGCATTCTCACTGGCCGCCCCTCCACCATTTCTTCCGAAAAGGCTTTGCCGGAACGGCCACGCTCTCCTACCGCCCCCATCCGTCGTGACGGATGAGGGCCCGCAGCTTCGGTACGCCACTTATCGCCAATCATTTTCGGCGCGACATCGCTCGATGAGTCAGCTGTTACGCACTGTTTAAATGATGGCTGCCTCTAAGCCAACATCCTCACTGTCTCAGCGACGTCACATCCTTTCCACTTAGCAGCGTTTAGGCACCTTGGCTGGCGGTCTGGGCTGTTGCCCTCTCGACTATGAAGCTTATCCCTCACAGTCTGACTGCCGGATTAATGAGATCCAGGGAATTCGGAGTTTGATTGGTTTTGGCATCCTGGTGGGGACCCTAAGCCATCCAGTGCTCTACCTCCCTGGAGTACTTATCCGACGCTAGCCCTCAAGCTATTTCGGAGAGAACCAGCTATCACGGGGTTTGATTAGTCTTTCGCTCCTACACACAGCTCATCTCAGGATTTTTCAACATCCACGAGTTCGGTCCTCCACTGGGTGTTACCCCAGCTTCAACCTGACCATGTGTAGATCACCTCCGCTTCGGGTCTATCGCCGGCGACAAACGCGCTATTCGCACTCGCTTTCGCTGGGCCACCATCCCTGAGGGACTCAGGCAGCCGCCGACGATAACTCGCAGACTCATTATGCAAAAGGCAGGCGGTCACCCTTGCGGGCTCCCACACATTGTAGGCACAGGGTTGCAGGTTCTATTTCACTCCCCTATCAGGGGTTCTTTTCACCTTTCCCTCGCGGTACTTGTTCACTATCGGTCGTTAGCTGGTATTTAGCCTTATCCCGTGGTCGGGACAGATTCGCGCGGAGTTTCACGTGCACCGCACTACTTGGGATACCCCTAGGCTGTCTTGGATTTTCGCGCACCCGGCTGTCACGGTCTCTGGCCGGCCTTTCCAGGCCGTTACGCTAATCCTCCACATGCCACGTCGGGGTCCCGCAACCCCCCGGCAACAAGTTGCCGAGGTTTGGGCTTTTCCGCTTTCGCTCGCCACTACTTGCGGAATCACAGTCGTTTTCTTTTCCTGAGGTTACTGAGATGTTTCACTTCACCTCGTGTCGCTCCGACGGACTATTCATTCATCCGCCGGTGATCCCGCATGACCGGGACCGGGTTTCCCCATTCGGAAATCCGCG
>JBFWOK010000252.1:0-7775 GCA_050250555.1 Limisphaerales bacterium
CGTGCGGTCCAGCGGGCTTCGTCGCTGAGGAGCAGGAGTCCTTCGGAATCGGCGTCGAGCCTGCCGATCGGAAAGATCCCCGGGGGAAGGGCGCAGGCGGCGAGTGTGCGGTGGCGGGATCCGTCCGGCGTGAACTGGGATAGGACGCCCCACGGTTTGTGGAGGGCGACGAGCACGGGGGAGGGTGAACGTGGGCACGGGTCCGCGTCAAACGACGGGCGGTTGTTCCGGGGATTTGGCGTGCGATGGACGCGAGGGGGATTAGGGTTCGCGGCGTGTTGTCCAGGGACTGTTCGCGGGAAGGGGAAGGAACCCCTGGCGGCGAATCGGGGTGTGGCGCGGCCGTTGCCCCCGGATTCCGGTTGCGGAGTTTTTGCCGAGATCCGCGAGGGGTCGGGATATGGCTGAAGCGGATCGCTCGGGTGGCGCTCGGACTTGTTTTCATGTCGGGTTGGGTGGGGGGATGTCTGACGCGACCGAGTTGGGTGAAACCGATGAAACTCGAATCGGACCTGCCCACGCTGGTGATCTTCACGAACGCCGCGGCCTGGCCCTCCGCCGCGTCCGGTCCCGCCTCAGCCGATCGCGTCCTTGAATCGCCTCCGGTTCGGACCGCGCGGCCGTGGAATGAGCTGGTGGTGTCGTGGAATGTCGAACCGGCCGTGGGGTCGGGCGTTGTGGTGGAAGCCCAGGCGCTTCTCGGGGAACGATGGACCCGATGGTACCGGCTCGGGGACTGGTCCCTGGACGGATTGCAGCCGGTACGGCGGACGAGTTGGGAAGGCGAATCGGACGCGGACGGCGAGGTGAAGACGGACACGTTGGTGATGCGGGGTGCGGCGGATGGCGTCCGGGTGCGTCTGAAGCTGGTGGGAACCCTCGCGGAAATGCCGGATCGGCTGCGTTGGGTGGGCTTGGCGGTGTGCGATTCGAACGATCGCTCCGTGCCGAGGGCGCCCAGGCTGGATGTCCGGGGCCTGACCTTGGACGTTCCCGAGCGGTCCCAGGTCTCTTACGCGGAAGGGCGGGCGTGGTGCAGTCCGACGTCGGTATCGATGCTGCTGGGTTGGTGGGCGTGGCGTTTGGGGAGGCCGGAATTGGACCGGGACGTGCCGGAGGTGGCGGCGGGAGTTCATGATCCGGGATGGCCGGGAACGGGGAACTGGCCCTTCAACACGGCGTACGCCGGGAGTTTTCCGGGAATGCGGAGTTGCGCGGCCCGCCTGCGGGACCTGAGGGATGTCGAGGACCTGGTGGCGGCGGGGATTCCGGTGGTGTTGTCGGTGAATGCGCCGGCGTTGCGGGGGGAACCGTTGACTCCGGACGGGGGGCATCTGGTGATTTGCGTTGGGTTCACGGGGGAAGGCGACCTCGTGGTGAACGATCCATGGGCTCGGCTCGAGGAGGGGCAGCGGGTGCGGAAGGTCGTCCTGCGCGGCCATGCGGAGCGCGCCTGGGAGCATGCGCACCGGATGGCGTACCTGGTGGCGCCCGAGGAAATCGCCCGGGCGTTTCCGGCGGTGTGGAGGTGAGATGGCGACCTCGCGTGAACGACGGATCCACCTGGGCTGGATGGGGCGGGGTTTGGACGCCCTGGCCGACGTCTTCATTGGACCGCTCCGCCGGACATTTTCCCGTCTTCAACGGCTCCTGGCGTTCGCCCTGATCGTGATGGTGACCGGCGTGACCAAGGCGGGTCACGGGCGGACGGTCGTCCGGGATGCGGCTGTCGAGCAGATCCGTCGGGCGGGTGTGGGGTTGCTTCCGTTCGTGGGGATGTTGTCGCTGTTGGCGGGGTTCGTGATCCTGGGCCAGTCCGTCGCGCTGCTCCGTCAATTCGGCGCCGAGGACAACCTGGGAACGGTGATGGTGGTGGTGGTGTTCCGGGAACTGGCGCCGGTGGCGACGGCGCTCGTGGTCCTACTGCGGGTGGGGACGGCGACGGTCGTGGAGCTGGCGACGATGCGGGCGACGGGAGAGGTGGAGGCGTTGGAAGCGCTGAGCATCGATCCGGTCCACTACCTCGTGGTTCCGCGGGTGATCGGTCTCGCGGTTTCGGTGTTCTGCCTGACGGTCTATTTCATGATCGGGGCGTTGGCGGGGGGGTACCTCTTCTGCTTCGTCGAACAGCTTCCCCTGTCGATGGAGGACTATGTGAACCAGTTGGCTCGCGCATTGACCTGGCAGGATTTCCTGTTGCTGATGTTGAAGACCTCGGGTTTTGGTTCGGCGATCGCCATCCTGACGTGCTACCAGGGTCTCTCGAATCCGCTGCGACTGGAGGAAGTTCCGGAGGCGGCGACGCAGGCGGTGACCCATTGCCTCCTGTTCTGCGTAGTCCTCGACGTTTTGTTCCTGGGAGTCTTCTACCTGGTCGGACGCGTGTGAAATTCGATCCCTCCAACGGTGAGCCCGCCATCGAACTCGAGGCGGTCGATGTCCCGGCGAGTGGATCGCCGAGCGAGGTGATGGTCCCGGGGGTCGACTGGCGGGTCCGGATCGGCGAGCGATGGCTGATCTCCGGTCCCGCGCGTTCCGGGAAGTCGAGTCTCGTGGGCGTGGCGGCGGGCCTGATCCGGCCGGTGCGCGGGCGGCACCGGCTTTTCGGGCGCGATCTGGCGTCGTTGGGGGAATCCGAGAGAACCGCGCTGCGGCTCCACGTCGGGGTCGTGTTCGGGTCGGGGGGCCGGCTCTTCCCGACGCTCAACGTGATCCAGAACCTTTCCCTGCCGCTTCTCTACCATTCCGCCCATGAGGTTCGGGAGAATTCTTCCCGGGTGGCGAAGGTCCTGTCGGCGCTCGGATTGGAAGCCTATGCCCGTTGGGCGCCCGGTGATCTTCCCAGAGGCGTCGCCCACCGGGTGGCGCTGGCGCGGGCCCTGATGCTCCGGCCTTCCGTGCTCGTGCTGGACGAACCGATCCTGGGTCTGCCCTTGGAAGAGGCGGCGTGGTGGCAGGAATTCCTGGACGGCGGCGCGGAGGCGATCGTGGGAGCCGAATGGAGTCCGAAGACCTGGGTGATCGCGGCGACGGAGTCCAGGCCCTGGGAGGGTTGGGCCGGGTGCAGGGCGCGCGTCCAGGGGGGGCGCTGGCAGGTGGTATCCCAGGACGTGGGATTGCGTCCTTAGCCGGGAAAAGGATTCTTGGGCCATGGCATTGCAGGACCTCACTCCCGAGCTTCGGACGCGGATGAGCCGCGTCGAGCGGTTGGTGGGCTTGTTCATTCTGCTGGCGGGGCTGCTGGTGCTCGTGGGATTCGCCTATTACCTGCGCGACACCGGGAAGCGCCGGGGCTGGTTCGTCAACAAGGTGCCGTACTACTGCTACACGCGGGATGCCAACGGACTGAAGGCGGGTGACCCGGTGCGTCTGCTGGGCCGGGTCATCGGCCGGATCGTCCAGGTGGAGACCAACCCGCTGGATCCGTGGTTCACCGAGAACAACTACACCGTCACGGTGAAGTTTGAGGTCCATGAGCCCCACTTCGGATACATCTTCGACGACTCCACGGTCCACGTGGTGTCCGCCGATTTCTTCGGTGCGCGTCTCCTGGAGGTGGCTCCGGGGGATCCGGACGTTGGATTGATCACGGTCGGTCCTGAACCCCGATGGGAGGACAAGACCGTCCGCAGCGACGATCCGAAGGTCGAGGGGATGGTGCCGCTCCGGGATGTGATCCGGAAGGGCAAGGGCGTCTGGCTCAAGAAGGTGGAAGAGGCCCCCGCTCTGGCGAGCCGGGTGGAGGAAATCGTCCGGACGCTCGCGGAGGCCCTACCGTCCATGAACCGCCAATTGGACCAGGTCCTCACGGGCGCCACGACGACGGTCTCCAACGTGAACCTGACGCTGACTCACCTGCAGCCGTCCCTGACGAACCTTCAGGCCCTGACGGAACGCCTGGGCGCCGAGGACGGCGTGATTGGCAGGATGGTGTTGACCACCAACCTCCAAGGCCAGGTCTCCGGCACCCTTGCGAGCATGGAATCGACGCTCACCAACACGACTTCGCTGCTTCGGACGAGCGAGATCCAGTTGCAGGACCTGACCCGGCGCATCGCGTTGACCCTCGACAACGTCGCGCTCGTCACGAGCAACCTGAGCGCCCAAGTCAACGCCAACAGCCTGATGCTTGGCGAAGTCTCGTCCCTCGTGGTCAACGCCGACGACATGCTCCAGGGGCTGAAACGTCATTGGCTTCTGCGATCGGCGTTCGGCGCCACCGCGACGAACCCGCCGATCGAAAGCATCGTCGTGCCCAGCCTGGAAATCTCACCGCGATGAACCGGCAGCTGGATATGGGCGGAGGGTCGATGAAGTCGGTGGCGCGCCTCGGGTTCGCCGCACGGTGGATCGTCCTGGGGCTCACCGTCGGGGCGATGATGGGCTTGGTCGGAGGGTGCGCGTCGAAATCCTCCCCGCCCGCGCCAGCAAAGGCGAAGGCCTGGGTCGAGGCGGACCGCCTGTCGCGACAGGCGGCGCGGTTGCAGTCGGAGGGCGACTGGAATGGAGCCTTGGCGTGGTGGGACCGCGCGGCGCTGCAGTTTCAACTCTTGAACGACCGGACGAACCTGGCCATGGCGTGGCACAACCAGGGCATGGCACGACGAGCCTTGGGAAGGACCGATGAGGCGATCGCCGATCTCGAACGGGCCGCCCGGGTGAACGCCGAGCTGGGTCTCACCGAATCCTGGTGGCGGAATCAGATCGGGTTGCTGCAGGTCGCCAACGACGTCCAAAGCCCGCGCCTGGGCGAACTCCTCGGGGAATTGGACCGCCGAACGGGACGTCCGGAGTCGGGACAACTCGGCGCCATTCTGTCTCACGAACGGGCCCGCGCGTGGATGGCGATGGGACGGCTTGAGGAGGCGCGGGTGGAGGCGGAACGGGCAGTGACCGGATTCGATGCGATCGCGGACCGCGCGGGCAAGGCGGCTGCCCGGGTGACGCTTGCGAAGACCTTGCGACGTCTGGGGCAATTCGGGGAGGCGGAGGCGGTGTGGCGGGGCGTGTTGGCCGAATTTGAGGCGATGGGGGATCCGCGGGGCGTGGCGGTTTCGCTGGCGGGCCTGGGCGGGTGTCTTGCGGAGGGCGGTGGTGACACCCGGGTGGCGGCGGACTTGCTGAAGCGGGCCGAGGAGAACTACCTGGCGCTGGGATGGAAGGGGGAGGCCGGGAAACTCGCGGCCGAGCGCGAGCGGTTGCAGGTCCGTGCGCGGGAGTGAGATCCGCCGGTAAAAAGACGAGGCCGGGCGCTTCACAGCGACCGGCCCGTCGTACTGCAACCCAGACAACAACTCTATGAGGCTGTAAGAGCCCACGGGGCGGGCAGCGAATCCCGCCCCGCGGGCGAACCCAAACAACTCCGAACTCTCAGACGGCGGCGTTCTCGGTTTGTTCAAAAGTTTTTCCGCGCGGTTTGGACAGGGCCGAAGGATTTCCTTGGGAGGGGGGCACGGGTGACGGAGGATGCCGCCATGCGGATTACGAACTTGAATCCAGCCCACGATGTGGGGGCCAGTGCTTGGGGTGTGGAATTCGAAGGGCACAGGATGTTGCTGGACGCGGGGGTGCACCCGAAGCGGGAGGGCAAGGAAGGATTGCCGCTCTACGGAAAGCTGGCGGGGGAGGAGCTGGATGCGATCGTGATCAGCCATTGCCACCACGACCATGTCGGATCCCTTCCGGTGGCGGTTCGGAACCATCCCCGAGCCCACGTCCTGATGACCGAGTTGAGCTACTTCATCGTGGACCGCGTGCTCCACAACTCGGTGAACGTGATGACCCGGCAGCGCGATGAACTCGGCATCGCCGAGTACCCTTTGTTCACCCACGGGGAAGTGGACGAGATCGAATCGGTTTTCCAGGGGTTCAGGTACAATCGCGAGGTCGAGTGGGCGGGATTCGGAAAGGTGCGTTCGGGTGGACGATCCCCGACCCTGGAGTTTCTGGATGCGGGTCACGCCCTTGGCGCGGCCGGTGTGATGGTGCGTGGCGAACAGGAAACGCTGTTCTACACGGGGGATGTGTCGTTTCGGGATCAGACCCTGCTGAAGGGCGCCCGATTCGAGGATGTGCAGGCGGACGTTCTGATCATGGAGACGACGCGCGGCGCGCGCGCGACGCCGGAAGGGTTTTCGCGGGAATCCGAGATCGAGAAGCTCGCGGCGGCGATCCGTGAAGTTCAGGAGCGGAACGGGAGCGTCCTGATCCCGGCGTTCGCGCTGGGTCGGACCCAGGAGATCCTTGCGCTCCTCGCGTTGCTCATGCGTGCGGGACGGCTTCCGAGGCAGCCGATCTATATTGGCGGACTGGGACGCGTGTTCACCGAGATCTACGATCTTCAGGCCCACCGGGCGCACCGGAATCACAGCAACCTGTCGCTGACCGAATCGTTGGATCTGCAGGTCCTGGAAAGGCGCCAGATGGAGACCATCAAATTGAGCGGCGGCCGGATTTTCGTGCTGACGTCGGGGATGATGACTCCCAACACGGCGGCGTATGAGATCGCGTTGCGCATGATCGAGGACGAGCGGCAGGGGATCTTCTTCGTGGGCTACGCGGATCCCGCGACGCCGGCGGGGATTCTTCGGGCGGCGGTGGATGGCGGAACCTTCGCCATGGGTCCGCAGGACCGGAAGGTGACGAGACGCTGTGACGTGCGGGAGTTCGATCTCACCTCGCACGCGAACCGTGAGGAACTGCTGGAGTTCGTCGGTGAGGTGTCACCGAGGGTCGTGGTGCTGGGGCACGGCGAGGCGGACGCGAGGGAGTGGTTTCGCGAACAGATCGGGCTTCGCCATCCCCGGGTGAAGGTGCTGGACCCCGGGCCCGGCGAGGTGGTGGAAGCCTGATTGGATGGACAGATTCGAATCGGTCGATCCGATCCATCAATCGGCGCGACCGATATCCTGGGAGAGTTCGAGTCGGCGGACGAAGTCGCGTCCGCGGATCCACTCGGCGTGACCGTCGGTGAAGACGGCGTTGTAGCCTTCGCCGAGGTGGTTGTCCCAGCGATCCGGAAAATCGTTCCGGCCCGGGGGGGACAGGGGGCCGGAGGGTCCGCTCGAGGGTCCTTCGTCGGCGTCCACGAAAAGCCAGATGTTGGCGGGGCCGGGCACGGTGCCCTTCAGCCCGAACGTGGAATTCTTGTGCTCGTAGGTCAGCACGTTGCTGACGGTCTTGGGCGTGGCGCCGGGTTCCGGGGCGATGGCGCCCATGTGGCCGTAGATCTCGTAGGAATAGCCGTTGGTCCACTTGTTCGGCGCGACGTCCTGAAGATCGACGAGTCCGAGGACCTCGCTGGTGCGACGGTTCACGGCCACGTTGGTCCGCACGTTGTTCCGGGTGCTCGGGCACACGTAGGTCCGGACGGCGGGGATGTAGCGCGGGTAGAGGAAATTGATGTCGTCGTCGACGTAGTTCGTGAGCGGCGTGAACCGACCGCGGGGATCGTCGTCGGCGTACATCAGGCAGCCCAGCCCCATCTGTTTGACGTTGTTGATGCAGACGATGCGTTTGGCGCGTTCCTTGGACTTCGCGAGCGCCGGGAGGAGCATCGACGCGAGGATCGCGATGATGGCGATCACGACCAGGAGTTCGATCAGGGTGAAAGCGGCGGCGGCGGCGGCCCGGCGCGGACGCCGGGCCTGGAGGCGCGGATGGAAATCGGGTCCGTGATCGTGATCGGGTCCCGTGCGGGTGGGGGACGTTTCGGGGAGGGCGAACGAAAGTCGGTTCATGCTTGGAACGATCAGCCGGTTGGGGCGGGGCGGGGC
>JBFWOK010000253.1:0-7657 GCA_050250555.1 Limisphaerales bacterium
TTCGGTGGGCTGGAACGGTGGGGCCGCGAAGTCGTGGAACACGGCTCGGTGTCGTTCGATCCGGGAGGCGTCCGGGTCCGCTGGGACCTGATTCCCGGCGATTTCACCGAGCACATGCGGGCGGGGCGGGGGCCGGGCGGCCGCGATCTGCCTTCGCCGCAGGCCATCCTGTACGATCCGCATTCGCCCGCGGCGAATCCGGAGATGTGGACGCTGCCGCTCTTTCGGGACCTTTTCGCTTGGATCGATCCACGGCGCTCCTGGTGTGGACTGGCGACGTACTCGCGCAGCACGTCGGTCCGGGTGGCGCTGCTCCTGGCGGGCTGGCGGGTGGGCGCGGGATCGGGAACGGAGACCAAGGAGGAGACCACCGTGGCCGCGACAGGGGCTGGACGTCTTGGATCGGTTCTGGACGCGCGTTGGCTCCAGCGCGCGCGGCGGTCGGGGTGCGCGGAACCCTGGGTGGGACCGCCCTATGGCGGGAGGCCCTTGAGCGACCGGACCTGGGAGGAATTGAGGTCCCTTCCGCAGTTCGCCGCAAACGGGGCGCTTCCCACGCCGGGGCGGGATGCGCTATAGACCCCCGTGCCTTTTGCCAAACTCGGCCTTTCGGCCGCAATGCTCGAAGCCGTTCGGGAGCTGGGATACCAGGAGCCGACTCCGATTCAAACCCAGGCGATTCCCCTGATGCTCGAGGGCCGCGACGTGATTGGTTCGGCGCAAACCGGGACCGGGAAGACGGCGGCATTCGGCTTGCCGATCCTTCAGCTCATGGGCAAGCACGCCCCTTCGCCCAGGGCGCTCATCCTCGAACCGACCCGCGAACTCGCCCTCCAGACGGACGAGAGCTTCCGGCGCCTCGCCCAGGGGACCAACCTCCGCGTCGCCGTGGTCTACGGAGGCGTCGGCTATCAGAAACAGCGGGACGCGTTCCGTGACGGCGTCGACGTGATCGTCGCGACTCCCGGCCGTCTGCTCGATCATCTGCGGCAGCACGCGCTCAAGCTCGACAAGGTGCAGCACCTCGTGCTCGACGAGGCGGACCGGATGCTCGACATGGGGTTCTTGCCGGACGTTCGGCGGATCATCGACCATTGTCCGAGGCGCCGGCAGACGGCGTTGTTTTCGGCGACTATTCCGCCGGAGATCGAGACATTGATCCGCTGGGCGATGTACGAGCCGGTGACGGTGGAGATCGGCCAGCGGCGGATGCCGGCGGAGACGGTGAAGCACGTGCTTTATCCGGTGGCGCAGTCGCAGAAGAGCCAGTTGCTGCTGGCGCTGCTCGAGGGGGTGCACTGGGAGAGCGTGATCATCTTCTGCCGGACCCGGCGCGGGGCGGACAAGGTTTCACGCCTTTTGAAGCAGCACCATCACAAGGCGGCTGTCATCCACTCGGATCGTTCGCAGAAGGAGCGGCAGCAGGCGTTGGAAGGCTTTCGCGCGGGCCAGTACGAAGTGCTCGTCGCGACCGACATCGCCGCGCGCGGACTCGACATCGCGGACGTGACCCACGTCATCAATTACGACGTGCCGGAGCATCCCGAGGACTACGTCCACCGGATCGGCCGGACGGGGCGCGCCCAGGCGACGGGCGACGCGCTCACGATCATGATGACGGAGGATGCGCCCCGGGTGGAGGCGATCGAGAAGTTCATCAAGAAGCGCATCGAACGGGTGAAGCTTGAAGGCTTCAACTACGAGTACGCCCTCGCCCTGGACGAGGGACGCCGGAGTTCCCTTCCCACGGGCCGGGTTCGTGGGGGGCCGGTGGGCAAGGGCGGCTACTTCGCGGCTCCCGCCCGCCGCAAGCGACGCTGAACCTTCGGTTCGACGGCCTTCGCGGTTCAACCCGATCATCCCGTTCGAGGATCCCTCGTGCTTCTCCTCGGCCTCACTGGTGGCATCGGCATGGGCAAGTCCACCGCGGCGGCGCTGCTCCAACGCCTCGGGGTGGCGGTGGTGGACACCGACGAGATCGCGCGCGAGCTCGTGGCCCCAGGGCAGCCGGCGCTCGCGGAGATCCAGGCCGCCTTCGGCGCGGAGGTCCTGCGCCCCGACGGCACCCTGGATCGCGGGCGGATGGCGCGCCTCGCCTTCGGGGACGAGGACGGGCGCCGGCGGCTCGAAGCGATCCTGCACCCCCGCATTCGCGAGGCGTGGGCGAACCGGGTGGGCGACTGGAGGAGCGGCGGGGTGAAGTGCGGCGTGGTTGTGATCCCGCTGCTGTTCGAAACCGCCGCGGAATCACGATTCGATGCGGTGATCTGCGTCGCCTGTTCCGCCGAAACCCAGCGCCGGCGCCTGCGCGAGCGGGGGTGGTCCGAAGAGCACGTCGACCAGCGGTTGGCCGCCCAGTTGCCGATCGAACTGAAGATTCGGAAATCGGGGTATCTGATCTGGACCGAGACACCGGTCGAGGTGCAGGAAGACCAGTGGAAGATCGTGTTGCGAACGCTTTTGCCGGGATAGCGGACGCACCCAACCCATCGGTTCACGGCCGAATCCCGGCGAGGAACTTCTGATCCGATTCGGCGAGGCTCGCCGCGAGTTGGTCGGGTTCCGCCTGGCCGTTCCACCAGCGGATGATCTCCGGACGGAACGGGGGTTTCCCGTTTTCGGAGTTCCACCAGTCGCCCCAGGCTTTCCAGTCGGACCCGAAGTTCTTGCCGGTCATTCGAACCAATGAAATCTGGGCCCACCAGCGCGTGTTGGAATTGCCGTGGTACACCAGGTGAATGAGGTCCGGGATGGACGCGCGGTCGTCCATCAGGCCCAGCGCCCGGATAGCCATCCAACGGTCGCGGTTGTTCTTGTCGCGATGTTCCAGCGCCATGGTCCGGAGCGCGGGAAGGGCGTTGGTCGATCGGAGCGCCGCGAGGGAGTTGATCGCCAGGTAATAGTCGCGGTTGACCGGCCCCTTCAGCGTGTCGATCAGGCGCGCCTCCAGGTCGGTGCGTTCCTTCGCCGACCACCCGTCGAAGGTCCGCCCGTCGAAAAAGCTGCGAAACTGCCGGTCGGTCCAGTCGAGGACCGCGCGTTGATCGGCATTGAGCTCGGAGGAAACCGTGCCGGCCGCCGGCGGGACGACGTCGGCCGGGACGCTGGTGGTCGCGTCGGCGGTCCGGCTCGTGGCCGCGGCCTTGGCGGGCCCGGTGGAGAAGGTGAGCAGGTAGGGGACGGCCGGAAGTTGCCGGGTGTCCTTGAAGTTGCGGAACTTCTCCGAGTTGATCCACACCGCGTAGAAGCTTTCGGGTTTCAGCTTCACCGGCAGAACGCAGGTTCGCCGGTCGTCCTGATAACGCGGCTTGCCGGACATCTCCGGAAAACTCTCCTGCTTCCAGGTGGCCCACGACCAACTGCCGTCGATCATGGTCTTGCTGAAGGTGACCGAGATCTCGGACAGACCGGGGTCGACGTCACTCGACCCGGCCACGGGGAAGGACTTCACGACCACCGGTGGCGCTTCGTCGAGCGAGGCGGCACGCGCGGTGGAAACGGCGGAGAGGCTGAGGAGCAACGCCGCGCGCCAGCCGGCGAGGCGAAGGACGGGATGGGATCTGTTGGTGTTGGATTTCATGGGTGAGGGAGGGTCGATTGGGCTACTTGTCGCGGGTTCGAAAGGTGAGGAGGTACGGCACGGCGGGAAGTCCGTCGGAGTCCCGGAAGTTCTGATGCCGCCCGGTATTCAGCCAGATTCCGTAGACCCGTCCTGGCTCCAGCCGGACCGGCAGCACGCAGGTTCTTCCATCGGCTAGGAAACGCGGTGTTCCCGTCATCTCGGGAAATGCCCCGGGCATCCAATCGGCCCAGGACCATTGCCCATCCCGCATGCGTCTGCTGAAGGTGACCCGGATCTCGGCAAGGTCCGGGTCGACGTCGGAATCGCCCGCGGCGGGGAAGGTCTCGATCGCGACGGGCGGCGTCATGGTCGCACCCGGGACGGGCAAAGCGCCTTGGGCCCGCGCCCGCGCGGCCGCCTTCAGCGCCTCGTCGGCCTGTTGGGCGAGGCGATTTGCAAGCAGGACGGCTTGCCGTCCGCGATCCGCGCCAGGCTGCGATTCCATCCAACCGCGGATCGCCGCAAGGAGCAGAACGGGGATGATCACGACCGACGCGAGGCGGATCGCGGTGAAGGCGGGTCGTGCTCGCGGACTTCCCGCGGCTTTCCAATTCGCGTGAAACGCGGCCTGGCTGTTTCTACGGCCGAGAACCGACAGGGTCCAGAGTCCCCAGGGAAGTCCCAGCAGGTTTCCCGGTGGAACCACCATGCCCAGCGTGGTGGCGGTCATCGCAAACCGATAGGACGCCAGGCGCCGCATCGACCGCGCCCCGAGAAGCGTGATCAGACTCGCGGCAAGCGCCACGGCGACGACGAGGAAAACCGCCGTCTTCACGCCCGAGGGGTCCGGATCCTGGAACCATTGGACAAGCGGCGGAAGCGCGCCGTCGAGGTCGATGCCCCGGCGGTCGACGAGGACCAGTCCCATGGCACCCGCGAGAACCAGAGATCCGACAAGGAGATTGGCCAACGCCGCGACGGTCAGACCGGCGGCCGCGATCCGGAGATGACGAACGCTGGCGGATGCGTTGGGGTCGGGTGTCGCCGGCGGAACCCGCGACGCATCGATGTCGGGACGAGTTTCGACGCCGCGGGATTCGGTCGCGAGCGTGGGTTCCGACGGGGAGTCCGGGAGGGTCTCGCGCACGGAATCCACTTCGACCTTCAAATCGCCCGCGCGCTGGTATCGTTGGCCGGGTTCCTTTTCGAGGGAACGAAGAACCACCGCATCAAGGCGCGGATCAATGCCCGCCTTGTGGGAAGGCGGCGCGAATTTCCCGAGGGGCAGTTCCCCGGTGAGCAATTCGTAGAAGACAACCCCGAGCGAGTAGATGTCCGCGCGGTGATCCACCGCGGCCGGGTGTTCGACCTGCTCGGGGGCCATGTAGTGCGGTGTTCCGATGATGCGACGCGCCTCGGTCAGGGGCTCCGAGAGCCCCGCCGGACCCAGGAGCTTCGCGATGCCGAAGTCGGCGATCTTCACCCGTCCCTGGGTGTCGATCAGGATGTTCTCCGGCTTGATATCGCGATGGACGACTCCCTGTTCGTGCGCGAACTGGAGTGCTTCGCAAAGGACGGGGACGAGGGACAGGGCGTTGGCGGGCGGGACTTTCCGGTCGCGGATCAGACTACGGAGATTCGTGCCATCCACGTACTCCATCACGAGGTAGAACAAGCCGTCCGATTCGCCGAAGTCATGGATGGCGACGATCGCGGGGTGGGCCAGGCGCGCGAGGGCGCGAGCTTCCCGGGCAAATCGTTCCGCGAACCGCGGTTCCTGTTCGCGCCCCGGGGCCAGGACTTTGAGCGCGACAAGCCGATTGAGGCGCGGTTGACGGGCTTTGTAGACGACCCCCATGCCGCCGCGTCCGAGACACTCGAGGATTTCGAGTTGCGGGAATCGCCGCGCCATGGCGTCAGCGGCAACGACCTCTGGCTTGCCTCCCGACGGCGCGGATTCCTCGCCGGCATCGTCGCCCGCGAGATCGTGGGGTGGGCCGCCGACACCCAGACCAAGGAGGCAGCGGGGACAGAGACCATCCGGAGCGTCGGCGGACCGGGCCGTCCCGCACTGTGGGCAGGGGACGGTGTCGGCTGCGGCGGCGTTCATCACCCCATACATCAGGAATCCAGGCGGACCATTACACCGCGCGCCCGGATTCGTCACTCGCCGAGGGCTGCCAGCAGATGGCGGATCTCGTCGTCGATGTCTTCCGGACGGGAAACGGTGTGGGCGATTTCCTCGCGGAACAACTCCCGGAATCGGCGTCGGAGGCGATGCACCGCGACCCGGGCGGCGTTCTCGGTCAGGCCCACCACCGATCCGGCCTCGGCGTATCGGGTCGACGGAGCTTCGGCTGTCAGAAAGACCTTCAGGACTTCGAACTCCGCGGATTTGCCGCGGCCCGCCGCCTCGGATTTCAGACGGGTCATCACCCGTTCCAGCAGGATCAGGGCCCAGCGACGTTCGTAGATCCGGTCGGCGGACCAGCCACCCGAGGGCTCCTTCAGGTATCGATTCTCGGCGAGGTCCGTGTCGAAGGCCACGTGTTCGGCGCCGCCTCCGCGCTTGGCCGCGCGCGAGCGTTCACGCGCGTTGATCAGGAAACGCTTCAGCGCGACGAGAAGAAAACTGCGGAAGCGTCCTTTGCCCGGATCGACCGATTGGAGCGACTCGCGGCGGAGAAGATCGGCGAGAAAATCCTGGGTGAGATCCTCGGCGTCCTGGGGGCCCACACCCTGGCGGCGGAGAAAAGCGTAGAGCGGATACCAGTAGTCCCGGCAGAGCCGTTCGAGCGCGACCTCGGCTCCTGTTCCGCCGGGCGCTCCGGCCGAGAGCACCACCGACCAGTGGGTCGTGGCGAACCCACCGGGCTGACGAATGTGCGGGTCGTGAGGGTCCATGGTGGGGTTGGTAGGACGTGGGCGCGGGCGAGGGAATCCGCTGGACCGTCGGCGAGGTTGGGTTCGAGTTCGAGTTTGAGTTCGAGTTCGAGTTCGAGTTCGAGTTCGAGTTCGAGTTCGGGTTTGGGTTTGGGTTTGGAATCGGGAGCGTTCGGGACCCGGAAAGGATCAAGGTCGGACGGCCCGTAAGGAAAGCCCGGAGTCCAACGCGAGGGCGCAAGGTTGCTCGGCGCGGACTCGAATGTCACCGCTTCCTCAACGGGGTCGGCGTCGGGATCGGAGCGTCGGTCCCCAAACGAGGTTCCTCGACGATTTTGTGGGTGACCCATCCAACGGAATCACGCCGGGGGTTGGGTCGCTCCTAGCGGAGCTTAAGCGATTCTAAAGACCGCGCGGCTATAAACAGGCCGGTCCTACGGACCTGGAATGGCGGTTTTTCTGACCCGGATACCGAGATCCAGGTGGTTCGACGTGTCATCACCCCGGGGTGAACAATGCGGAACCGCGGACCTATCCGCGTCCCCGACCCAAGGTCCGTAGGACCGGCCTGTCAATAGAACGCGGTCTGGCATGTCGTACAAGCCCCGGAGGGGCGGCCCAAGCGATGCCCGTTCCGAGGTCGATGGCGCGTCACGGGTCCCCGTGACCTTCGCCGATGGGCCGCTCCCACAACTTGGAGGACGCCCCGGATTGAACCGGGGACAAGACCTTTCTTGACCTATCGATCTCACTAGTGTAATCCAACCGGCCAGATTCCCGGAGCGAGGCTGGCCGCGCGCGGTCCGAGGCCGGGTTTCCCGTGGGGCGGTGGTTGGCGGTCTGTACCTTGACGAAGACGCTTATGAAGAATCGAAATCAGGCTGGATTCACCCTCGTTGAATTGCTGGTGGTGATCGCGATCATCGGCATCCTGGCGAGCCTGTTGTTGCCGGCGCTGAGTGGGGCCAGGGAACGCGCCCACGAGACGACCTGCATCAACAACTTCCGTCAGATGGGCATCGGGATGCGCGTCTACATGGACGACCATCAATCCCGGTTTCCACCGGCGACGGTCGTCCAGAAGGACGCGCAGACGGGAAACACGGTGGGAACCTACGAAGTCCGGTACACGATCGGCGGCGGGTTTCTGAACGCCTCGGAGCATGCGCTGAAGATCTACGCGCCTTCGACGGTTCGTCCGTTGAATCCCTA
>JBFWOK010000254.1:0-7548 GCA_050250555.1 Limisphaerales bacterium
CGTGTCGCCGATGCCGGCAAGGGCCTTGAATTCGACGCCGTACGCGCGGGTGACTTCCTTGTTGAGGTCGCTGACGATCGTGATCGTGATCTTCTCCTGTTTCGCCCAGGCCTCCTGAGCGAAGGGGCTGTCGACGCTGATCCCGATGACATCGGCGTTCAGGCCTTGATAGGCGCTGATCCCCTGGGACACGTCGCACAGCTCCGAGGTGCAGACGCTCGTGAAGGCGAGGGGGAAGAAGAGCAGAACCGTGTTCTTCTTGCCGAAATTCGCGCTGAGCTTGACGTCGACGAGGTCGCCGGAGGTTTTGGATTTGAGGGTGAAGTCCGGGGCCTGGGTTCCAACTGCGATGGGCATGGTGTGATGGGGCTTTCTGGTTCCCTGATGGGTTGGTTGCCCGACCGGGGCGGGGCCCCGACGGGCCGACACTTTTGGGACGGGTGCGGGCGCCTGTCAACCGGCAGAAATTCGGAGCGGGCTCAGGCGATGGCGCGCCAGAGGACGTTCGCGAAAAAGAGGAGGGTCATGCTGACCGCGCAGGCGACCTTGCCGACGGCTCCCACCAGGAGTCCGATCGTGGCCCCGGCGCCGGCCTTGGCGGAATCGTGCCAGGCCCGTCCTCCGGCGAACTCGAAGACGAAAGCACCGACAAAGGGCCCCAGAATAATGCCGAGGGGTCCCAGAAAAAGACCGACGAGACCGCCGATTCCCGCGCCAATCACGCCCCGACGCGTGGCGCCGAGCCTTTTGGCGCCGTAGAGGCTGACCACGAGATCGGCGGCGAGCGCCAGCAGAGCCATGATTCCCAGGGTCACGAGAACCCACGTCTGCGCTCCGGCCTCGCCCACGATGAAACGATGGGCGATGGCGGCGACGAAGATCAGCGGGGTTCCCGGAATGCCCGGAAACACGCAACCCACCACGCCGATCGCCATGATGACGAGGGCTCCCGCGAACCAGAGGATTTCCGGTGTTGTCACGGAGGGAGGTTAGTGGGGAATTCGGGCCCGGCCAATCCCGGCGCCTTTTCCCGGCCGCCCGACCGCGGGGACACGGCGGCCCCCTCCCAGACTTTCCGGGAGTGGTGATTTTTTCGCGGATGCCTAGACTTCCGCCATGACCTTCCTCAGGTGGAAACTTCTTGGCATGACCTTGTCCGCCCTTTGGCTCAACCCGGGACCGGTCCAGGCGGCTGACCGGGTCGCCGGGCGGGGATTCGTCACACGATCGGTTGTGGTGGCGCGGAACGGGATGGCCTGCACGAGCCATCCCCTGGCCACGCAGGCCGCCCTCGGGATTTTGCGGGACGGAGGTTCGGCCGTTGACGCCGCGATCGCCGCCAACGCGTGCCTGGGCCTGATGGAACCGACGGGAAACGGTGTGGGTGGCGATCTCTTCGCCCTGGTCTGGGATGCGAAGTCCGGCAGCCTTCACGGATTGAACGGAAGCGGAAGATCGGCGCGTGGCATTGACCTCGCCTGGTTTGCCGAGCGGGGTATCACGCGAATTCCGAAATACGGCCCCCTGCCGGTGACGGTCCCGGGATGCGTCGACGGCTGGTTCACGTTGCACGGGCGGTTTGGGGTCCTGCCGATGGCCGCGGTCCTGGCGCCCGCCATTCGGTACGCCCGCGAGGGGTTCCCAGTCACCGAAGTCATCGCGGAGGATTGGAGGCGGAACGCGGAGATCCTGAAGGAGTACCCGAACTTTGCGGATGTCTACATGCCGGGCGGACGCGCGCCGCGGGCGGGCGAGATGTTCCGGAATCCGCGACTGGCGGGAACGCTCGAGCGGCTGGCGTCCGAAGGACGCGATTATTTCTACCGCGGGGAAGCGGCGCGGGTGATGGCGGACTTCCTGAAACGGCAGGGCGGCGTGCTGACGGTGGAGGATTTCGCGGCCCACACGAGCGACTGGGTCACGCCGATCTCGACCCGGTACCGTGGGTACGATGTCTGGGAAATCCCGCCGAACGGGCAGGGGCTTTCGGTGCTTCAGATGCTGAACATTCTCGAAGGCTACGACCTGAAATCGATGGGTTGGGGCAGCACCAAGGCGATTCATGCCTTCGTTGAGGCGAAGAAGGTGGCCTACGAGGATCGGGCCCGGCACTTCGGGGACCCGGCTTTCAGCAGGATCCCGGTGGCTGAATTGCTGGACAAGGGGTACGCCGCGAACCGGCGCGCCTTGATTTCGATGGAGAAGGCGGCGGCCCGGTACGATGCGGGCGAGGTCGCGCTGAAGGAGGGCGACACCATCTATCTGACGGTGGCGGATTCCGCCGGGAACGTCGTGTCGCTGATTCAGAGCAACTACCGCGGGATGGGGTCGGGCATGGTGCCGGACGGTCTTGGGTTCGGGTTCCAGGACCGGGGCGAAGCCTTCGTGTTGAAGGCGGGGCATCCCAACAGCTTCGCGCCCGGAAAGCGGCCGTTTCACACGATCATTCCCGCGATGGTCACGCTGGATGGGAAGCCGTGGCTGAGTTTCGGCGTGATGGGCGGCGACATGCAGCCGCAGGGGCACGTCCAGATCCTGATGAACCTGATCGATTTCGGAATGGGTCTCCAGGAGGCCGGCGACGCCCCGAGGATCTACCACACCGGATCCTCGGAACCGACCGGGGAGGTGATGCGCGACGGCGGGATCCTCAACCTCGAGGAGGGATTCCCGCGGGAGTCCGTCCGCGACCTGGTCGCGCTGGGGCACCGGGTCTCGCGAACCACTCCCGGGGCGTTCGGCGGGTATCAGGCGATTCGGATCGACGCCGAGAACGGGGTGTACCACGGCGCGAGCGAGTCCAGGAAGGACGGGCAGGCGGCCGGGTACTGACCGCCTTTTCGGGCCGGGTCAAAGGGCGGCGCCTTCACCCGTCGCCCGCGCATCGATCTCACCGCAGCGTCCGGTAGAAGCGACGGGCCCCGCCCGCGGCGGCCGCGGGGTCGTTGTAGCGGATCACTCCGTTGACCACGCGATTGCTCTGGAGGGTCACCCAGTCGAGCAGATTGGTGGATGCCTGAAGCGCGATGGCCTCACCGTTGTTGGCGACGACTTCCACGTTCACGGTCCGGTTGGTCGCCGCGGCCGCCGAAAGCACGGCGAAGCCTTCGGCGCGGAACGCGGCCATGCCAAGATGGACCGGCCCGGAGACGCTCGTGAATTCCCCACCCGCGATCACCTGGTCGTCGGTCCAGCCCAGCGTGCTGACCGTGGCTCCGAATCCCGGCGACCAACTTTCCACCGCCCCATTGGTCAGGGTGAGAAGCGCCGCTCGGCTTCGGGCGACGTCGTTGACGCGAAGAAAGTCGCCTCCGATGAGGAGTTGGTCGCCGACAGGCCGGACATAGCGGACGCGGCCCACGGTGTTGGCCGTCCAATCCAGGGCATTGCCGATCTCCCCGTTGAGCGCGGCGAGGTTGGTCCGGAAGGCGCCCCCGACGCTGAGAAACGTTCCGCCCGCGAAGATCATGTCGCCGTGGACGGCGATTGCGTCGACGATGCCGTTGGCGAACGGGTCCCACGGAAGAAGCGTTCCATCGGCGAGATTGAACGCGGCGAGCCGGCCTCGGGTTTCCCCGGCGATGGAGGTGAAGCCGCCGCCGACGTAGAGGACGCCGTTGGTGCCGACGTCGAAGGCGTTGATCGTCGCATTGGGTCCGGGAGCCCAATCCGTCGCCTCGCCGGTGGTCAGCAAGACCGCCCCGGCGTTGGTGCGCGCCGCGCCGCCCAGCGATGAGAACCGCCCCGAGGCGAAGAGTCGGGTGTCGTGGGCGAAGACCGATTCGACGTCGCCATTCGCGCCCGAGGTCCAGTCCAAAGCCGCACCTGTGTCGGGCGCCAAAGCCACGAGGTTGGTTCGTGGACTGCTTCCCGCCGCTTCAAACGATCCCCCCGCGTAGAGAACGCCATCGTGGAGCGCGATCGAGTTCACGAAGGGCCGGGAATCGGTGCGGGACGTCTGGAGCTGGGCGTCGAAGGGGAGAATGGCGCTGTCCTCGACCCGCACGGCCGCGAGGCCGGATCGAAGGACTGGGTCGATGACCGAGAAAAGGCCGCCCACGAATCCCGTCGTTCCGTCGTCGCTGAGGGCGACCGCGCGCACCTGGCCGGCGGGGTTGAGGGACTCTCCGAGCAGGCTGGATCCGGTCGTCAGCGAAATCAGGTCGAAATTCCGGCCGCCGTTCTCGCGTTCGAATTCGCCACCGGCGGCGAGTGTGTCGCCGACGGCGGCGATCGAATAGACCACTCCGGGGACATTCGCCGTCCACGGAAGCACGTCACCGGTGTTGGGATCCACAGCGGCGATGTTGGTGCGGGCGACGCCGCCCACCTGGTTGAAGAGACCCGCGAGGTAGAGCCGGTTTTGGTGGAGCAGTGCGGCGGCGACCGGTCCGTCGGGGGCTGGGCGGACGGGTTCGAGCGAGCCCGTGAAGGAATTCAGCACCGCGAAATTGGTCCGTGATTCGCCGGCGATCGTGGTGAATTCGCCGCCGCAATAGAGGGTCAGGCCGGAGAGGGCCAGGGCATTGATCGGGCCATCGGGGGAGGGGTTCCAGCCCGTGGCGGCGCCGGAACTCGCGTCCAAGGACGCCAGGTTGGCGCGTGCCTGGTTGCCGGCGTTGGTGAAACTTCCGCCGACGAGGATCCGCGTGCCGGCCACGGCGATCGCGCGGACGGCGGATCCCCCGACGCCGGGGTTCCAGGGTTGGATCTGCGCGTTGGCGGTCGAGATCGAGGCGATCCGACTGCGGGCCTGTCCGGCGACGAGAGTGAAGGTTCCGCCCAGGTAGATGGATCCGCCCGCGACGGCGATCGCATGGACGGTGGAACCCACATTCAGGTTCGCGACCCACGTCGGATTGACCGTTCCGTCGGCGCGGAGGTGGGCGAGGCCGATGCGGGTCAGTCCTCCCACGGTCGTGAAGCTCCCACCGAGGTACCAGCCTCCGTTCGAGTCGGACACCACGGTCTCGATCGCGCCATTGGCGCGCGCCTGGGTGAAGTCGACGACACCCGAGGGGATCTCCAGGACGACTCCGCCGCCCGAGTTGGCGCCCATCTGCGTGAACGAACCCGCGAGGAAAGCGATTCCGTTCGTGACGATCATCGCGCGAATCGGCCCGTCCGCTGAGGGAAAGTCGAGGCGCGCGCCTTCCGAAGGCTGAAGGTGAACCGCCGCGCCAACAGGGGTCGCCAAGGCTGCCGCCAGGAGAGCGGCCATTCCCAGAACCACGGGAGGTCGCCCGGGGCCCGATCGAAGGCGGGTCGGGTGTTGACGTGGCGACGGGTTGGGGAGGGTTGGGCTGGGATTCATGGGTTTGAACACTGGCGCTCCGACGATCGAAAACGATTCAGGGCTCCTAGGAAACTCACCTAAGTGGATTGCAGTCACGGTTCCCCACCTTGGCTCCTGCAGGGGCCGGCAATGCGGGGAGTCCTACATGATCGGTCCCAAAACTCA
The DNA here is from genome assembly GCA_050250555.1 of Limisphaerales bacterium. Lineage (GTDB taxonomy): Bacteria > Verrucomicrobiota > Verrucomicrobiia > Limisphaerales > CAIMTB01 > CAIMTB01. Next base: position 5,462 of record JBFWOK010000254.1, read on the forward strand.
AGCTTCGCGACCCTTCGGAAAGGCCGCGGGATCGGCGCCGTTCGGGCCCGGGTGGTGGAAGGAAATCGACGCATCCATCCCGGCGACTGGAAGGGAATTGCGGAGCACTTCGCGAACCGGCGAGGTGGCCGCCGACGCCGACCTCCTGCCGTTCTGTCGCTGCGCGAGCAGGAATGGAATTCATGGTTCAAATGGGGCGATTCAATTGAGGAATGAGGGAGATTTCGTTTGCGACCGGGGCGAGCCGACAACAAGGATTGCCGCGGTTCGTCCTGACCAAGCGGGACAATACGCACGCATTCCCTCCACTCACCCATGACGTCGCCGATCCCTTCCGCCGCCGAACTGACCGAACTCCGAGATGGCCTGCACCGGCTGGCCCGCAATCTCTGGTGGACCTGGAATCAGGACGCCCAGGACCTGTTCCAGGAGTTGTCCCCCAGGTCGTGGCAGAATCTCTATCACAACGCCGTCGCCGTCTTGCGCGAGGTGACCGACTACGAGTTGAAGGTCCACCTGATGGAACCCGACTTCCGGAAGCGGGTGAAAGCCGTTCTCGCCGATTTCACAGCCTATCTCGCGGAGCCGAAGACCTGGGCCAGCGAGAACGCCGGCGCCCTTTCGGCAAGCCCGGTCGCGTATTTTTCCGCCGAGTTCGGATTCCACGAGACACTGCCGATCGCGGCGGGCGGCCTTGGAATCCTCGCGGGCGACCACGCCAAGGCGGCAAGTGATCTCGGCCTGGGATTCGTTGGAGTGAGCCTTTTCTACCGGGAAGGCTACTTCCAGCAGGCGATCGACGCGAACAACTGGCAGACGGAGTTTTACTCCTGGCTCGATCCCAGGAACCTCCCCATCGAACCCGTTCTGGATGCGAAGGGGGAACCCGTGAAGAGCTCCATCCGGCTCGGTATCGCCACCGTTCATTTCCAGGCGTGGCGCGTGAACGTCGGCCGTTGCCCAGTGTATCTCCTGGACCCGTACCTCGACGAGAACGAGGAGCACTACAAAAAGCTCGCGACCCGGGTCTACGGCGGCGACAGCACGACGCGGATCATGCAGGAGATTCTCCTGGGCGTCGGTGGTGTCCGGTTGCTCCGCGCCCTTGGGATCAAGCCCTCGGTGTTCCACATGAACGAGGGGCACGCCGCGTTCCTGATCCTTGAACTCGCCCGTGAGCGGATCGCCGCGGGAGCCAGCCTCGAACAGGCGCTGGCCGCGACGCGCAAGGAATGCGTCTTCACAACCCACACCCCGGTCGAAGCCGGCCACGACCGGTTCAGCTCCGAGTTGATGGCCTACATGGCGAACAAGTTCACCACCCAGCTGGGTGTGACCATGGATGAGCTCATGGGCCTCGGTCGCGTGAAGCCCAACGACAAGACGGAACCCTTCTGCATGACCGTCCTCGCCCTGAAAGGTTCACGCGCCGCCAACGGGGTGAGTGAGTTGCACGGCGAGGTCAGTCGAGAAATGTGGCAGAGCCTGTATCCGGGGCTCGCGCCGAAGGACGTCCCGATCGGTTCGATCACCAATGGGGTTCATCTCCCGGGATGGATGAAGGGCGCGACCCGCCGCTTCTGGTACGAAAAATACTGCGAATACGAAGGCTCCAACGAAGCCGGCTCCGGTTCCAAGGCGCCCCACGCCCGTCCGGCCGATTTCTGGGAGCGCCTGGTGAATTCCCAGGAGTTCTGGACCCGCCTCGCGGATCCCGCCGTCACGACCGACGAGGAATTATGGTCGCTCCGCTACAAGCTCCGCCGTGAGCTCGTCGAATTCGCCCGGCGCCGCCTCCTCATCCAGGGACAACGCGTCACCCGGCGCGATTACATCGAGTTCGACCACCTCCTTAGCGTGGACGCCCTCACGATCGGCTTCGCGCGCCGCTTCGCGACGTACAAACGGGCGCCCCTCATCTTCGAACAGTTCGAGAATATCGTCCGCCTTTCCCGCGACGCCCAGCGTCCGGTCCAGTTCGTTTTCGCCGGAAAAGCGCATCCGCGCGACGACGCCGGAAAGACCTTCATCCAGAAGATCATCCACCTGAGCAAGCACAGCGAGCTCAAGGGACACCTGGTCTTCAT
>JBFWOK010000255.1:0-7381 GCA_050250555.1 Limisphaerales bacterium
GAGTATGGATTGGCATTTTTCATGCACCGCCATCGTAAATACTCCGAACGTGCCGTCACCCGGCCACAACAGCTCATCGAAGAAACCCATGTCACCACCGCATCGCCGCGCAGCGGCTTAGTTCAACCATCAGTAACCATCAAGAATCATCAAGGAACCACCTCCCCGCCAATCTCGATGCGGGGGGAGTAGGAAAGAAGCCCCCACCGGCGAAGCTCTTTCCCTCAGACCTCAAAGCTCAGATCCAAGCGATTGATGAGGAGATCAAGATTATTCAGAACAGGGGCCACGAAGACGCCTTCGACTGGTATCCAAAGAACGAGACTGACCGGCAACGGTACATCGAACTGAAGAAGAAGCGCCGGGATGTCAACAGTCGTCTCGCCAAGCTCACATGAACCCCCTTCCCCTCCATCCGGCGCTGACTCGCCGCGTCAACCAGCTGCTTCTCGAGTGCAGCGCCTTGCGTGCCTATCGGTGGGCCTTGGAATGGCCCCAAGGTCACGCCGACCGGCCACCCGTGCCGGAACACGTTCGGGCCTTCGAAAGCGCCCACGGGCCATTGCCGGCAAGCGCCGAGCGGGTCCTTGGGCACAAGTCACACCTGGAATCGTAGTTCAAGCTGGGAATTCAGAGCACAACGCCAGAGTAGCGACACGTTGCGAGGCAGTCACTTGCGAGCGTGACACTGCAAAAGGCCAACGTTTCCGAGCAACGCAGGAGGCGTGCCACCCCTCCCCCGACAAGGAATCTCTTTTTCCCGGCCGGCTGCGAGGGTCGGGCGTCACGGCGCAAAGCACGCAGGCGGGACCAAAATCGTAATTCTCCGCCACAGGTTTTGGCTGGTTCGCGGGCTTAAGTGGGACGCCGCCGCTTATGTGAAAGCACGAACATGCGAACCAACCCTGAACCGATTCTGAGCGTCCCGGGTCTGGCCCGGGAACTGAAGATTGACCCGGCTACGATCCGCGCCCGTTTGGAACGTGGAGAACTCACGCCGGACTTCGTGCTGGCGGGTGGCATCCGCGGCGAATCACCGCTCTTCAGGATTCAACGCCTCCCGGACCTCCAGCGGGTTTTCGGGATTCCTACACCTCCCCAACCTATCGCGTAACTCATGAAGCCTCTTCATCTCTCCTCCGTCGACCTTGAAGCCCTCGCCCGCTACCGGGCCGGCGGGTCGCTCGACGAATCCAACTGCCAAACTTTGCGCGTCCATCTCGGACTCGAGCTCCACGCCCAGGGAGCAACCGTGGAGCGTTTCTCCGATGACGTCTTGGCCGACCTCGATATCCTCATGAGCCATCCGGGAATCGTCGCGATTCAGACCCCGGCCCCGGCCCCGGTTCAACAGGCTCCCCCAGCACGCGGACGCAATCGGGACGCCGGGTACGACGGTTACGCGGGCCTGTCGCTCGAAGAACTGGCCAGCCAGAAGCCGGCCAAGTGCGCGGGCGATCTTCCCCCCGAGAACCAGCGGGATAACACCCCTGGCCCGCACGGTCTCGCGGGATTGAGTCTTCAAATCTTCAACCACGTCCGAGCGCACAAGACGAAGCTCGCGGCGTGGCGTTCGGCGTGGGCCGCGGCGAAGGCAGCACAAATCTAACCTCCCAAAAACCAATCAGATTCCGATGAACGAGAACTTCCACGACGGAGACGAAATCATTCCCGGCCGATCCGCCGACTTCAGCGACGCAATACTTGCCTCGGGCAAACGCACGGCCACATCGAATCCCCCGCCATCAGGAAGTGCACCCGCCGTCAATCTAGCGTGGCACTCGCCCGAACCGGGAGCCGACGGTGTGACTCCAGCCGGCGGCGTCGAATTGGCGGACATCGGGCGAGCGGATGTCGCCCCGCCCCAGGCCTTCCCGAAGCCCATATCGGCTGACGCAGCCACATTGCGGCGGGCGATTTTTGAGACGATCGGCATCGAACTCGTGGAGGCCCTCGAAGCGGAACGGAGGTACGGCGAGGCCATGCTCGCATCCGATCCCGTTCGCGGATCGAAACTGGCGATCGATCGCCTACAGCACGCCTGCGGCGAAGCCGAGTCATTGGACGAGATCCGAGACAACCTTCGAGAACTCGCGCTCCTGGCACAGACCGGGCCGTTTTCAAACTCGGCAATCGACAGGCTGCTCCGGCGGCAATGGTGCGCGGAAGTGTTGCCGCGAGCCAAGACGGTCGCCGACCTGTTCGAGTCCAGGCTCAATGAGTTCGCGGAAAGTCTCCAGGTCGAGAAGCGGAAAATGGCGGACATGTTCGGTCACCTCGGCATCACTCAGATGTTGGGCGCCGACGCAATTCTTGCCGCGCTTCGGGCCGAACTCGCGAACTTCCGCTCACTCCTGCGGCTGACCGAGAACGGGGGGCACCTTCAAGGAGTCCCGTCGAAAAGCCTCGTTCGCAACTTCACGAACCAGTGAAGACATTTGCCGGGGCGGGTTCCCTCCTGCGGAGTTGGCCCGCAGTCTCGGGCTTGGCCGCCCGAGATCCGTCCCGGCTTCCTTTCCGTCAATGAAACCACCCACCAAGACCACGCCTGACGCGTTCTCCGTCAGTCAACTTTCCGTGGCGTTCGACTGCGACCGGCGCACCGTTGGTCTCGCCATCCGGGAAGTGAAGCCGGCGGCCGTCACCGGGACCGGGAAGCGCTACCGCCTGCGGGACGCCGCCTGCGCCCTCGAGCGCTACCGGGCCGGGAGAAACTCCCCGAGGATTTCGGCGATGCGGTTTCGCCAGATCGAGCTGAGGAATCAGAAGCTCGAGCATCAGATTGCGATCTTGAAGCGGGACTACGTTCCGGCCGTAGACGTCGAAAAGTGGGGCGCTGAAATCGGCGCCGCGGTTCGCAAGGTTGTCTCTCAAATCCACCGGATTGCGCCGTCGGTGGTGGGTCTATCCGTGCCCGAAGCGGAGGCGATGCTTCGAGACATCGAGTCCGAAATTCTCGAAACCGTCGACGTGTTGAAATCCCCGCAGCGCGCATGAGCAGCCTTCGGAATCTCGACGAAGGCAGGCTTGCGGACGTCGATTCATTGGACTCGCGGGCCTGCGAGTTCCCTTGGGAGGAAGTACTCGCCCGGCTGGACGGCAAGCCGATTCCCGAAGATGTCCGGGCCGAGCTACGTCAGAAATGTTCGGTTGGACTCGGGGAACTTCTCCGCTGGCTGATTCGAGGCGATGGAACGGAACGCCTGTTCCTGCGAGGGGATTTGGCGGGTCGGCGTGCGATCGCGTTGGCATGGGTTCTTCGACCCGACCTATTCGAGGGGACGCCCTCGCTCCGTGAACTCGCCCAAACTCTCGGCATTCCAATATCGTCCCTCAGCCGTCACGCCGCCGACGTGACAAAGCGTTGGGGCATCTTCAATCGCGCCCAAGTTCCCCGCCTCAAGCCATGATCTCAGACCTTCAAATCAAGCTCGCGCTCCAGGGAGTGCCCGACGTTCAACAAGGGATCCAGCGGGTCCAAGCTTCGGCCAGTCAAATGGGCGCGGCGTTCTCGAAACTGGGAACCATGGCCGCGGCTTCGCTCGCGGGCGCGGGCGCGGCGATTGGCGCCGCGCTCGTTACGTTCGGGAAAACCGGAGTCGAGTTCAACGCAGCGATCGAGGATCAAAGTGCGGCCTTCCGAACACTGCTTGGCAGCTCCGAGGCGGTATCGAAGCGCCTCAAGGAACTTGCCCAATTCGCCGCCAGCACGCCGTTTGAATTCCCCGAACTGGCCCGAGCATCGAGGGTCCTGCAAAACATCACCGGGGATTCACTCGCCGCCGGATCGGGATTCAAGATGGTGGGTGACGTCGCGGCGCTCACGGGGCAACGCGTCGAAGAAATCGCCGTTCATATCGGCCGGCTATTCGCTGGCCTTCGCGACGGTACGGCGGTCGGAGAACCGCTTTCCCGACTCACCGAACTGGGCGCAATCTCCGGGGACGTGGCGCGACGCTTGGGCGAGATGGCGCGCGCCGGTACCGGGGCCGGGCGAGAACTGGCGATTCTCCAAGATGCGTTTCAGCGATCGGCCGGAGCGATGGAAGAACGATCGGCGACCCTCAGCGGCCGTCTCTCGACGCTCAAGGACAGCATCGCCCAACTGGCAGGGGTGGCCACCAAGGACATCATGGGGCCGCTCAAGCGGAGCGTCGAGGCGGTGACGGAGTCGGCGGACGCCCTGCGCTCGCTGCTGGGCTCTGAGTCCACCGGATTGATTCAAAAGCTGCTTCACGCCCAACGATTGCTTTCGCTCAACGGCGGCGTCATTGCTGGAGCCAAAGTCGTTTTGGGCGGCGCCGCGCCAGCCAACGTCAGCGCTGCCCAGGCTCGCCTTGCCTCCAGAACTGCGCCAATCGGTTCCGACCCCGGCATGGGGCTTACCCCGCTTGGCCCGCTTCCATCGGCCAACAGACTGCACGAATTCAGCTCGGTGCAGCGGATCGGCGGTTTCTACCTGGACGAAGAGGAGTCGGCCATTGACCTGGCCACGGCGAAGCGGGTCACGGAGTTGATGGAAGAACGCCTCCGGATCCAGCGGGAAATGGGCGACGAAGCCCCGGAGGACGCGTTTTGGCGGCAGCAGGCGGCGGATGACTACCGGCGCATGAACGAAGCGCTTGTGGAGTCCCAGGAAAGCGCCAAGCGCCTCGGGGAGGCCGTCCGGTCAATGTCGTACACGGGCGGCACTGCGGAGGCCTTCAACCGATTCCAGGCCGCCGCCGCGATCGACGATGCGGCCGGTATCGGTGGGGGCCTCACTGCTGGCTGGCAACAAGCCATGATGGATCTCGGCACGGCCGCCCAACAGGCCGGCAACATGGTTCGGAACACGATCGGGACCGCCATCAGCTCCGTTTCCGCCGGCATCTCCGGCTTGGTCCTCGGAACCCAGACGTGGGCCAGCGCCCTTCGCCAGATCGGAAGCAGCATCCTCAACGAAGTGATCCAGGGCATGGTGAAGATGTTCTCGACCTGGATCGCCCGGCGTCTTGCCGTGTCGGCCGTCGAAAAGGGTGCCGCACTCGGCGAAGCTGCGGCAAAGGCTCCGGGGGCGTTGATGGACTCGATTTCGTCGTGGGGCGTCGCGGCCGCGGTGGGTGGCGCGGCTTTTGTCGCCGCAATGGCACTCTCCGGAGGGTTCAAGTCGGGCGGATTCACCGGCGCCGGCAACGACAACCAGATTGCGGGGGTCGCGCACGCGAACGAGTTCGTTTTCAACGCGCGCGCGGTACGCGCGGCCGGGCTCGCCAACCTCGAGGCGATTCACTCGAACCCGCGCTTGATCCCCATGCTGGCTGACTCCGCTAGGGCCTCCGGGAACGGTCGCACGTTCACGCCCGAGCGCACTGGAAGTCCCGCGGGTCCAGTTGGCGGCCGTTCTGGCGTCACTCTGAACGCCTACTTCGACCGTCGGGCGTGGGTGGAGGCTTCCCGCGATGACATCGAAGCCGTTGCTGTCGACGTGTTCAACCGGATGCGAGGGTGATCGATCCTCTTCCCTCCCCCACCCCCACGCCCCGCCCAAAACGGTGGGGCGTTTTGCTTTCCTAACAATCCCAACAGCACCACGCCCCCAACTGCGGTTTCTGGAACCGTTGCAGGGACTCCATTCCCAACATTTCCTAACTGCGTTGCGCCCAAAACTGCCAATCCTTGCACGACACGGATTCGAACCAAAACACTCGTTTTGCCCAGTATTTACGGGGTTTTATTGGACTTTCGACGTGTCCGGGCCAGGCTCGAATTTGCGGTTTTGTAAACCGTGGGTCGTCGGTTCAAATCCGACAACTGGCTCCAATTCAGCACCAGGGACTTACAGCGAATTTTGCCATGCCCAAATCCAGCCTATAATTGACTTTAGCCGACAATTCGCCGACAGTTTGCGCATGGATTCGGCCCAGCGCGCACCCTCCCCAAAGTCCCGGCCCAAGCCCGAATGGCCCCGGCGGATCGCCGCCTCGGCCGGCCGCCGCAAAGTCGAGGTCACGGTCTACCGACGCTCCCGCCCCGACGGCCGCATCATCTTCGAGGTTGCCGACTACTCGGACGGCCGACGACGTCTCCGAGGCTTCGCCAGCGAGGACGAGGCGGTCCGGGAAGCCACCCGGATCGCGGACCACTTGGCGCGTGGGGAAGACTTCGCCGCCGCCTTCACCGCCCCCGACCGAGCCTCGATGGGTCGGGCCTTGGCCCTCCTTCAATCCACCGGCGACGCCCTGGAGGTGGCCACTGCCCGATACGCCGAAGCCGTGGCGCTGCTCGGCGGCCCCGGCAAAGGCGGGCAACTGATCGAGGCGGTCCGCTACTTCACCCAGCACAACCCCCAAAACCTCCCCAAGGTCCTGGTGGCGGACGCGGTGGACCAGTTCATCGAATCCCGCCGCAGTCTCGGCAAGTCCCCCCGGTACATCGACGACCTGGTCTCCCGGCTCGGCCGGTTCAAGTCCGACCACGTGAACATCGAGATCCGCACGCTGACGTCCCAGACGTTGGGGGATTGGCTGGACGGCCTACCTCGGCTCAGAGGCGGTCGCCTGACGGTCCAATCCCGCGAGAACTTCCGCCGAGTCATCTTCGGGCTCTGCGAATTCGCGGTCCGCAAGGGGTGGCTTGTGACCAATCCGGTGGCCCGGGTGGAACGCCACAAGGTCGGTGAACGCGATGTGCGCATCTACACCCCGGACGAGTTCACCGCTCTGCTCCAGGCGGCCACCCTGGATTTCTTGCCCTTCGTCGTGCTTGGAGGCTTCTGCGGCCTCCGCTCCGCCGAGCTGGAACGGGTCGACTGGCACGATGTCGACCTCACGGCGGCGCATGTGGTGGTCGGCGCCACGGTCGCCAAGGTCAAATCCCGTCGCGTCGTCCCCCTCCCCGAATGCGCCGTCCGCTGGTTGTCCCGCGTGGCCAACAAGGAAGGCCCCGTTTGGAAGGGCGGCCACACCGGTACGCGCAACGCCCAGGAGGACACCAGCAAGGCGGCGGGGGTGCCGTGGATCAAAAACGGCCTCCGCCACAGCGCCGCGTCCTACTTGCTCGCAAAGCACGGCGATGCCGGCCGGGTGGCGGGCTGGCTGGGAAATTCCGCCGACATCGTTCACAAGCACTACAAGAGTCTCGTCACACCCGATGTCGCGGCGCGGTGGTTCTCCATCGATCCCCCCCAATCTAGCGAGGTCATCCCATTCCCAGCGGCCCAGGATACCGATGGCCCCGAGCCAATCTCGGCGATCCCATCCAACAGTCCGCAGACAACCGTGATCCATTGACCACGATTCCTTCAGACCATGTCCACGAAACCACCAAGCCTCCTGACGATTAGGCTTCCGAGGGAGAATGCAGACCGCGTGGTATCTGACCTGGAGTACTCGTTCCTGGA
>JBFWOK010000256.1:0-7220 GCA_050250555.1 Limisphaerales bacterium
GTACGGCCAGACTTCGCCCCGGGAGTGGATGCTGGAATAGCCCCCGGCGAATCCTCCGGTCACTCCCCACACGGCGGGCAATTCCGCCGTGAAGAAATCGGCCTTCACCGATCCGCTGGCGTACGTTCCAACCACCGCGGTCCCCAAACGCTGGGCGAGCTTGGTCAGATGCGCGCCAAGATAATCCTGGGCCTCGCTCATCGCGTTGCTGCTGAAGTACGCCCCGTAAACCGCCCGCTCGGGCAGCGTGATCTCCGCGCGTCGATACCGCCGGCTCTTCGACGCGTACTGTTCCAGCAGATCGGCCTCGCCCCGCGACGGCGTCGCCGACGCGAACGTCGGCATGTTCGCGAAATCCACGCGGCCCACCGCCAACTCGACCGCCGCGATCCCGGCCGGGTTCGCCGGCACGAACTCCTGATCGAAGATCCCGTCCCCCGCCAGGTTCGCCCCGACGATTCCAGGTCCCGCCGGCACATTGAGCGCATCGGTCCAGACCCCGTCGAAGTCGGCGTAGTAGGCATCCGTGGGCAGCGGCCGGAATGGGTGGCCGTCCGGACTGAGAAGCCCGGAACGCGGCGTCGGCAGGTGTCCGAACAGAAGGACCGCGCGGGTCTGATCCGGGTTCGCGATCCGATAGGCGGCGATCCAGTTCTTCACCTCGGCGATCCGGGCCGGGTTGTTGGCCCAGGTGACATCGTCATGACGCGGGCCGTCGAAGCGCGCGACAACCCAACCTTCCGCGGACAGGTCGCGGATCACGTTGGAAACCGAGGACGCATAGGTCGCGTTGTTGGTGAGCGTCCGGTCGGTCACCAGCACGACGTGACCCGGTGCCTCGGCGGGCGGCAACCGGACTCCCGAGGTCATGGTCAACGGCGCCGGATCCGTCGACTTGAAGAACTCCTGCGGCACCGCGACGTCCGCCTGGAGGCGGTACTCGTAGGCTTGTCCAGGAAGGATCGTCACATCGGTGTACGACGGCGGCGTGACCGACGCGATCGTCTGCCAGGTCGAACTGGTCACCAGACGGCGGTCGATCCGATAGGTGCAATTGGAAATGGCCGCCCACTTCAGGGTGACGGAGGGCGGCGAACTGGTCACCACGAGGCTCATGGACGCCGCGTTCGTGCACAGGTCGAGCGGGACGTTGTAGGTGAACACCGCGTCCACCAACCCCTGGGCCTGTCGGGTGCGATCCGGACTCGAACCCAAGAACAGTCCGTGGTTCCTCGATCCCGCATTCGGCACGGCCTGGATCCCCGAACCCCGCGCGAGCAGCTTTCCATCCAGAAAGATCCCCGACGCGTTCGTGGCGTAGGACACCTGGATGTCCATCGGAAACTCCGGCAGGTAGTCGCCATCGCAGACCCGGAACGCGGCCTGGAGATTGGTGATCGTTCCACCCCCCGGCGCCGGGCTGACGAACACGAGGTTGGTTCCCTGCGCGTCGATGCCGAGGGAGAACTCGCCCACCGACACGAGTTCGATCGGCGAACCGGGCCCCAGTCCCGATGTTCCCGGCGCGCAGTCGGGTGAGTTGCTCGCCCAGTACGGAAAATACTGAATACGCACGGTTCCGTTCCGCACGTTGATGTTCGCCCGGCCGTTCGCCTCCACGTCCCTGTACCGCAACACCGCGCCCGGAGTGTCCAGCTCCGGCGCAAAAACGTAGGGAGTGATCTCCACGAGATCGACGCCCGTCAGCTCCCACGGCGTCGATCCATTGTCTCCAGTCCAGGGATCCGCGGCCGTGTCGAAATTCCAGAGTCCAAGCCGGACCGGCTTCACACTCTTCGCGTTCGCCGGATCCGTCCCGTCCCCGCGCTCCTCCGAGTCGCTCCGCCCGTCGTAGTCCGAGTCGGCGTCCACCCACGACGTTTCTCCCGCGTCCAGAAGGCCGTCGCCATCCCGGTCCTCCGACGCATCCGCCAATCCGTCGGCATCCCCGTCGGCCGGCGACACCCGGAGGAGCGCCGCGACTTCCAGCGGATCCAACGCTCGGTCGTGGATCTCGATCCCATCGAGCGCTCCGTCGAGTCTTCCGTGATAACCCGCGTATCCGAAGGTCAGCGGCGCGCTCGATGTCGCCGGTGGCCCCGCCATCGGCCCCGACGAATCGAGTTCGCCATTCACATAGATCCGGCCCGTCGCGCCGTCCCAGGTGCCGGCCAGGTGGCTCCAGACGCCGACAGGCACCGAGCTGAGGCTCGACACGGTCTGATAGGCGCCACCCGGAGTCCGGAATTGAAGCATGGCCCGGCCCGAATCGCCCGCGAGGTCCCACAACCCGAAATTGCGCGCGGTGGGATCGCCCTTCCCCACGTACCGAACGAAGTCGCTGTTCTCGGAATCCTTGCGAACCCAGAACGCCACCGAGAACGGCCCCGTCATTCGGAGTTCCGGCCGATCAGCGACGGTCACGACATCCGAGATTCCGTCAAAACGAAGCGCGTTCCCCACCTGCCCCGAAGTCCATTGCGGCCCGGTGTTCAGAACGCCGTGAAACCCGTTGCCGGATCCGTCGGTCGCCTGGCCGCCCGAGGACTGGTTCAGGGACCATGCCGCCACGGTCCCGCTCATGCCGGACACAGGGACCCCCTGGGTCACGAGCGACGCCACTTCGTTGGAGGTCGCCGCTCGGTCGAGGATCAGGACTTCGTCAAGGACTCCATCGAAGTAGGTGTGGTAGCCAGCGTAGCCCATCGTCAGGGGCTCGGTCGAAGTCAGCGGTGGACCCGCCATCGGACCCGTGGCGTCGAGAGTCCCGTCGACATAGATCCGACCGGTGCCCCCATCCCACGTGGCGGCGACATGATGCCATTCCCCAGGGTTCACGTCCCGGACACTGCTCAGGGTCCGATAGCTTCCATCGGCGACCCGGAACTGGAACATCACCCGGCGGGTCGGTCCCCCGATGTCCCAGACGCCATAGTTCCGGGCGGTGCCGCCCCCCTTGCCCACGATGCGAACGTAGTCGTCGGGCTCCGACGCTTTGTTCACCCAGAACGCCACGGTCATTCCCGAGGTCAGCCGAAGGGCGGAAGCATCCGCGACCGTGACGACGTCATCGCGGCCGTTGAAGCGAAGACCGGTTGAGAATTGTCCCGCCTGCCACTGAGGTCCGTAGTTCAGCGTTCCGTGCAAAGCCAGGCTCCCTCCGTCATTCGCCACGGATCCAGCCGTCTGGTTGAACGTCCAGCTCCCGAGCGCCCCCTGCGCATGGCCCCCGGACGGCCCGGAATTCATCAGGCCCGGCACTTCCGAATCCCCGACGGCGCGATTCAGAATGCAGACATCATCGAGGAATCCCGCGAAAGGAGCGTGATACCCCGCGTACCCGAACACAACCGGATCGGCCGAGGTGAGAGGGACACCCGCCATCGCGCCGATCCGGTCGAGCTTCCCGTCGATGTAGATCCTCCCGTTGGCGCCATCCCAGGTGCACGCCACGTGATACCAACGGTTGATCCGGAGTTCCGCCGTGCTGCCGATCGAGTAGTAGGTTCCACCCGCGCTCCGGAACTGAAACATCACCCGGCCCGAAGGACCCGCGATGTCCCAGATGGCGAAGTTCCGGTTCACGGAATCTCCCTTCCCGACATAAAGGGTGTAGTCCGGATTCTCCGTTTCCTTCCGAGCCCAGAACGCCACCGTGAACGGGGTGGTGAACCGAAGGGCCGGCGCGTCCGGGATCTGGACCTGATCGTTGATGCCATCGAAGTGAAGACCGTTCCCCAGGTGCGCCGGCATCCAGAGCGGTCCGTTCACCAGGGTCCCGTCGAAGCCGTTCGGCGAATCATCCGCCGCCGTCGTCCCTCCCGATTCATCCAGACGCCAGTGTCCGATCAACCCCGAGGACGCCGGCAGGACCGCGGGATAGTGGAATCCCGGATCCACCGTCGCGCCCGATTCCGGAACGCCGTCCGAGCGGACCGTCATGGCGACGAGTCCGGCCGCGGCGGGACTACGGCTGCCTCGGTCGATGAGGCTCGCCAGACTCGTGCCGCCACCCGAGGTCGGGTACGCGTAGCGACCCAATGGCCCCCCCGCGTAATCCATCACCAACCCCGTGCGGTTGTTGGCGCCAAACACCGGCAGACCGGCCCGGAATCCATTGTGCGAAAGCGTCCCGCTCAGGCCGCTGGCCGACATGGTCAACGGATCAAACAGGTTGTCCTGGATCACCCACGGCGAATCGACCCGGGTGTTGGCCAGGGCCAGCGACCCGCCCCGGAACAGGTTGTTGAACGCGCGAAAACTCACGGGATGAAACCCACCCGACGCGGACTGACTGACTCCAAGATCCACGTCTTCGAGCAGGGTGTTGGTGAGTGACAGCGAGATCCCGGGCACATTCCCCGTGATCGTCAGACTCAACCCCCGCACCTGCGAGTGAGTGGTCCGCATCGCGAATCCACCGGCCGTCGCCTGACGAAGCCACTGCCGCCGGTTCGCGGGGCCTGTCGGCAGCGAGGCTTCCGTGAACACCCACCGAATCTCGGGAACCGCACCCGCGCCCAACCCCGAAAGCGACAGCAACCCCTGGTCCCCCGCCGGATTCGCCCACGCCGACGCCGTCTGTTCCTGGACTTGCGCGAAGTGGACGACGCGATTGGGTTTCGAGGCCGATCCCACCGATTCGAACACCGCCCCGGCCCCCAGCGCGATCCCGCTGGCACCGTACGTTCCCAGCGCGACGCCGTCCGACATTCGAAAGCTCGCACCCACCAGACTCAGACCACCGACCGCGTAGTCCAGGGGCGGATAGTGGTACCCGATGTCCGGCGCGTCGGTGTCCCTCCGCGCGCGCACGGCGAGGTTGGTTTCAATGCCGGAATAGACCGCGATCGCGAGGGGCGCGTCGGAGGTCATTTGCCAGAGGTCCTGTTGCAACCGGGCATCGATCCCCGCCACCCCCGCGTTCCTCAAAGCGCTCGCCGCCGGAAGGTAGAACCCCCCGGCCCCCACGGCTTCGAACAGCCCCGCCGGATTCGACACCTGCCAGTTTCCGGCACCCGAGTAGGCCTGCACGGACGTCACCGCGGCGACGATCGAGTTGGTCAGGCTCAGGCTGCCTCCACTCAGCAGGGCGGGCGCGTCGTGGATCGTCAGGTGCTCCCCCGTGAAGGGCGTGAACGCACCCGAAAACACCGTTCCCGACGTCTTCCCGCCGTGGATCAGCACGTTGTGCATCCGGACGGGCGTGTTTGCCGAGTTGGAGACCGGGAACCGGCAGTTCACGAACTGACAATGCCGCACCCGGTTGTCCGGGTTCGTCCCTTGGAAGTAGAGTCCCTCGTAAGCGTGCTTGATGCGCAAGTGCTCCAGCACGACCGGAACGCCGACGTTGAGAATCCGCAGCTGTCGCGAACCGAAATCGGTCGCCGGATTCGGCACGCCGGCAACGATCGTTTCGCCCACCGTATTGTCGCTCTCCGCGGTGAACACCGCCGGCCGATAAGCGCTCGTCCGACACACCACCGGTCCATAGACGGTCACACTCGTGAACGTCGAATTCTTCACCGGGAACTTGATCACCGTCCCGCCCTCGAAGGTCGTCGTGCCCCCGAACCAGCAGTTCCCCGTCACGTAGTAGGTGTTCGTCGATGAAAACGTGAAATTCGTCGCCCCGGCGGTCAGCGTGTTCCAGTCCAGAACCAGTCCCGGTGCCGTCGTGTCCGAGGTCGTTGAAGCAATGCGGATTCCGCCCTCGATCGCCGACGCCACCGAATTCGGCCGAGTCAGAAAAGCCAGCGCGGATTCCCTCTCCACTCCGAGCGCCCCATCCCATCGGCCCGCTGGTCCATCAAACCGCGCTCCATACCGAGCGAAGGCGTCCTCACGAACTTCCGATGCCGCTCGGCCCGCCCACGACCGGGACCGCTCCCGCAAGGCCTCGATGCGCTGGGCCGTTCCCGGAAGGTCGAGAAGTTCGTCGAACAGATTCACGTACTCGGCCGATTCCACCAGCAGGGTCCGCCCGTCGTCCGCTTGGAGCCAACGCTTGCCCACGGGCGCAAACTCCTCCGGCCGCGCCTGCGCCGCCTCGCGCGCCGACCAGGCGAAAGCCCGGCCTTCGACGATGCGGTTCGGACCAAAGTTGAGGTCTTCATCCACCCAATCCGGTTCCGCGACCGAGTCCCGCAGCTGCGGATCCGCCAGGGTCGCCAGCATCCGGTCGGACTTCACCGGTTCGGGGGGATCGAAGAACTCGGTGACCACCTCGATGCGCGTGGTTTCGGGAATCAACCCGAATTCCTCCGGTCCCGGCGGCACCTCGCGGAGGACGACATCCGCCTCGATGCCCTGTTTCCGGTAGGTGTACACGAGGTCCGCCCGGACTCCATCGAGCACGTCCCTGTAGATGACCTGGTTGGGGGGCAACAACTCACCCCGCGTGTCGCGAATGGTGCCGAGCACCGCCGAACCGCCCGTCGCGGCGTCGAAGTAGCGAAGCGCCAGCAATGAACTGCGGAGGCGCACCGAATGCCGGACCTCGATGTCGAGGGCTCCATTCGGATCGTTGGCGTTGGACGAGAAGATGGCGCGCATCGGACCCTGAAGCGCCATCGCCCCGGTGCGGGTCAGTTCAATCTCCTCCCGCGACTCCAGCCACCGCTCGGATTCGACATCCCAATAGTTCAGCGCGGACTCGAGCTGAACCCACGTGTTCGTGACGAGGATGGTCGCTCCGATCCGGTCCCGTTCAGCCGTAACCCGTTGAACCACATTATGGTTCTCGCCCCGTTCGAGAATCCGGACCTCTTGAGCCGACGCCCTGACCACCCATGCCGGCGCGGCCGCCAGGATCACCAGGAAAAAACACGCCACCCACCTCCACGATCTCCAAAGCATGGAACAGAATGTCCCACCTACCGGACCATTTCCAGCATCGACCCGATGACGGGGACGAAGACGATACGGGGAGAATGATGGGTGTCCAAGATTCGAATACAAAGGGACAGGTATTTAGTAAAAAGGCGCTTGGCAGGGCTGGCGGGGCTCGGGCAGGGTCGCGGGCGTCATGAGGATGCCGAGGTTGCGGATTCCGGAGGATCGACCCGTGGGGTACTACCACTGCGTTTCCCGCGTGGTGGATCGGCGGTTCATCTTCGACGACCAGGAGAAGGAGCACTTCGTCCGCCTGATGCGTGAGTATGAGCGCTTCTGCCGGGTCCGCGTCCTGACGTTCTGTCTCATGTCCAATCACTTCCACG
>JBFWOK010000257.1:0-7115 GCA_050250555.1 Limisphaerales bacterium
CGCCTGGTAGACTCGCGACGCCGGAATCGCCTCGTTTCTCCAGTCGTAGTCGTTTCCTTCGAATTCCATGAACTCGGCCCCGGAAAGCATCTGGAGGGCGTCTTGGATCGTTACGCCACCGTAAACGCCGCCGGTCAAAGCAGGGAGGTACTTGGTCAGCGGGTCATGCACGCCCTGGATCAAGCCATCCTCGATGGCCATGCCGACAAGAGTCGAAGTGAAGGATTTGGCCAGGGAATATCCCAGAAACCGGGTCGAAGCGGAGGATCCTTCGAGGTACAGTTCGGAGACGATCAGGTCGTCCTTCAAAACCAAGAACGCACTGGTCAAAGTCCGCCGATGGAAGTCAGCCATCGAGTAGCGGTTTCCATTCAATTCATAGGTTGGATCAAAATTCGCGCGGTCAGGAAAAGGTCCCAGCCTTTTGAAGCGGTGGCTCTTATCCACGGTTCGAACCGGAAAAACCTTCTGAATCCGCTGCAGCTTCTTCGCGATATCAACCGGATCTCGATACTCCCTGCGACGTAGGACCTGCTCGTCGTTGGCGGAGGCGAAGTGCGGCGCGAGGGCCAGAGCTATGCCAAAGACGAGACCGAGGGACTTGGTCGGGGAGATCATAGGCGAACGTGTATGAGAACAAAAGCCT
The DNA here is from genome assembly GCA_050250555.1 of Limisphaerales bacterium. Lineage (GTDB taxonomy): Bacteria > Verrucomicrobiota > Verrucomicrobiia > Limisphaerales > CAIMTB01 > CAIMTB01. Next base: position 647 of record JBFWOK010000257.1, read on the forward strand.
ACGATCAGCCGCGATCTGGCTTCGAGAGCAAATGGGCCGGCACCTGAAATCGCTTCTTTGCCTACGCCGAGCCTACCTCTTCACCGCTCACCAATGCCCGCCCCTCCGCCGGACCGGTTCCTTAAAGGCTGGTTTGTGCCAGTTTCGTGCTCGCCTTCCGCGCGACTTCCGCAAGGTCGTTGTGGGGATGAATCTCGATCGCCCGACGGTAGGCTTGTTCCGCCAACTTGCGCCGGTCCGAGATGGCGTAGGCGTCCCCCAACGCCAACCAAGCCCCTTGATCGGACGGTTGCCGTTCGACCGCATTTTGCAGGTGCTCGACCGCCTCCTCGGCATCCTCGCCGAGTTTGAGGTAGGCGATGCCCAGGTTACGATGGGCCCACGGATTGTCGGGTTCGATCGCAATCGCGCGCTCGAGTGTCTCGATGGCGGTTTCGACGTTCTGTTGCCGCAGTTGCGCGACGCCCAGAGCCACGAGGGCGTCCGCGAAGTCCGGTGCCAGTTCCACCGCCCGGTTGAGGTGATCCTCCGCCTCCGCCAATCGACGGGCCTCGCTCAGTGCGATCCCCAGGTTGAACAGGAGATTCACGTCGTCGGGGTCCCGGGTCAGCAGCAACTCCAGCATCTGCACGCCTTGCGGCGTCCGGCCACTGCGCAGGTGCGCGATCGCCGCATCGAGAGGGCTGGTCGGCGACGCCGATTCCGGGTTCCACCGGACGCTGATCTGCCGGTCGTCGACCACGATCGCAGCCCGTCCACCGAATCCCCCAAACGAACGCGTGAGGTAGTCGCTGACCGCCTGGCGGAACGCCGGTGTACCAACGGTGCGGGCCTCCGGCGGCAACAGATCGGTGTCGAACCGATCCAGCGGCAGTGTGAATGCCTGTTCTTCCGCGCTCACGCGATCACCTCCGGAATCCATCGATACCAGGACGACATGCCCAACAGCGAAACCCAGCCATCCACCAACCGAACAGCGCCCGGCTCGAGATGGACCGCCTTGCCGGTTCGTTCCTCGACCAGCCGAAGCACCCGCGCCGTAGGACAGTCATGTGTCTTCACCGCGGCAAAGTCTACGGACCGAGGTCGGGCGTGGCGACCCCGGAGCCGGGTTTTGAATCGCCGCTGTCGGGTGTGCCCCGTACCCTCAGCGAATTCCTCAAACGTGACTTCGCCCCCATGAATGCCGTCTGCGAACGCGCCGGAGTCTTCGAGAAAATCGTCGAGGCCCGAACCAACGCCCTCTTCCAGTACTTCGGACTTCTCCCCGGGGAACCCACGCAACCTTGAAACCCGAGACTACAAATCAGCTCCTGGGAGCCCTTCCCATGCTGGTGGGAGGAATTCTTGGGGCGGTGACGGTCCTAACCTGGGGCTTCCGCAAAGCCCTCCGGGCACGACGCCGGTTTTGGAGTCGCGACAAAGGCCATCTGCTCCGTCCGCCGGGGCATACCCTCGCTCAAAATTTCGGGTTCAAGGTCAATGGCCTCGATCCGGGGGGTAGAACCATACTCAGCTTCTCCACCTCGCGTTTGACTTGATGGCGGGTTTCTGGTCCCGTGCTTTGAACTCAGAAAGGCCGGGAGGTCTCGTGCCGCCCGGGACTCGCGTCGGTACGAGCGCACTCGAAATTGGAATCATGAAACGCGCCATGAACTCATCCATTCCCCAGAGAGACCTCGAGATCCTCCAGTCCGTCCAGGCGCGCGTGGGGGTGGAGAAAAAGGGTGATATGATGCACCTGTTCGACGGTTTCCACTATCTCGCGCGCGACCGGTGCATGGGCGAAGCTCACTGGCGTTACCGGTTCGGGGCGGTCGAGGAGGGCGGTATCTTCTGGCCGGGGCTGCCGGGCACGCTCGAGGAGTTTCTGGAGTTGATGCGCTACCATTCCTGCAGTGTCTTCTACGAGGAGACTCTCCCAGCCTGTGGAGTTCAGGTGGACCCCGCCCGGTTTCCGCTGGAGGAACATCACCTCAGCGTTTTTGGAATCGATCTGCCCCTGTGGTCGATCTGCCCCCTGGATGCGGAGCTGTACAGGGCCAAGCGGAGCCATTCCGGATACCTGGAGCGTTGGTTCGCGGGGTTTCCCTCAACCCATCCGTCCGCCAGTTCCTTGGGCGCCATGACCCAGGCCATCTGCACCTTTCACCAACTGCCTTATCCCGGACCCATGAGCCTCGCACCTTCACCCATCCACCCGCGACCTCCGGGGAAGCCGGGCAGTTACGCCGTGCTCCACGCTGCGCAGATCGAAGCAGCCCGCATCCGAGCGGATCAGCGCCGCCCGGACAACCGCCAGAATCCTTGTTAACCGCCCGTTGGCACCCCTCGAGAAGGATGAGCAAGGCCATCGCGCAACTCCTCGCGATGCTGGCATTGCTCTTCGCATCGGATTGGTGGGTAAGTGCGAGCGACAGATCAGGACGTTGGCGTCCTCGACGGCAATCTTCATTGCCAGGGCTAGCCAAGGACCTCTTGCAGCTCCCGCCGGAGCGCCGCCAAATCCACCCCGAGAAGCTCCGCACCTTTCGCACGGCTGATGATGTCCTCGGCAACGGCGCGGAGCACCAGTTGACAAAAGCGTCCGTGATGCTCGGGGCGCTGATACAGTTCATCCCCAGGTTCGCCTTCCGACTTCCAATGGTGCTCGCTCGCGTAGATGCAGAAGCGCTTGTAAACCGATGGGCTGATCAGTCCCAACTGCTCCGCACGCTTCATCATCGCCCAGATGGACACTCCAAAGGTCACCTTCATCTGGATCAACTCACCGACGCCAAGGTGATTCCGATGCGGGCCAAACGCCGTTTTGAACGTCTCCTCCGGGAGGAGGAAGGCACCCGCGAAACGGGCCACCGGCCCTTCTTCCTCGCGATCTTGGGTTCCGTCAGCGAACGGAAGCACAATGTGGGCGAGCTCGTGCACCTCGGTCATTCGCTTCCGTGGAAGGTTCCAGTTCAACCAACTGGCTAGCACCACCACGGGACCCGCCTCGGTGTCCGCCACTGGTTGGAAAGGAGATCCAAGCCGCCATTTCCTCCTTCGGAGCCTATGGCTTCCGCCCAGTGCTGGGAGAACGGGCATCCCCCGTCGGCTCAAGAGCTCCGGCATCCACCAACGCCCTACGCAGCGCCTCGTCCGGGACGTGGCCTTGCATCCAGGCGGTGAAGAGTTCGATCACCCAGCCTATCCGTTGGGAACCGAAAGCGTCTTTCAGTCGCCAGAGGTTGATGGCGTGGTGCTGGTTGAAGAGTGAACCGAGAAAGAGCCGGAGTTCCCGGGCGCTGTGGGTTTCAGGCGATTCGCGGATAACGTCCACGATCCGGTCGAGGGCGATCTTGGCGCGGTGGGCCTGTTCCACAATCGCGCCGCGGGCTGCATTCGAAAGAAAGGGTGGCGTCGCCAGAACCTTCGCGCCCTCGAATCGCACGGTCGCTCGACCGTTGGAGTATTCCGAGGGGCTGGTTCGCTCGAAGCCCCGATTCTGAAGGCACGCGCGCAAGGCGGGGTGATCAGCGAGCAGCGTCTGGGTGGATACGAGGGCCATGGCCGCCTTTTACCACGAGTCCCGTCGCCGCCGAAAGGGGTCGGGACATTCCTCGCCAGTGCTCGGTCACCCCTCCATCAACGCTCGTTCGTGTGCTCGTCGGAACTGCTGGATGTTCATCGGGAAGCCGATGGCTCCGGTCCGCTCGGTCCGCGGTGCTGCCGTCACGAAACCCAACGGGCCAGGCCGGCGGATCCTCCTGAGAAGCCGGATTCTCCGGCGGCACACCCATGTCGAAACGAACATCCAAGTCCCCTACCCCACGCACCACGGCGTTGGGGCGACTCTTCGAGGACCTGTCCTCGCGCATCCTCGGTCAGGCCGAGGTCCTGGAACGCCTCAGCCGGGCCGTCCAGCGACTCGAACTCGGCGGGGTGCCGCCGGGTGGGTGCGCACGTTGTTTCCTCTTCGCCGGTCCCACCGGCGTGGGGAAAACGGAGACCGCCCAAAACCTCGCCGATCTCGTCTTCGGTCCCGACCACTTCATCCGCTTCGATTGCGCCGAGTTCAAGACGCTGGACCGGGTCGGCGATCTCCTCGGTAACCGGTCCGGTGACCCCGGCCGGTTCCAGCAAGCCTATGGGCAGGCCTCCCGCGGGGTCTGGCTCTTCGATGAAATCGAAAAGGCCCACCCGGAATTCGTCCACCTGTTCCTGGCCATGGCCGAGGCCAACCGGGTGACGCTCGCCTCCGGCGGCACCTTGGATCTCTCCGGCCTCTACATCGTCGTCACCAGCAACCTGGGTTCCGCCGAAATCCTGGGCCGCGAACATCTCCCCTTCGTCTCGTTGGAAAAGCGGGTGGTCCGCTCGATCGAACGCCATTTCCGTCCGGAACTCCTGCGCCGGTTTGGTGCTCCGTATGTGTTCCGACCTCTCGGACGCGCCGCCCAGGAGGCCATCGTCGCCCTCCACCTGAAGAACTTCATTCAGTGGCACGCGAGTCGAGGCCGAACGCTGATGGTCGGACCCGAGGTCGCGCGCTTCCTGGCGGTCGTCGGATTCTCCCCCCGTCTCGGCGCTGGTCCCCTGCTCGCCGCCATCCATCAGTTCATGGGCGATGCGGTGACCGAAAACCTGCTCGCCGGCGGAACCGGGAGCGGTCGGGTCATCGTCCACGGCGACCACCTCAGGCTCGTCGCCTCATGAGCAAGGATCTTCTCCAGGATCCCCTGCCCCTCTGGAACGTCGCCGTCGCCGCCTGTCTGCTCGGCCTGGCCGTCCTGGGCAACCACTTCCTCCGGGAATTCCTCCGCGACGACATCGTCATCCGGCTGGGCGGCATCGAGTGGGACTGTCAGCGCGCGTGCCAGCACTTCCTCATCACCGGCGCCACCGGTGCCGGAAAGACGTTGAGCGGCGTCCTACCCATCCTCATGCAATTCTTCCGGAATCAGCCGCGCTTCGGCGGGCTCTGCATCGACGTCAAAGGCGTGCTCCACGAGCAGGTGATCGCGATCGCGCGACAGCATGGAAGGTCGAACGACGTTTTAGTGTTGGAAGTTCGCCCGCCGGAATCCGGTCCCGACTGGCAACCGCGGCACCGCTTCAACCTGGTCGGCGACCGGACCATCCCTTTCGCGACCTACGCCCAATGCGTCGTCGATACCGCTGTCGCCCTTGGGAGCACGAACGAACAGGCCTTCTTCCGCAACGCCGCCCAGATCCACATCGGCAAGGCACTGGAGGCCCTCGCCGACGCCGGCCTGCCGGTGACGCTGGAGAACGCCCACAACGTCCTGGTCAACCCCGACGATACCCGGGCGATTCTCCAGCGGGTGAAGTCGGCGGAATTGGCGGAACATTTCCGACTCTACCTCGCCCAACCGGCGGAACAGTTGGCGGGCGTGGTTGGAACAGTCCGGAACTACCTCCATTACTTCGCCCAACCCGGGATCGCCGAGGTCTTCTGCCGGGATTCCACCTTCCAACTGCGCGACGTCGACGACGGCAAGATCCTGTGCATCGGCCTGCCCCAACGGCTCCAGACCGAACGCCAGTTCGTGGGGACCTTCCTGAAGCACCTGTTCTACATCCACGCCCTGAATCGATACGACCAGCCCAAGCCCGACCGCGACCGGCACAACCTGCTTCTGTTGCTGGTCGACGAATGCCAGCGCTTCGTGACCCGCAGCGAGCACGGTCTCAGCGACCACTCGGTGGTCGACATCATCCGGGAAGCCAAAGTCTGCCTCGTGGCGGCGACCCAGAGCACCACATCCCTGATCCCCGCCCTCGGCGCCGAGCAGGCCAAGGTATTCACCCTGAACCTGCGGAACCGGCTGATCTTCACCGCGGCCGACGAGGACGACGCGAGGGCCAGCGCCGATTTCATCGGCAAGCGGGTGGGGCGAGACCGAACGACCGGCTGGAGCGCCGGCCGGTACCATCAGTCGTACCGGAACATCGACGAACATCAGATCAAACCCGACCGGCTCCGGGGCCTCGGGAAGCACGCGTGCGTGGTCGTCCACTGCGCGAAAGGTCACCGCAAGGTGGTCCTCCCTCCCCGCGAAGCGGATGGCTCCGTTCCGGTCTGGTACCGCACCCGGTGGTTCCGAAATTGACCGCCCGGGATCTGCCCTATCGCAGATAGGGGTTGGTGTCCTGCAATTCAATGACCCTGCACCGAGGCTGAATCGACAAACGGCGTTTGCCTGAAGCTCGGCGCCGCGACGCACCACGAATCAAACAATGTTCACCGCGCGACCCCAGAAAAGCGTTCAGGTGGCCAAGGAGTACTTCCGGAAGCACCTGGCCAACGGAGAGTACCATTCGCAGGGGCAGACCGTGGTGGGGCGTTGGTTTGGAAAAGGGGCGGCACGACTGGGGCTCGAACCAGGAAGCGCCGTCGACCAACAAGCCTACGAACGGCTTTGCGACAATCAGTATCCGCTCACCGGCGAGAAGCTCACGGTTCGAC